>NZ_JAVWWA010000224.1:0-1547 GCF_036666375.1 Comamonas sp. | reverse complement strand
CCCGATGGCAGCCTGTTCTTCGGCGGCAGCGGCGGCCGGCTGTTCCGCATCGACGCCAAGGGCGAAACCAGCGTGCTGGCGAGCGGCTGGCCGAAGATGATGGGCGTCTCCTACGACGCAGCGAACCGTCGCCTGTTTGTGGCGGTCGCGGCCGCGGATGCGGGCAGCCAGGCCAGCGTGCGCATCCTGCCCGTCAACTGAACCACGACAAACGCAAGCCACCTCCGGGTGGCTTTTTGTTGCGCGTGCATGCCGTTCAAGGCCGCGGCATCTGCGCGCAAGCCTGCTGCTGCTGCGCTGGGGGCATGCTCTTCCACTTCTGCGTGAACTCGGTCTTGTAGGTGGCGTACATGCGGTCGTACTCCGCTGGCGCGACCGCCATGTCCTTGATGGCCGCGGCACGCTGCTGAATGCGGCCGGCCTCGACATTCGCGGCACTCTTGTGGCCACAGGCCAGCGCCATTTCGTTCAGGCTCGCAGCCATGCGGATGACGCCGCTGTTCACCGCGTCGGCTGCATTGTCACGCGCCACTGCGCTGGTTGCCATGGCGGCAGCAAGCGCCAGCCAGATTGCTTCTTTCATCGTTGCTCCTGTGGACGGATCGGTAGTACGACAGCCCGCGTTACTAAACTTTGCACAGCGAACTGCCCCTGCATTTTCACGGCGAGCCACAGGCTACACGCTGACGCCGGCATCGAACAGCCCGGCGCCGGACCAGGGAAGTGCCGCGCCCATGCCCGCACCACTTCCTACCCGGCGCGCCATATCCGCTGGCAGGCGCGCCAGCACGCGCGGAAATGCCCGGCAGTAAGCTGTATGAACACCGGCCATCTGCGCGAGCTGGCGATGGCTGAGCCAGAAGCCCTCGGGCACGGCACGCGCCACATGCAGCACACGCTGCTGCCAATCGTCGCTGAACAGGGGCGCGGCGGCGCGCCTCACGCCAATCACGTCGCCCTGGCGCAGCTCGCCGCCACGCAGCACGCGCGCCAGAATCCCGCGGTCGGCGCCAATCGTTCTGAGCGTGCCAGGGCAGCGCCGTTCCAGCAGATTGCAGGGCTCGCAGACAAAGGTGATCCAGAGCACGACCTCGCTGCCGATGCGCAGCAGATCACCTGAAGCGAGTTGGCTCGTGGAGAAATCAACCCGCAGATTCTCTCTGAGCGCCGCGCAAGGCAGGCCCCAGCGTTGATACGCGGGACTTCCCGCGAGCAGCAGCTGCCTGGGCGATAGCGGCGACGCATGCCGGTCTCCCGCAAGCCCGAAATCCGCAATCGCCTGGACCGTTGTCACCGGCCGCGGTGCGGGCTCCTTGCCTGCGCGGATGTACAGGGAATCCAAGCTGCCCAGCGCCTGCCAGGCCTCCAGGCTACCGGGAGTCCCAGCAGATAGGGTGCTGACCGGGGATATGTCGTTGGCGCGCATGGCTGCAAGCTCCTGGATACCAAGCGCTGCCATACGGACAGCGTGGTTTGAGCGGCCATTGTTCCTTATCCGAGCGAAAGGTGGCGACATCGGCGCGCTTTTGCCAGAGGGACCGAAGATC
>NZ_JAVWWA010000223.1:0-1740 GCF_036666375.1 Comamonas sp. | reverse complement strand
CTGTGACGGTGTCTGGCATCGCGCTGGACACGCGGCTGCTGGGCCGCACCGACTACCAGGCCACGGTCCAGGCCATGCAGGACCTCACGCAGCAGCGCAGCGCCGACACGCCTGACTCGCTGTGGATCTGCGAGCATGCACCGCACTTCACGCAAGGGCTGGCCGGCAAGGCCGACCATGTGCTGCTGCCCGGAGACATCCCCGTCGTGGCAACCAACCGCGGCGGACAGGTGACCTACCATGGCCCGGGCCAGGTCGTTGCCTACCCCTTGCTCGACTTGCAGCGCCGCGGCTATTTCGTCAAGGAATACGTCTATCGCCTCGAGGAGGCCGTGATCCGCACGCTCGCGCATTTCGGCGTCACCGGCCACCGCGTCGCAGGCGCGCCCGGCATCTACGTGCGCCTGGCGGATCCATCGAGCCACGCCATGCTTGAGCAGCGCCCGCAGCTGCGCCTGCCCGGCAGCGACGCGCCCGTGCCCGACTTCAGCGGCCTGGGAAAGATCGCCGCACTGGGCATCAAGGTGAGCCGCCATTGCACCTACCACGGTCTGGCGCTGAACGTTGCAATGGATCTTGAACCCTATTCGCGCATCAATCCTTGTGGCTATGCCGGGTTGCCCAGCGTGGATCTTTCTACAATCGGTGTCCAGACAACCTGGGACGAGGCTGCGCATGTGCTTGGCCGACAGCTGGAAATCCGGCTCGCCCCCTGAGAAACAAGAGCCATGAGCACCACAGACGTCGTACGCGAAGCGCAGTCCGCAGCCACCTACAACCCGCTGGCCAAGCAAAAGGCCGCAGCCAAGCTGTCGCGCATCCCCATCAAGGTCGAGCACGGCGAAGTGCTCAAGAAGCCGGAGTGGATCCGCGTCAAGGCCGGCTCGCCGACCACGCGCTTCTACGAAATCAAGGACATCCTGCGCGAGAACAAGCTGCATACCGTCTGCGAGGAAGCCAGCTGCCCCAATATCGGCGAATGCTTTGGCAAGGGCACGGCCACCTTCATGATCATGGGCGACAAGTGCACGCGCCGCTGCCCGTTCTGCGACGTGGGCCATGGCCGCCCCGACCCGCTCGATGTCGACGAGCCGCTGAACCTGGCCAAGACCATTGCCCAGCTGCGCCTCAAGTACGTGGTGATCACCAGCGTGGACCGCGATGACCTGCGCGACGGCGGCAGCGGCCATTTCGTCGAATGCATCAAGAACATCCGCGAACTGTCGCCAACAACGCAGATCGAGATCCTTGTTCCCGATTTCCGCGGCCGCGACGACCGCGCGCTGGAGATCCTCAAGGCCGCGCCGCCCGATGTGATGAACCACAACCTCGAGACCGCGCCGCGCCTGTACAAGGAAGCGCGTCCCGGTTCCGACTACCAGTTCAGCCTGAACCTGCTCAAGAAGTTCAAGGCGCTGCACCCCAAGGTGCCGACCAAGAGCGGCATCATGGTCGGCCTGGGCGAGACGGACGAGGAAATCCTGCAGGTGATGCGCGACATGCGCGCGCATGACATCGACATGCTGACCATAGGCCAGTACCTGTCGCCCTCGAACAGCCATCTGCCGGTGCGACGTTATGTGCACCCCGACACCTTCAAGATGTTCGAGGAAGAAGCCTACAAGATGGGTTTCAGCCATGCGGCCGTCGGCGCCATGGTGCGCTCGAGCTACCACGCCGACGAGCAGGCCCACGCAGCTGGCGTCTGATCCGGCTGCCCTGCGCGCGGGGCCTTGGTCC
>NZ_JAVWWA010000222.1:0-1802 GCF_036666375.1 Comamonas sp. | reverse complement strand
TGGGGCGTGGCGTTTCAGCCGGCCAGCGCGGCCTTCACGGCGGCGGACACCTGGCCCATGTCGGCCTTGCCTGCGAGCGCGGTCTTGACCGCGCCCATCACCTTGCCCATGTCGCCCGGGCCCTTGGCGCCGAGTTCGGCCACGATGGCCTGCACGGCGGCAGTGACTTCCTCGGCCGACATGCGCTGGGGCAGGTAGACCTTGAGCACTTCGAGCTCGGCTTTTTCCTTGTCGACCAGATCCTGGCGATCGGCGGTCTCGAAGGCGGCAATGCTGTCCTTGCGCTGCTTGATCAGCTTGTCGACGATGGCGATGATGGCCACGTCGTCGAGCACCACGCGCTCATCGACTTCCTTTTGCTTCATGGCCGCCATCAGCATGCGGATGGTGCCCAGGCGCTCGCTGTCCTTGGCGCGCATGGCGGTCTTCATGTCTTCGGTAATCTGGTCTTTGAGGCTCATGGCATAGCTCCTGAAAGTGGAAATCGGAAATCGGAAAACAAAAAACCCGCGCCTGGCGTCCCGAGCGCGGGTTTGCGGCTTTTGAAGGCCGGCTTGAGCTTAGTACAGCTTCTTGGGCAGCTGCATGCTGCGAACGCGCTTGTAGTGACGCTTCACGGCGGCTGCCTTCTTGCGCTTGCGCTCGGAAGTGGGCTTCTCGTAGAACTCGCGAGCGCGCAGGTCGGTCAGCAGGCCGAGCTTTTCGATCGTGCGCTTGAAGCGACGCAGAGCGACGTCATAGGGTTCGTTTTCTTTTACGCGGATGGTGGTCATTAGCTAATGTTTCCAAATATTTGTTGCCGACAGCGGGAGCAAAGGAGATCGAGCCTGTGCGCCATGTGCGGCGGTTGTTCCCCGTCTATAACTAGTATTGGCCGACGGGGCATTGCCAGCAAAGCCAAGGATTATAGACCAGTTACAGCCGGCTGCAAGGAATTCGCACAGGCATGCGCGCTGGCCCAGGCCCACTGGAAGTTGTAGCCGCCGAGCCAGCCCGTGATGTCGACCACCTCGCCAATGCAGAACAGTCCGGGCTGGGCCCTGCACTCCATGCTCTGCTGCGACAGCACGCGGGTGTCCACGCCGCCCAGCGTGACTTCGGCTTTCTTGTAGCCTTCCGACCCGTTGGGCGTGATTTCCCAGCGGCTCAGGCGCTCGGCAAGACGGTTCAAGGCCTTGTCCGAAGCTTCGGCGATGGGGCGCTGCAGCTCGGCGTCCTGGGCCACCCAGGCATCGGCCAAACGGCTGGGCAGCCAGGTGGCGAGTTCGTTGGCGATCAGCTTGCGCGAGCGCAATTTGGCCTGGGCCAGCGCCGCGGCTAAATCCACATTGGGAGCGAGGTTGATGGACAGCGGCGTGCCCTGCTGCCAGTAGCTCGAGATCTGCAGCACGGCCGGCCCGGACAGGCCGCGATGGGTGAACAGCAGGTCTTCGTGGAAAGCCATGCGCTCCTTCTTGCTGCCGGTGCTGATCTCCACGGGCAGCGCCAGGCCCGACAGCTGCGCATAGGGCTCCCAGGCCGCGCCGTCGAAGGTCAGCGGCACCAGGCCGGGAGTGCGCTCGATCAGCGGCAGGCCGAACTGCTGGGCCAGGCGGTAGCCGAAGTCGGTGGCGCCGATCTTGGGAATCGACAGCCCGCCGGTGGCAATCACCAGGTTGGGGGCGCGCACCGCGCCGCGGTCCGTGGCCAGCAGGTAGCCGTTCGCGTCATGCGAGACGCTGCCCACCTTGCACGGCTGCCAGCGCTCGACGCCGCCCAGCGCGCATTCGGCCAGCAGCATGGCGATGATGTCTTCGGCCGAG
>NZ_JAVWWA010000221.1:0-1803 GCF_036666375.1 Comamonas sp. | reverse complement strand
TGGCGTTTGCGCGCCGCCCGGCGCAGGCCTGAGCCCGCCCCCGGCCCGCCCTAGGGCGCCAGCGCATGGACCACCAGCCGCAGATGGCGGTCTTCATCGACGGTCAGCGAAGTGTGCTCATACGCCTGGCGCCGGCCGTCGATCAGCAGTTCGCGCATGCCAGTGCACGGCGCGTGCACCTCGTTGCGGTGCCACCATTGCTTGAAGGTCGGTGAGACCCGGGCAAGCTCATCGACCAGTTCATGGATATCGGCCTCCTGCGTCGCGCGCGCGAAGTCGCGGCGAAAGCTCGACAGCATCTGCTGCGCCTGCGGCTCCCAGTCGGCAAAGCGCGCATGCAGCAGCGGATCGGTGAACAGCAGCCACAGCAGATTGCGCCGCTCGGGCGCATGCGCGCCGAAGCCGAACAGTTCGTCGGCAGCGGTGTTGAAGACCAGCACATCCCAGCGCAGATTGAGCACATAGGCCGCATGCGGCGCGAGGTCGTGCATCAGCCGGCGCACCAGCGGCGGCACCACGCACCAGGTCTTGCCGGGCTCGGCCGGCGGCCGCGCATGCGCGAGCAGGAACAGATGGCGGCGCTCGGCGGCATCGAGCTTGAAGACGCGCGCCAGACTGTCGAGAAACGCCGCCGACACGCCGATGTCGCGCCCCTGCTCCAGCCAGGTGTACCAGGTCAGGCCCACGCCCGCGAGCGCCGCGACTTCCTCGCGCCTCAAGCCCGGCGTGCGCCGGCGGCTGCCGCTGGGCAGACCGGCATCGGCAGGCGACAGCCGCTCGCGGCGCGCGCGCAAGAAGGCGGCGAGCTCGTGGCGCGTGCGCTCCAGGGTACGAATGGCCATCGCATTGCTTTCAGTAACAGCATAAACAGTTAAATTGTAATTGGTTGGAAAGGATCACAGAATGCGCCCTCACCTTCCGAATGCGCTGCATGACATCCTGTTCCGTCTCTTCCAACCCGCCCTGGCGCGGCCTGGCCGTGCTGCTGCTCGCCGGCTTTGTCACCATCTTCGATCTGTTTGTCGTCAACGTCGCCATTCCCAGCATGCAGGCCGGACTCGCGGCGAGCTTTGCGCAGATCGGCTTCATCGTTGCGGGCTATGAACTCGCTTTCGGCGTGCTGCTGATCACGGGCGGGCGGCTGGGCGACCGCTTCGGGCGCCGCCGGCTGTTCGTGCTGGGCATGGCCGGGTTCACCTTTGCGTCACTGCTGTGCGGACTCGCCCCCGACGCGAATGCCTTGATCGCCGCGCGCGTGCTGCAAGGGCTCGCTGCCGCACTGCTGTTTCCCCAGGTCTATGCCTCGATACGCGTGCACTTCGACGGCGACGCCGGCCGGCGCGCGTTCGGCCTGCTGGGCATGACGCTGGGCCTGGCCGCGATCGCCGGCCAGGTGTTCGGCGGCTGGCTGGTGCACGCCGACCTGTGGGGCCTGGGCTGGCGCACGATCTTTCTGATCAATGTGCCCATAGGCCTGGGCGCGATCGCCGCGGCACGCCACATTCCCGAGTCACGCGCGCCCGCGCGCCCCGCGCTCGACGGCCGCGGCGTGCTGCTGGTGAGCGGCGGACTGGCCAGTCTGCTGGTGCCGCTGATCGAAGGGCCGGCGCAAGGCTGGCCCGCCTGGAGCCTCTGGGCTCTGGCCGCGGCCGTGCTGCTGCTCGCGGCCTTCCACCGCCAGCAACGCCAGCGCCAGGCCGGGGGGCAGTTGCCGCTGGTCGACATGCGGCTGCTCGGCCAGCGCCGCTTCGCGCTGGGCGCGCTGCTGGTGCTGCTGGTCTACTCGACATCGAGTTCGTTCTT
>NZ_JAVWWA010000220.1:0-2064 GCF_036666375.1 Comamonas sp. | reverse complement strand
CCGCCAAACACCGGCTCCTTCTCCAGCACCACCACGTCGAGCCCGCGCTTGCGCGCTGTCACCGCGGCCGCAAGCCCGGCCGCACCGCTGCCCACGATCACCACATCGCATTCGATGGATCTCGGATTTTCCTGTTTCAGCATTGCATCGGTCTCCCGCAACATCAGCTCGCCTGGCTGAAGCCAGGACGCGGCACCATGTCCATCAGCTTCGCCGACATGCCGCCATCGACCATGATTTCGGTGGCGTTCACATAGCCTGCGCGTGGGCTGGCCAAAAAAGCCACGGTGTCGGCGATGTCGTCGGCCTCGCCCACCCTGCCGCTGGCCGTGGCGGCGCAGCGCGCCTGCTCCACGCCCGGCTGGGCATAGAAGTCCGCAGACAGCGGCGTGCGTATCATTCCCGGACAGACCACGTTGCTGCGCACCGCATCCGCGCCCCATTCCACCGCGAACTGGCGCGACAGCAGACAGACCCCCGCCTTGGCCGCGCTGTACGCGCCGCTGTGGCTTTGCGGAAAATGCCCGGCAATCGAGGCCACATGCACCATGCTGGCGCCGCCGTCTTCCCTGTGGGAGCGCAGCTGCGCACCAAAGGCCTTGGCGGCCAGCCAGTAGCCCGTCAGGTCCACGGACAGCACGAGATTCCAATCGGCCAGCGTCAGCGCATCGAGCGAGCCAGCGCGCAGCACGCCGGCGTTGTTCACCAGCGTGCGCGCCGCGCCCCAGGTGCGCTCCACCTGCTGCGCGGCCGCCTGCAGCTGCGCCTCGCTCGACGTGTCACAGGCCAGCGCGATCACCGGTCGCGCGACGGCCTCGAACTGCCGCACCACCGCCTGCAAGGCCGCGGCGTTCTTGTCGATCAGCGCCAGGCGCGCGCCCTGCGCTGCCAGCGCCTGGGCCACGGCCAGGCCAATGCCGCTGGCCGCACCCGTCACCACGCACACCCGGTCCTGCAACTGCAGCCAGCCGGTCTGAACTTTTTCCATCGCCATTGCAACTCCCTTGAATCCGAAGGTCCGAATTCTGCGAGCGCGGGTCCATGGTGTCCTTTGACAATTCAAGCCAGTGATCGGACATTTCGTGCATAAACAAGGCACAGCGGGTTATCCCTATAAGCCATACGTTGCATCAGGCAGGACATTTCCTGCATGCCTCAGTCACCGCCCCAGCTTCCCGGCAAGCGCCAGCGCCGCATCCCCAACTACGCCATGTACGGCGACAACGCTCCCGCGGGCGGCAGCAATATGTTCAACTTCGAGTGGATTCCGGAGCGCTCCTCGCTGTACGGCTGGGAGATCGATCCACACGAGCATCAATCCCTGTTCCAGATCCTGTACATGACGCATGGCCAGGGCCACGCCCTGCTCGATGATGAGCGCCGTCCCCTGCACGCACCGGCTCTCGTCGTGGTGCCCGCAAGGCGGGTGCACGGATTCGAATTCAACCCGCAGGTCAACGGCGTGGTCGTGACGGCGGCGCAAAAACCGCTGGAAGCGATGGTGAAGATCGTGATGCCGGAGCTGCTGCACACATTGCGCAAGCCGCTGGCCATCAATCTCCCGCAGCAAGGCCGCTATACCGCGGGACTGATGCCGCTGTATCTGAGCATAGAGCGCGAATGGCGGTTGGCCGCGATGGGACAGGTCGCGGCGGGCCTGTCGCTCATCACTGCCTTGCTGGTCCAGGTGGCCAGGCTCAGCGAAACGCTGGAACCCGCCGTCTGGCCCGCACTGTCGCGCAGGTCGCTGCAACTGGAGAAATTCAGAAGCCTGATCGACGAGCACCTGCGCCGCCGCTGGACCGTGGCGCAGTACGCCGAACAGCTGGGCATCAGTGCCGGCCAATTGTCCAGGCTCACGCGCGAGAGCCTGGGCAAGTCCAGCATAGACATGATCAACGAGCGCGTGCTCTTCGAGGCGCAGCGCGAGCTCGTCTATACCAACGGCAGCATCAAGCAGATCGCCGACAGCCTGGGCTTCGAGGACGAAAGCTACTTCGGCCGGTTCTTCCGCAAGCACATGGGTGTGAGTCCGCATGCCTATCGGGTGCAGGAGCTCGAACG
>NZ_JAVWWA010000219.1:0-2110 GCF_036666375.1 Comamonas sp. | reverse complement strand
CCGGCGTAGGCACGCGAAGCCATCTGGAACTTGCCGACGTTGATGATGTCCAGGCCGCCGGAAATGTCTTCCCAGACGGTCTTCTCGTTGGCCAGCGAATCGCGCGACTGGTCGACAAACGCCATCTTCACGGTCGAGCCGATGTCGACGGTGCCGCTATCGGCCTGTTCCTTGCCGGCGATCAGCTTGAACAGCGTGGACTTGCCCGCGCCGTTGGGGCCGATGATGCCGACGATGGCGCCCGCAGGCACGTTCATGCTGAGGTTGTCGATCAGCACGCGGTCGCCAAAGCTCTTGGTGACGTTGTTGAACTCGATGACCTTGCTGCCCAGACGTTCGGCCACAGGAATGAAGATTTCCTGGGTTTCGTTGCGCTGCTGGTATTCGTAATCGCTCAGTTCCTCGAAGCGCGCGATACGCGCCTTCGACTTGGCCTGGCGGCCCTTGGAGTTCTGGCGCACCCATTCCAGTTCCTTCTTCAGGGCCTTGGCGCGGGCTTCCTCGCCCTTGTTTTCGGCTTCGAGGCGGTTGCCCTTCTGCAGCAGCCACTCGGAGTAGTTGCCCTTGTAGGGAATGCCGTGGCCGCGGTCAAGTTCCAGGATCCATTCGGCGGCGTTGTCGAGGAAGTAGCGATCGTGGGTGATGGCCACGACGGTGCCGGTGAAGCGGTGCAGGTACTGCTCGAGCCAGTCGACGGATTCGGCATCCAAGTGGTTGGTGGGCTCGTCAAGCAGCAGCATGTCGGGCTTGGACAGCAGCAGCTGGCACAGGGCCACGCGGCGCTTTTCACCGCCCGACAGCTTGCCGATCACGGCGTCCCATGCGGGCAGGCGCAGCGCGTCGGCGGCGATTTCGAGCTGGTGCTCGGAGTCGGTGCCGGCCGCGGCAATGATGGCTTCCATCTCGCCCTGCTCGGTCGCCAGCGCGTCGAAGTCGGCGTCTTCTTCCGCGTAGGCGGCGTAGATTTCGTCCAGGCGCTTGCGCGCGTTGTTGACTTCCGCCAGCGCTTCCTCCACTGCCTCGCGCACGGTGTGCTCGGGGTTGAGCTGGGGTTCCTGGGGCAGGTAGCCGATGGACAGGCCGGCCATGGGGATGGCTTCGCCTTCGATCTCCTTGTCCACCCCTGCCATGATTTTCAGCAGAGAGGATTTCCCGGAGCCGTTAAGGCCCAGCACGCCAATCTTTGCGCCGGGGAAAAAGCTGAGAGAAACGTCCTTCAAGATCTGCCGCTTGGGCGGCACGGTCTTGGTGACATGGTTCATCGAAAAAACGTATTGGGCCATGGATTTGTCTGTTGATTCTTCAAAAACTGGGCAACAAAATGGTTGCACGCCAGCCGTGATTATCCGCGCATGCGACAATACCCACAGTTACGGGCTCCAGTTGCCCGAAACATCAGCATTCCAGCTGGGGACAATGGACGCAGTGCCGGGCTCCCATCTTTGAACCTCATCTGCCTAGGACTGGCCGGCAACCGCAAAGGTTGCCACGACAGGCTGATACCCCCCGCGCCCAGGATGGGCGCACCTGA
Organism: Comamonas sp.; assembly: GCF_036666375.1. Classification (GTDB taxonomy): domain Bacteria; phylum Pseudomonadota; class Gammaproteobacteria; order Burkholderiales; family Burkholderiaceae_C; genus Comamonas. Next base: position 579 of record NZ_JAVWWA010000219.1, on the reverse strand, counting down.
CCACATGACATTTGAAGAACTGAATCTGGCTCCTGCCATCCTGAAGGCCGTGCTCGAACAGGGTTACGACACGCCTACGCCCATCCAGGCACAAGCCATTCCGGCCGTGCTCCAGGGCCAGGACCTGCTTGCCGGCGCACAGACCGGCACCGGCAAGACCGCCGCATTCGCGCTGCCCATGCTCAACCGACTGGTAGAGGGCGATCCCGCCACCAGCAAGTTCGGCAACAAGGGCGTGCGAGCGCTGATCCTGACGCCTACCCGCGAACTCGCGGCGCAGGTTGAAGAATCGGTGCGCGGCTATGCCAAGTACCTCGACAACATCAGCTCCACCGTGATTTTCGGCGGCGTGGGCATGAACCCCCAGATCGACCGCATCAAGCGCGGTGTCGACATCCTGGTGGCCACTCCCGGCCGTCTGCTGGACCTGCAGCAGCAAGGTTTCCTCGATCTGTCGACCGTGCAGATCCTGATCCTGGACGAAGCCGACCGCATGCTCGACATGGGCTTTATCCATGACGTGAAGAAGGTCTTGGCCCTGGTGCCCAAGAACAAGCAAAGCCTGCTGTTCTCGGCCAC
>NZ_JAVWWA010000218.1:0-2229 GCF_036666375.1 Comamonas sp. | reverse complement strand
GCCGCAGCGACGGATGCCGCAGCCATGGCAGGCGACTCCAGCGTCAGCGTGGCGTCGAACACCTGCTCGCACTGGCCGCAGCGCACCCAGCCCTCTGAAATGCGCAACTGGTCGGCCACCACCTTGAACTTCGTTCCACAAGAAGGGCAGCGCGTGGTCTGGCTCATCGGCAGTTCCTGTCAAAAGTGGGGCGACCGAGGGCGCTCAGCGCGAAGCGGTCATCAGGATCCAGCCGTCCTGCGCATCCGCGACTTCGAGCTTGACCCAGGGTGCATAGGCCTCCTTGAGCTCATCGGCCTGGCGCTCCAGGATACCCGCGAGCACCAGGTTGCCGCCCGCGGCCACATGCGCGCACAGCAGCGGCGCGAGCACCTTCAGGGGCGAGGCCAGGATGTTGGCCAGCACCGTGCCGTACTCGCCGCTTGCCTTGTCGGGCAGGCCCGCGGACAGCTGCACTTCGTTCGCCTGGGCATTGAGCAGCGTCGAGTCGACGGCCGCGGTATCGATGTCCACGGCGTCGATGTCGACCGCGCCGAACTTGGCCGCGCCGATGGCAAGAATGCCCGAGCCGCAGCCGTAGTCGAGCACGCGGCCCAGCGAGCCCGCGGGCTGGCGTGCGATCCAGCGCAGGCACATGCGCGTCGTTGGATGGGTGCCGGTGCCGAACGCCAGACCCGGATCGAGGCGGATGCTGACCTTGGCTTGTTCAGGCATGTCGTGCCAGGTGGGCACGATCCAGAACTCGGGCGTGATGTCCACAGGCGTGAACTGCGACTGCGTCAGGCGCACCCAATCCTGCTCGGGCACATTGTTCACGCCCAGAATGGTGCAGCCTTCGAAGAAGTCCTGCAGGCTCAGCAATTGGCGCGCTTCCTGCGCGAGTTCCTCGGTGGGAAACAGCGCGACCACGCGGCTGCGCTGCCAGCCGTCCTTGGGCGGCGGCATGCCGGGCTCGCCAAACAATGCCTGCTCGGCCTCGGTCTGTGCATCGGCGTCTTCGACCGATACGCTCAATGCGTCCAGCGCGTCGAGCGCATCGCTGATGGTTTCCACCCGGTCTTCGGGGCACAACAGGCTCAGTTCAAACATGACGCCGTTCCTTGTAAAAATGAAAATGCCGGCCTCCGTCGCCAGAGGCCAGCATATGCGGTCACAGCCCTGCGGCCGGACTCATCGCTTGGGGTTGCGCAGCTGCAGCCACTCTTCCAGATAGTGGATGTTGGTGCCGCCTTCCATGAACTTGGCATCGACCATCAGATCCTTGTGCAGGGGAATGTTGGTGTTGATGCCTTCGACCACGGTTTCCAGCAGCGCCGTGCGCATGCGGGCCAGGGCCTGCTCGCGCGTGTCGCCGTGGACGATCAGCTTGCCGATCATCGAGTCGTAGTTCGGGGGAACGAAATAGTTCGTGTAGATGTGCGAGTCGACACGCACGCCCGGGCCGCCCGGCGCATGCCAGGTGGTGATGCGACCGGGAGACGGCGTGAACTTGTACGCGTCCTCGGCGTTGATGCGGCATTCGATCGCATGGCCGCGCAGCTCGATCTGGCGCTGCGTGAACGGCAGCTTCTCGTCGGCCGCGACCATGATCTGCGTCTTGACGATGTCCACGCCCGAAATCATTTCGGTCACGGGGTGCTCGACCTGAACCCGGGTGTTCATTTCAATGAAATAGAACTCGCCGTTTTCGAACAGGAACTCGAACGTGCCCGCACCGCGGTAGCCGATCTTCTTGCAGGCCGCGACGCAGCGCTCGCCAATGCGTTCGATCAGGCGGCGTGGAATGCCGGGCGCGGGCGCCTCTTCGATCACCTTCTGGTGGCGGCGCTGCATGGAGCAGTCGCGCTCGCCCAGATAGACGGCGTTCTTGAACTTGTCGGCCAGCACCTGGATTTCAATGTGGCGCGGGTTCTGCAGGTACTTTTCCATGTACACCGCGGGGTTGCCGAATGCCGCAGCGGCTTCGGCCTTGGTCATCTGCACGGCGTTGACCAGCGCGGCTTCGGTATGCACCACGCGCATGCCGCGGCCACCGCCGCCGCCTGCGGCCTTGATGATCACGGGATAGCCCACGGCCTTGGCGATGCGGCGGATCTGCACCGGATCGTCAGGCAGCTCGCCGTCGGAGCCGGGCACGCAAGGCACGCCGGCCTTGATCATCGCCTGCTTGGCCGAGACCTTGTCGCCCATGATGCGGATCGACTCGGGCGTGGGGCCGATGAACTGGAA
>NZ_JAVWWA010000217.1:0-2314 GCF_036666375.1 Comamonas sp. | reverse complement strand
CGCGACGAGACGCTGGAGATCCGCAGCCTCAACAACGCCCGCGGCAAGCGCGGCGCCAAGGGCAAGGCGGCCGACCTGGGCTTCAAGCCGGCGCGCATCACGCGCGTGGAATGATGTCGCTCGCCACGCTAGGCTGAGGCCGTAAGCGCAGCCCTTCACTGAAACCCCGCCTCTGGCGGGGTTTCGTCCATGCAGGAAAGACGTCCGTTTTTTGCAAATCTTGCCAAATTTTGCCAACGTGTCTAAGCTTGTCTGCATGAGCACGATGAACATTTCCCTGCCTGAAAGTCTCAAGTCGTTTGTCGACGATCAGGTCAGCCAGCGTGGTTATGGCACCAGCAGCGAGTATGTGCGTGAGTTGATCCGCAAGGACCAGGATCGCCTGCAGCTGCGCGGGCTGCTGCTTGCAGGCGCTGCCTCCCCGCCTGCGGCAATCGCCGACGGCACGTATTTCTCGGGACTGCGCGACCGCGTGCTTCGGAACGCCAAGGGAGGCGCTCCGAAATGAGCGCCAAGCCGGTGGTGCCGCGCGAGCAGGCCAACCGGGACGTTGAAGAAGCCATCGCCTATTATTTGGGCGAGCATGCGCCGAGCGCTGCCCTGGGATTCATCGACGCATTGGAGCAGGCCTATGTGCATATCGCCCAGCACCCGGGAACGGGCTCACCGCATTGGGCTTATGAGCTTCAGTTGCCGGGTCTGCGTGCCTGGCCTTTGAGCCGCTACCCGCATCTTGTGTTCTATCTCGAGCGCCCTGACCATATTGATGTCTGGCGCGTACTCCATGGGCAGCGCGATATTCCGGCGTCGATGCAGCCAGCCCAGCTGCTTTGAGCAGCATCAGGCTGGAGGCAGGCGCAGCAGTGCACGCCGCGCCTGCATGCAGGGTGTGCTCAGCCCAGTTCAGCGATCAACTCGATTTCCACGCACGCACCCATGGGAATCTGCGCCACGCCGAATGCGCTGCGCGCATGCTGGCCCTTGGCGCCGAAGACTTCGCCCAGCAGTTCGCTGCAGCCGTTGGTCACCAGGTGCTGCTCGGTGAAGTCGCCGGTCGAATTGACCAGGCTCATCACCTTGACGATGCGCTGCACGCGGTTGAGGTCGCCGCCGGCCGCATGCTGCAGCGTGCCCAGCAGGTCGATCGCCACCGCGCGCGCCGCGGCCTGGCCTTCTTCGGTGCTGATGTCGCGGCCCAGCTGGCCGGCCCAGACCTTGCCGTCCTTCTTGGCGATATGGCCGCTGAGGAACACCAGCGCGCCGGTCTGCACATAGGGCAGGTAGGCGGCTGCGGGCACGGCCAGCGCGGGCAGTTCGATCTGCAGTTCATTCAGCTTGTTGTAAACGCTCATCTCGGTTTCCTTTGGCAAAAAATCAGGGAAAAGGGGTCTGCGTGAGTGTGACATAGGCATAGCCAATGCTGGCCGCAGGGACAGCGTTGGCATTGCCGGATGGCGCTGGCTAGCATCTGCGCCATGCGCTGCGCGCTTCCTTCCCCGCCGACTCCAGCGGCCGTCTTCCGGCCGCTGCGACCCTGGTCTGGCTTTCAGGCGGCGCTCGTGGGTCTGGTCGCGGGCGCGGCCTGGCAGGTCACCCAGCCTGCGCTGTGGCGTGCCGAGAGCTATGCGGGCCTGTTGCTTGCGGCGCTGGCGCTGGGCGCCGCAGTCTGGATCGCCCAGCGCCGCGCGCACCGCAGCGTCGTCTGGCTGCTGTGCGCCCTGGCCGCCGGCCTTGCGATGGCCGCGGGCTGCGGCGCGCGCGCGCTCGCCTTCCAGGCGCAGGCGCTGGACATCGCACTCGAAGGCCAGGACCTGCGCCTCACCGGAATCATCGCCGCCATGCCCGAGCCCGCGCCCTGGGGCACGCGCTTTCGCTTTGCAGTGGAGCATGCCCAGCGGGCGGGAAAGAAAGAGGCGCGGCCGGGCCGGCCGGTGGTGGTGCCGCCGCTGGTCGAGCTGAGCTGGCCGGGCGCGCGTGCAGGTGATAGGGCCGTCGCACAGGCCCCGCTCAAGCCCGGTGAGCGCTGGGAGTTGAGCGCGCGCCTCAAGGCCCCGCACGGCCTGCGCAATCCCCATGGCTTTGACCAGGAACTGTGGCTCTGGGAGCAGGGCGTGCAGGCCACGGGCTATGTGCGCCTGGGCCGGGCCCAGGCGAGACCGCAGCGGCTGGCGCAGACCGGGCGCCATCCGGTCGCGCGGCTGCGCCAGCAGCTGCGCGATGCCATCGTCGCGCCGCAGGATGCGCAGCCGGCATGGCAGCGCGCGCGCGGCGTGGTCGCGGCGCTGGTGGTGGGCGATCAGAACGCGATTGCCGC
>NZ_JAVWWA010000216.1:0-2319 GCF_036666375.1 Comamonas sp. | reverse complement strand
CAAGGGCTTCATCCTCACCCGCCATTGGCGCGATGCTCCGGCCGGCACGGAAGTCGAGTTGTGGCTGGCGACGCAGGCCGGCCCCAGGAAGGTGGTTCTCGCTGCCCAGACCTCGGTCGCGTTTGTCGCTGCGCGGCACAGGACGGCGGTCGAAGCCCAGCTCGGCGCCTTTCCACGCATGCAGTTGCGCGCGCTGCAAATGCGGACTTTTCAGCAGGAACCGGTGATAGGCGTCTACGCGACGCATTTTCGGCAGCTCGGAAAACTGGCGCGCGCTCTGCAGCCTATGAATATCCCGCTGCTCGAAGCCGATGTGCGGCCGCACGACCGCTATCTGATGGAGCGCTTCATCACCGCGGGGGTGGTCATCGAAGGCGGGCGCGAGGTGGGCGCGTCCATCGTGGACTGCAAGCTCAAGCCCATCTCCGACTATCGGCCGCAGCTGAAGGTGGTGTCGCTGGATATTGAGACCAGTCAGCACGAGGCCTTGTACTCGATTGCGCTGGACGGCATGCCGCAGCGCGTGGTGTTCATGCTCGGAGATCCGCCCGCGCAGACGGGTGAGCCGCTGGATTTCGCGCTCATCTATTGCGCTACCCGCAAGCTGATGATCGAGCAGCTCAACGCCTGGTTCGAACGCAACGACCCCGACGCCATCCTCGGCTGGAATGTGATCCAGTTCGACCTGCGCGTGCTGCAGAAGACCGCCGACGAGTGCGGCGTGAAGCTGCTGCTGGGCCGAGGCCGCCAGCCGATACAGTGGCGCACCCATCCGGGCAAGCAAGGCTATCTGTTCGCGCCCACTCCGGGCCGGCTGATCATCGACGGCATCGATGCACTGCGGGCGGCGGTGTGGAGCTTTACTTCCTTCAGTCTGGAGAACGTCTCGCAGACGCTGCTCGGCGAAGGCAAGGCGATAGGCGACGCCTACGACAAGATGGCCGAAATCGAGCGCCGCTACCAGGAAGACAAGCCCGCGCTGGCCGTCTACAACATCCGCGACTGCGAGCTGGTGCTGCGCATTTTCGACCAAGCCAAGCTGCTGCAGTTCGTCATGGAGCGCGCCCAGACCACGGGCCTGCAGGCCGACCACTTCGGCGGCTCGATCGCCGCCTTCAGCCACCACTACCTGCCGCGCATGCACCGCCAGGGTTACGTCGCGCCCAGCGTCGGCGAGATAGAGACCAAAGCCTTTCCCGGCGGCTATGTGATGGACTCCAAGCCAGGGTTCTACGACTCCGTGCTGGTGCTGGACTACAAGAGCCTGTACCCCTCGATCATCCGCACCTTTCTTGTCGATCCCGTGGGTTTTGCGGAAGGCATGCAGCTGGCCGACGCATCGCTGGGCGTGCGCGGGCCCCAGGACACCGTGTTCTCGCGCGACAAGCACTGCCTGCCGGAAATCGTGACCACGCTGTCCAAGGCGCGCGACGCAGCCAAGCGCGACCGGAACGAGCCTTTGTCCCAGGCTTTGAAGCTGTTGATGAATTCGTTTGCCGGCGTGCTGGGCGCCACCGAATGCCGGTTCTTCAACCCCAAACTGGTCGCGGCCGTGACCTTGCGCGGGCACGAGATGATGAAGCTCACGCGGACTTTCGTGGAGGGCAAAGGCTACGAAACCATCTACGGCGATACCGATTCGATCTTCATCTGGCTCAAGCGCGCCCACACGAATGACGAAGCGCAGGCCGTTGCGGCGCAGCTGGTATCGGATATCAATGCCTGGTGGACCCGTACCCTCGGCGAGGAGCAGGGGCTGGAGAACTTTCTCGAAATCGAGTTCGACACGCACTACAAGAAGTTCTTCATGCCGACCATCCGGGGCTCGGATGTAGGCAGCAAGAAGCGCTATGCGGGATTGAGCCTGGATGCCAGCGGCAAGGAGGAAATGGTCTACCGCGGGCTGGAAATGGCGCGCAGCGACTGGACCCCGCTGGCGCGCCAGTTCCAGGAGGGCCTGCTGACGCGCATCTTCAACGATGAGCCGCACCGCGCCTTCGTCACCGACTATGCGCAGGCCACGCTGGCCGGCGAGAAGGACGACCTGCTGATCTACCGCAAGCGGCTGCGCCATCGGCTCGACGCCTACGAGGTCAATGTCCCGCCGCAAGTGCGCGCGGCGCGCATCGCCGACCTGCACAACACCGCACTCGGGCGCCCCCGGCAATACCAGAATGGCGGCTGGATCCAGTATGTGATGACCCGCAGCGGCCCGCAGCCGCTGGAAGCGCGCCACAGCGGTATCGACTATGAGCACTATCTGTCCAAGCAGCTCCAGCCGATTGCCGATTCCATTCTTTTGCCGTTCGGCGAGAGCTT
>NZ_JAVWWA010000215.1:0-2368 GCF_036666375.1 Comamonas sp. | reverse complement strand
GCGCCGGACTGTTAATCCGTAGGTCCCTGGTTCGAGCCCAGGTTGAGGAGCCAAATAAAAGGCTTGCAGCGTTTACGTTGCAAGCCTTTTTTCTTTGCCACACCGCTCACTCAGAGCGTCAGGTCCGCATAGTCGACCGCGTATTTCACCAGCGCCGCCTGGCCGTCCACGCGCAGCTTGCGCCGCAGATGCAGGCGGTGCGTCTCTATGGTGCGCACCGAGGCCCCGAGCGCCTGGGCAATTTCCCGGCTCGAACGCCCCTGCGCCAGCAAATGCAGCACCTGCGCCTCCTTGGGCGTGAGCGCGCGACTGGAGCGCTCGAGCGGACCGCTGTCTCCGAGCAACTCCTGCAGCCCGGGACTCAGATAGGTGCAGCCCCGCATCACCGCATCGATCGCATCGAGCAGCTGCTGGGCGGCCGCGTCCTTGAGCACATAAGCCAGCGCGCCCAGATCGAGCGCCCGGCGCACATATTCGGGGTCACGGTGCATCGACAGCACGACGATGCGCAGATCGGGAAAAGTCTGGGCGAACCGGGCCACGAGTTCGATGCCGCTCGCGCCCGGCATGCGGATGTCGGTGACCACCACATCGGGCGCCAGCGCCTGCGCCAGTTCAGCCGCCTCCTCCACGCCGCCCGCCTCGCCGACGACAACGATATGGTCGGTGATTCCCAGGCGCATGCGTATGCCGTCGCGCACCAATGGATGGTCGTCGACCAGCAGCACGCGCACGCTGCGCGTCATGCGGCGCCCGCCGCGACCGGCAGCGGCAGCGTGACCACCAGCCGGGTACCGTCACGGCCCGACTGCATCTCGAACCGGCCTTGCAGGCTTTCCATGCGCTCGCGCATGTTGCGCAGACCTATGCCGCCGCGCGCGTCGGCCTGCACGCGCTGCAGGTCGAACCCCAGGCCGTCGTCTATGATGCGCAGGCACACCGTGCGCGCGCCAAAGCACAGCTCCACCTGCACCGCCGTGGGGTGCGCATGGGCCTGGATATTGTTGAACGCCTCCTGCGCGACGCGGAACAAGGCCGTCGCATGGGCCGTGGGCAGGTCGCGGACCTGGCCCTGCTGCACGAAGTCGACGCGATAGGTGCAATGCGCCCGGACCTGCTCTACCAGCAGCGCCAGCGCCGCGGCCAGCCCCAGGTCGTCGAGCAGCGCCGGACGCAAGCCATGCGAGACGCGCCGGATTTCGGCCAGCGCATCGTTGAGCCGCTGCAGGCCCTGGTCCAGAAGGAGGCTCGCCCCCCGCCTGCCGGTGTCGGGCAGCGCGCAAGGCAGGCTTGCCTGCGCGGTCTCGAGCAGGAATTTGGAAGACACCATCACCTGCACCACGCCGTCGTGCAGTTCGCGCGCCACGCGCACGCGTTCATCCTCCTGCGAGCGCACCACGCGCTGGGCCAGGCGCTGGAGCTTGCCGCTCGCCACGCGCTGGCCGCGGAGATTGAACGCCAGTCCGGCCAGGCCTATGGCGAGCACGGCCGCCGCGGCAATGCCATAGAAATTGCGGCGGGTTTCTTCTATATTCTGCCGCGCATGGTTGTCGATTATATTCAGCGCCGCTTCAATATCATCCATATAAAGACCCGCGCCAATCACCCAACCCCAGTGCGCCAAAGGCGTGACAAAAGACATTTTCTGGGTATTCGATTGCGATGACGGCTTCATCCAGTCATAGCGAACCAACCCTCCGCCCTGCCGGGCCGACGTCATAATCATACTGGCCTGTAAAAACCCGGATGGATTATCGGGCTCGCAGAAATCCACGCCTTGCAATCCCATTTGCGAAGGCTCGAGCAGCATATTCCCATGGCGGTCATAGACAAAGAAATAGCCGTCCTTGCCAAACTGCATCTGGGACAGCATCGACAGCGCCTGGCGCTGCTGCGCGGCCACATCGCCATCTTCCACCGCCAGACGCCCCAGCGCCGCCTGCGCCAGGCTCACATAGTGGCGCAGCTCGACTTCCTTGCTCTGGGCATAGATCTCCTTGACCAGTTCGCGCTCCTGACCCGCGAGCTTGAGCGTCTGGCGCTGGACCATCACGGCCAGCGCCGCGAGCACCAGCAATGTGATGGCCGCCGTCAGCACGATCAGCCGGATTCGCATGGAGATTCTGGGAATGGGCAATTTCACCATTTTGGGGAGCACTGGAACCTATCTGGTGCGTTTCGATTAGAACTTCATGATATTGAACAATGGACAACGCCTCTTTATGCAGGATGCGTGCCAGCCAGATAAGAATTCATATCCGGCTCTACGTATTGCTTCGTAGGGGAAAAGATTCGATTCAGATGCGTGATTTGGCTTCTAGAATTTTGAAACGCCCACCGGAATACGGTTCTGATACCGAACCCTAGG
>NZ_JAVWWA010000214.1:0-2387 GCF_036666375.1 Comamonas sp. | reverse complement strand
CCGGTATGCCGGCCACCGGTATGCCGGCCACACCTTCTTCACGCATCCGCATGACGCTGCCTGCGGGCAGCGCGCGGGAGTCTATTGACGAGAAACGAGAACAATGAGCGATCAAGACACTTTAGATCTGGCTGCGCCCGCCAATGGCGATGCGCTGGACCTCGGAACCTATGCGCAGCGCGCCTATCTCGAATATGCACTGTCGGTCGTCAAGGGCCGGGCCCTGCCCGATGTCTGCGACGGCCTGAAACCCGTGCAGCGGCGCATCCTCTATGCGATGGACCGCATGGGCCTGAGCTACTCGGGCAATACCGCGCCGCGGCCGGTCAAGAGCGCGCGCGTGGTCGGCGATGTGCTGGGGCGCTTTCACCCGCATGGCGACCAGTCGGCCTATGACGCGCTGGTGCGCATGGCCCAGGACTTCGCCCAGCGCTATCCGCTGGTCGACGGCCAGGGCAACTTCGGCAGCCGCGACGGCGATGGCGCGGCGGCCATGCGCTACACCGAAGCGCGACTGTCCAAGATTACCGGCCTGCTGCTCGACGAGATCGACGAGGGCACGGTCGACTTCGTGCCCAACTACGACGGCTCCACGCAGGAGCCGCGCCAGCTGCCCGCGCGCCTGCCGTTCAGCCTGCTCAACGGCGCCAGCGGCATTGCCGTCGGTCTGGCGACCGAGATACCCAGCCACAACCTGCGCGAGATCGCCGACGCCTGCGTGGCGCTGATCAAGAAGCCGCTGATGAGCGCGGCCGATCTGGCCCTGCACATTCCCGGCCCCGACTATCCCGGCGGCGGCCAGATCATCAGCAGCCCGTCCGACATCGCCGATGCCTACCGCACGGGCCGCGGCAGCCTCAAGGTGCGCGCGCGCTGGAAGATCGAGGAACTGGCGCGTGGCCAGTGGCAGATGGTGGTCACCGAGCTGCCGCCCGGCGTCTCGACGCAGAAGGTGCTCGAGGAGATCGAGGAGCTGTCCAACCCCAAGATCAAGACCGGCAAGAAGGCGCTGACCCAGGACCAGCAGCTGCTCAAGGTCAACCTGCTGGCCGTGCTCGACGGCGTGCGCGACGAGTCGAGCAAGGATGCGCCGGTGCGCATCGTCATCGAGCCCAAGAGCGGCAAGGTGCGCCAGTCCGATCTGTCGCACATGCTGCTGGCGCACACCAGCCTCGAAACCTCGAGCTCGATCAACCTGACGATGATTGGTCTGGACGGCCGGCCCGTGCAGAAGTCGCTGCTGCAGATGCTGCAGGAGTGGATAGAGTTCCGCCAGGCCACGATCACGCGGCGCTCGCAGCACCGCCTGGCCAAGGTGCTGGACCGCGCCCACATCCTCGAAGGGCGGCAGATCGTGCTGCTCAACATCGACGAAGTGATTGCCATCATCCGCGAGAGCGACGAACCCAAGGCCGCGCTGATCGAGCGCTTCGCGCTGTCGGAGCGCCAGGCCGAGGACATTCTTGAAATCCGCCTGCGCCAGCTCGCGCGGCTCGAAGCCATCAAGATCGAGCAGGAGCTCGCCGCGCTGCGCGAAAGCCAGGGCAAGCTCGAAGACATCCTGGGCAATCCGGCGACGCTGCGCCGGCTGATGATCAAGGAGATCGAGGCCGACGCCAAGCAGTTCGCCGACGCGCGCCGCACGCTGATCCAGGAAGAGAAGAAGGCCACGGCCGAAGTCAAGGTCGCCGACGAACCCGTCACCGTGGTGGTCTCGGAAAAAGGCTGGGTGCGCGCGCGCCAGGGCCATGGCCATGAGGCCGCGAGCTTCAGCTTCAAGGCCGGCGACGCGCTCTACGGTACGTTCGAGTGCCGCACCGTCGACCAGTTGCTGGCGTTCGGCAGCAACGGCCGGGTCTATTCGGTTCCGGTGGCGCAATTGCCCGGCGGGCGCGGCGACGGCCAGCCCGTGACCACGCTGGTCGAACTCGAAAGCGGCACGCAGCTGCAGTACTACTTCGCGGGCCCGGCCCAGGCTTGCCTGCTGCTGGCCTGCTCGGGAGGCTACGGCTTCCTGGCGAATGTCGAAAGCCTGGTCTCGCGCAACAAGAGCGGCAAGGCCTTCGTCAATCTGGCCGAAGGCGAGACGCTGTGCGCGCCGTCGCTGGTGAGCGGCGGCTCGGGCAGCGTCGTGGTGCCCGCCGCGACCCATGTCGCCGTGGGCTCGGTCGGCGGCCGCATCCTGACGTTCGAGATCGGCGAGCTCAAGACCATGACCAGCGCCGCGCGCGGCCTGATGCTGCTGGCGCTCGAAGCCGGCGACCAACTGGCCGGCGCAGCCGCCTATACGCGCAGCATACGCCTCGAAGGCACGGGCCGCGGCGGCAAGGCACGCGACGAGACGCTGGAGATCCGCAGCCTCAACAACGCCCGCGGCAAGCGCGGCG
>NZ_JAVWWA010000213.1:0-2625 GCF_036666375.1 Comamonas sp. | reverse complement strand
GTGCAGCCTATGCACCAGGCTTCGTCGATCACCGCCAGCGTGCGCTGCGACTCGAGGCCGTGTTCGGCCGAAAGCGGCAGCGGCGGCCGTCCGGTGAGCGCCGAAAGCCGCGCAATGCCCTCGGCTCCGCCGGGCGGGCATTGGTTGATGGGCGCGGCATCTTCGGCGATCGCCTGCGCATAGGCCGCGCAGTCGGGATAACCGCAGCGCGTGCACTGGGTCTGCGGCAAGGCGGCGTCGATGCGAGCCGCCAGGCCTTGTAAGGCGGAGGCTGGCATGACGCGTCCCCCTGTCAGTTGCGGCGTGATCCGCGTGTCGTACGCGGTTTCGCTTTGGCGGGCTCGGGAGCACGCGCCTGCGGGCCTTCGGTCGTTGCCAGGGCTGGTTCCTCGGCGCGTTCAAGTGCCGTTTCCAGCACGGTCTTGGGCGTTTCAGGCGGCGTCACATGCGCAACTTCCAGCGCTGCTTCGGCTGCCGGGCTGTCCAGCGCCGCTGCGGGAGCGAGCGCGGGCGCCGTTTCCACCGGCGTCACCGCAGCCTGGCGGGCCGCAGCCGGGCGCATGGGCAGGGCGTCGTGGCCCACGCCGTCGTCGACCGCAACCTCTGGCTGCTTGTGGTAGGCCAGGATGAAGTCGCGCACTTGCGGGTAGACCGTTTCGCGCCAGCGGCGGCCGCTGAAGATGCCGTAGTGGCCCGCGCCCTCGACTTCGAGGTGGCGCTGCTTGTCGGCCGGCACGCCGGTGCACAGGTCGTGCGCGGCCCGCGTCTGGCCCGCGCCCGATATGTCGTCGAGTTCGCCTTCAACCGTCAGAATGGCGCTGCTCGTGATGTCCTGCGGGCGCACGCGCTCGACCTGGCCGTCCGGCGACTTCACATCCCAGGTGCCCTTGACCAGCGAGAAATCCTGGAACACGGTGTAGATCGTCTCCAGGTAATAGGCCGCGTCCATGTCGAGCACGGCGTTGTACTCGTCGTAGAACTTGCGGTGGGCTTCGGTACTGGTGTCGTCGCCCTTGAGCAGGTTCTTGAAGTAATCGTAGTGGCTGGTCGCATGCCGGTCGGGGTTCATCGCGACGAAGCCCGTGTGCTGCAGGAAGCCCGGATACACGCGCCGGCCTGCGCCGGGATAGTTCGAAGGCACTTCGTGGATCACATTGGTCTCGAACCACTCGTAGCTGTTGGTGGTCGCGAGATTGTTCACCGCGGTCGGCGAGCGGCGCGCATCGATGGGGCCGCCCATCATGGTCAGCGTCAGCGGCGTGGTTTCGCCGCGGCTGGCCATCAGCGATACCGCAGCGAGCACCGGAACGGTGGGCTGACACACGCTGACCACATGGCAGTTGCCATACTTGCCCTGCAGATGACGGATGAACTCCTGTACATAGTTCACATAGTCATCGAGGTGGAAAACGCCCTGGTCCATGGGAACCAGGCGCGCGTTTTTCCAGTCGGTGATGTAGACCTTGTGATCCGCCAGCATGCTGCGCACGGTGTCGCGCAGCAGCGTTGCATAGTGGCCCGACAACGGCGCCACCACCAGCACCACTGGTTGGGCCAGCATGGTGTCGAGCGTCGCCGAGTCGTCGGTGAAGCGCTTGAAGCGCCTCAGCTCGCAGAACGGCTTGTCGATCTCCACGCGCTCCATGATGGTCACGCCCACGCTGCCGACATCCACCGTGGTGATGCCGAACTGCGGCTTTTCGTAGTCCTTGCCCAGTCGGTGGAACAGTTCGAACCCCGCGGAAATACGTTGGGACAGCGGTGTTTGGCTGAAGGGCGACGATGGATTGCTGTACAGCTTGGAAGCTGCAAGTGCAAAGTCGGCGAAGGGCTCCACGAGGGAGCGCTGAGTTTCATACATTTGGTAAAGCATGGGCAAGACCTTGTTATGTTGCAGTGCAATATAGCAGTTGTCTGGCATCAAGGTGCAAGACTGTGCGACACCGACGTCCGTCATTCGGAAGAAAGCGACACAGAGACCCTTCTTGTCACATGCCAGCGCTATGGGTCTCAGCCTATGGTGCCGTTTTCCGCGCCACGCGGCTGGCGCGCGATCGCCATCACTTCGTGCGCCGGCAGGCCCTTGAGGCGGTGATCGCTCCACACCTGGCGCCAGCGGCGCGCACCCGCGAGCCCGTGGCGCAGGCCCAGCATATGGCGCGCCACGCTGTACCAGTGGGTGCCGTGCTCCAGCGCTTCGCGCTCCATGTACTCGACCATCTGCTCCTCGACGGCTTCGCGCGTCAGTTCGCTGGGCGCAGCACCATAGAACTGTGCATCCCAGCTCGCGAGCCACCAGGGGTTGTGATAGGCCTCGCGCCCGACCATCACGCCATCGACCACCTCGAGCTGCTCGGCGACGGCCGCGCTGTCCTTGAAGCCGCCGTTGATGGCGATGGTCAGCTGCGGAAAATCGCGCTTGAGCTGGGCCACGACGTCATAGCGCAGCGGCGGCACTTCGCGGTTTTCCTTGGGCGAGAGTCCCTTGAGCCAGGCATTGCGTGCGTGCACGATGAACACTTCGCAGCCGGCTTCGGCCACGGTGCCTATGAAGTCGCGCACGAAGTCATAGCTTTCGCTCTTGTCTATGCCTATGCGGTGCTTGACGGTCACGGGAATCTGCAC
>NZ_JAVWWA010000212.1:0-2673 GCF_036666375.1 Comamonas sp. | reverse complement strand
ACCCCGACCATCACCGAGATTGAAGTCATCCCCGTCGCCGGCCGCGACGGCATGCTCATGAACCTCAGCGGCGCACATGCGCCTTACTTCACGCGCAACATCGTGCTGGTGCATGACAGTGCAGGTCGCACCGGGGTGGGCGAGGTTCCGGGTGGTGAAGGCATACGTCTGGCGCTGGAGGACAGCAAACAGGTGCTGATCGGCCGTTCCATCGGCCAGCACCTGCAGCTGTTGCAAGAAGTGCAAAAGTCGCTGGAAGGTCGTGACACCGGCGGTCGCGGCTTGCAGACCTTCGATCTGCGCATCGGCGTGCATGCGGTCACGGCCATCGAATCTGCGTTGCTCGACCTGCTGGGTCAGCATCTGGGCATTCCCGTGGCTGCCTTGCTGGGCGAAGGCCAGCAGCGCGAGCGCGTGGAAATGCTGGGCTATCTGTTCTTCGTGGGTCCCAGCGACAAGACCGGCCTGGACTACGTCAAGCCCGGCGAAGATAAGCTGGGCCAAGACGACTGGACCCAGGTGCGCCACATGACGGCGATGACGCCCGAATCCATCGTGCGCCAGGCAGAAGCCGCTTACGAACGCTATGGTTTCAATGACTTCAAACTCAAGGGCGGTGTGCTGGCTGGCGAGCAGGAAGTCGGGGCCGTCACTGCGCTGGCAAAGCGCTTTCCGCAAGCACGCGTCACGCTCGATCCCAACGGCGGCTGGCTGCTCAAGGATGCCATCCGTCTGATGCGCGACATGCACGGCGTGCTGGCCTATGCCGAAGACCCGTGTGGTGCGGAGAACGGTTTCTCGGGCCGCGAAGTCATGGCCGAATTCCGCCGCGCCACGGGCCTGCCCACAGCCACCAATATGGTCGCTACCGACTGGCGCCAGATGGTGCATGCGCTGTCGCTGCAGTCGGTGGACATTCCCTTGGCCGACCCGCATTTCTGGACCATGGCCGGTTCCGTGCGCGTGGGCCAGACCTGCCGCGACTGGGGCCTGACCTGGGGTTCGCACTCCAACAACCACTTCGACATCTCGCTGGCCATGTTCACCCATGTGGCGGCTGCCGTCCCCGGCAAGGTCACGGCCATCGATACCCACTGGATCTGGCAGGACGGCCAGTACCTGACCCAGAACCCGCTGCAGATCAAGGGCGGTTTTGTGGAAGTGCCCAAGACCCCTGGCCTGGGCGTGACCGTGGACCGCGCCGCGCTGCAGCGCGCCAACGCCCTGTATCGGGAACACGGCCTGGGCGCGCGTGATGACGCCATCGCCATGCAGCACCTGATTCCTGACTGGAAATTCGACAACAAACGCCCTTGCATGGTGAGGTAGCAAACACCCCCTGAGCGGCTTTGCCGCTTCCACCTCTCTCGCTACGCGGGAGGGTGATGACGCCATCGCCGCAAGGCGGCTCTTGCTAGGTGTCTCTGGCCTGGGTCGCGCCAGTTTTTCACGCTGCGCCCTGATCTGAACAACGCTCTCTTCGCGTTCCTCTTTTTCTTACGGAGAACTTCATGTCCCGCTACGACAACCTCATCAACGGCCAGTGGGTCGAAGGCAAAAACTACGCCCCCAACACCAACCCCAGCGATCTATCCGATGTCATCGGCGAATACGCTCAGGGTGACGCCTCGGATGTGGAAGCGGCCGTTGCCGCAGCCGCAGCCGCTTTTCCAGCTTGGTCGGTCAGCGGCATCCAGGCCCGTTCTGACGCGCTGGACAAGATCGGCTCCGAGATTCTGGCCCGCAAGGACGAGCTCGGCGATCTGCTGGCTCGTGAAGAAGGCAAGACCCGTGCCGAAGGTATTGGTGAAGTGGCCCGTGCTGGCCAGATCTTCAAGTTCTTTGCCGGCGAATGCCTGCGCCTGGCGGGCGAGTCCCTGCCTTCCGTGCGTCCCGGAATCGGTGTGGAGATCACCCGCGAGCCCGTCGGAGTCGTGGGTCTGATCACGCCGTGGAACTTCCCCATCGCCATTCCGGCCTGGAAGATCGCCCCGGCCCTGGCCTTCGGCAACTGCGTGGTCTTGAAGCCTGCCGACCTGGTACCCGGCAGCGCCTGGGCGCTGGCCGACATCATTCAGCGCAGCGGCATTCCCGCCGGTGTGTTCAATCTGGTCATGGGCCGTGGTCGTGTGATTGGCGAAGCCTTGGTACAACACCCCGGCATTGCGGCCATCAGCTTCACCGGCTCGGTCGGCGTGGGCCGTGGCATTGCGGCAGCTTGCGTCGCCTCGGGCAAAAAAGTGCAGCTGGAGATGGGCGGCAAGAACCCGCAAGTGGTGCTGGACGATGCCGATCTGGCCCAGGCCGTGGAGCTGTCGGCGCAAAGCTGCTTTTACTCCACCGGGCAGCGCTGCACGGCGTCCAGCCGTCTCATCGTCACCGACAAAATCTACCCGGCCTTTGTCGAAGCCCTGCAAGCCCGCATGGCAAAAATCAAGGTCGGCGATGCCCGTGCCGCCGGCACCGACATTGGCCCCGTGGTCAGCCAGGCCCAGCTGGAGCAAGACCTGTCCTATGTGGAAATTGCCAAGGCCGAAGGTGCAGTCCTTGCTTCGGGCGGTGGCCGTGTGGACTGCCACACGGGCAGCGGAAAGCAAGGCTTCTTCATGCAGCCAGCTTTGCTGGTGGACAGCACGCCCAGCATGCGCATCAATCGCGAAGAAGTCTTCGGCC
>NZ_JAVWWA010000211.1:0-2758 GCF_036666375.1 Comamonas sp. | reverse complement strand
AGCCGCGCAACGGCAAGATCGAAATCGTCGCCAGGCGCTGAACGCAGATTTTTTTTGAAAAAAGGGGTGAGGGTTTGGCCCGCTCATGCGACTCCATTGGTAGTGATTCTTATTTCCACCACTGCTTTTCCGGAGATTGCATCGATGCGACAACCGAATTTCGCCTTCGCGCCCCTGGCTTTCGCGGCCCTGCTGGCGCTCGGCCCTGCGGGCACGGCCCAGGCACAGAACGCCACGCCCGTGACCCTGACCATCGCCGCCCAGCCGCTGGGCGCAGCGCTCAACGAACTCGCGCGCCAGGCCCATCTGCAGCTGCTATTCCCTCCCGCTCTTGTGGCAGGCAAGAACGCCGTCGCGGTCTCGGGTAGCCTCACGCCCGGCCAGGCGCTGGACCGGCTGCTCGCAGGCAGCGGCCTGGTCGCCACGCATGAAGGGAGCACCATCGTGATCAAGGCCGCGCCCGCGCCGGGCAACAGCGCCATACTGGCCGCGGTGACCGTGACCGCGAGCTCCGCAGCGGAAGGCGCGACCGAAGGCACGGCCAGCTACACGCAGACCGGCCCCAGCACCACGGCCACGGGCCTGGCGCTGACGCTGCGCGAAACGCCGCAGTCCGTGTCCGTGGTCACGCGCCAGAAAATGGATGATTTCAAGCTCGAGACGCTCAAGGATGTGATGCATCAGACGCCCGGGGTCAGCGTCTCCACCCAGGGCGACAGCATCCGCTTCTGGGCGCGCGGCGGCGAAATCAACAACTATCTGGTCGACGGCATGCGCAGCGGCCAGTCCGTGGCCAGCACGGGCGTGCCCGTCGGAACCAATCTGCTGGGCGATGACCTGGCCGAAATGGACCGCGTCGAAGTGCTCAAGGGCTCGGCCGGCCTGCTGCAGGGCGATGGCTATCCCACGGCCACGGTGAACATGATCCGCAAGAAGCCCACGCGCGCATTCCAGGCCCAGGCCGGTGCGAGCCTGGGTTCGTGGAACAGCCGGCGCGGCGATCTGGACATCGGCGGCGCGCTGACCGAACGCGGCAATGTGCGCGGCCGTCTGGTCGCGGCCGCGAGCGACGCCGATGCGTTCCGCGACAACGCCCACAATGAAAGCGCGCTGCTTTACGGCGCGCTTGAAGTCGATCTCGCGCCCTCGACCCTGCTCAATGTCGGTGCAAGCTATCGCAAGCTCAAGAACGCGGGCAACTCGGCGTTCCAGGGCTACCAGGCCTATGACGTCCAGGGCAACTACTTTGGCGATGTCGCGCGCTCATGGAATGCGGCCGCGCCCTGGTCGGGTTACGAGCAGGAAAAGCACGCGCTGTTCGCCAGCGTGGAACACCACCTGGCCAACGGCTGGAAGTCCAGCCTGGGCTTGAGCCACGACACCATAGAGACGCCGCTGTTCGAACTCGGGGCCTACCACCACCGCACGCTGGCCCGCGCGGTCCGGGCCACCGACGCCAAGTCCACGACCGACAACGCCAAGCTCGAGTTCTCCGGCCCTGTGCAGCTGTTTGGCCGGCGCCACGAACTGGTTCTGGGCGCAGACTATTCGAATACCGACTACCGCGCGGCGGTGTCCGACCGGCGCGCGCTCGACTACGCCGGCCTGCCCTACAGCGCCGGCGGAGCGGGGCTGGTCCAGCCTTCGGCCAGCGGCTGGGCGACGGCCTCTTCGGTCAAGGAAAAGACCGTGCGCCGTGCGGCCTACGCCACGGGTCGCTTCCATTTGATGGACGACCTGAAGCTCATCACCGGCCTGCGTGTCTCGGACTACGAGTTCCGCCAGAACTGGTATGCCTTGAGCGAAAAGCGCGAGAAAGGCGTGATCACGCCGTTTGCCGGCCTGGTCTGGGATCTGAACCAGAACGTCTCGCTCTACGCGAGCTACGCGAGCGTGTACCAGCCGGTCACCGTGCAGGACGAACAAGGCAAGGTGCTCGATCCGCAGGAGGGCGTGACTTACGAGCTGGGGTCGAAAGCCGCATTCCTCGGCGGCAAGCTGAACCTGGGCGCGGCGCTGTTCTGGAAGCGCTGGGAGAACACCTATGAAGCCTCGGGCGGCCTGACGCCCACGGGCGCATCGGCCTATCGCAATGTCAGCGGGGTGATGGAGCGCGGCTATGAACTCGAGGCTTCGGGCGAGTTGCGTCCGGGCTGGCAGGTGCAGGGCAGCTTGGTGCAGAACGTCAGCAGCATCGCCGACACCTACTTCCCCAAACAGCAGGTCAAGCTGCATACCAGCTACCGGCTTTCCGGTGCGCTGAGACCTTTCACGGTCGGCGGCGGCGCGCGCTGGCAAAGCGGGGTCGCGACATCGACCTATGCGCGCCTGGCCCAACCGGCCTATGTGGTGGTCGACGCCATGCTGCGCTACGAACTGGACAAGCAGTTGAGCCTGCAGCTCAATGTCAACAACCTGTTCGACAAGAAGTACTACGCGGGCGTCAACACCATGGGCTCGTGGGGCGAGTTCTATGACTGGGGCGCGCCGCGCAGCGTCAATGTGAGCGCGCGCTACAGGTTCTAGGCGTGGCGGCAGCAGGCGGCAATCGGGCTCTGGTAGGCGATTTCAGCGACCATAGCCGGTTAGTATCCGAGCTTGATTGGCCCCATTGACGACGGCCACGCCACCCCACTACATCGCAGCAGGCCATGCCCGCCTTCTGCAGCAAAAAGGAGATGCCGCATGGCTGACCATACCTCCCATCCACGCCGCCGCTTCATGCGCGGCGCGGCCGGCGCACTGGCCCTCACGGGCC
>NZ_JAVWWA010000210.1:1190-2781 GCF_036666375.1 Comamonas sp. | reverse complement strand
TTTGGCGTGAACAACCGTCTCGCCGACCACGAGCTCACGCAGAGCGTGGGCGACGGCGCAGTCGATCTGCTGCGCGCTGCGGTGAATGTCGACGTCACTGCCAATGGCAAGCTGCGCCGGCGCGCGGGCTTCACGCTGGCGCACGCCGGCCGCGCGCACTCGGCCTGGGGCAACGACAAGGCAGGCTTCTACGCAGACGGTAGCGACCTGTATCACCTTGCCGTCAATGGCGAGCTGCAGCGGACGCTGATCCGCTCCGACCTGGCGCCCACGCACCCGGTCTCGTACTGCGAGGCCGGGGGCACCTTCTACTATTCCAACGGTGATGTGCTGGGCATGGTCCAGGGCAGCACGCGGGTGGACTTCACGCCGCGTCCGCTTCTGACTCCAGTGCTGAGCGCAACGCAAGGCGCGATGAATGCCGGCCGCTATCAGGTCTGCATCACGCAGTTCGGCCAGGCGGGCGAGAGTGCATCCACCGCGCCCCGCACGATTGATTTGCCGGCCGGCGGCGGCATTCGCATCAGCGACATTCCGCCGGCGCCGTTCGGCTGCATCACCTTGATCTACATGACGGCGCCCGATGGCGAGGTGTTCGGGCGCGTGGCCGTCGACATCGTCGGCGGCGTGGCCGAGGTCGTCGCGCCCTTGCCGTTGGGGGCAGGGTGCCAGACCCTGCTGCTGGAGCCCATGCCCGCCGGCTCGATCGTGCGGCACAGCAATGGCCGCCTGATCGTCGCCGTGGGCAACCTGCTGATCTACAGCGAGCCTTTCATGCCGGGCCTGTATCGCCCCAGCAAGAACTACATCCCGTTTCCCGCACGCATCACGCTCATCGAGCCGTGCGGCCGCGGCATCTTCGTCGCGGCCGACAAGACCTATTGGCTGGGCGGCGAGATCACGGGCGCGAGTCTGGACGAGGTGCTGCCCTATGGCGCGCTGCCGCATTCGGGCGGCAATGACCCGATCAAGCCCGACACCTGTTTTTGGATGTCGGAGCGCGGCCTGGTCTTTGGCGCCAAGGACGGATCCGTGAGCAACGTGCAAGAGGACCAGCTTGCCCTGTCTGGCGGCACGGCCGGCGCCACGGTGTTCAGAGAGCACGGCGGTCAAAAGCATGTGCTGGCCGCGGTGCAAGACCCGAGCAAAACCCAGGCGTCGTTCGGCGGTCGATTCGACGCAGAAATCATCAGAAAAGGAGTGGCCCAATGACCACCAAGCAAGGCGCAGAGCGCATCAACCCCGCTGTCGGTACCAGCTATCTCGTGGAGCACCTGCGCGCAGGCAAGCTCATTGCCAGCGAGGTGGTGCACAACCTGGTGCCCATCGAGGGCCTGAATCACATCGTGGGCGTGGTGGTCAAGCAGGCCACCCAGGTGCCGTCCTGGTACATCGGCCTCTTCGAAGGCAACTATGGACCGGTGCCCGGCGACAAAGCCGAGACTTTCCCCACTGCCGCCGTCGAGTGCCAGACCTACACACCGGCCACGCGCCCGGCCTTCACGCCCGGCGCGGCGGCCGGCGGCGCGGCCGACAACACGGCCAGCCGCGCCGAATTCACCTTCACCGCCCCGAAGACCGTTTACGGCGC
>NZ_JAVWWA010000210.1:0-1090 GCF_036666375.1 Comamonas sp. | reverse complement strand
GACGATGACGACGCGCTGCCAGAAGGCCATGCCGACTTGCTGCAGCGCTGCATGGCGTCCGATGCGGCGGTGGTCTACACCAACGAGTTGCTGCGGCTGCAGGATGGCCGCGAGGTCGTGCGGCGCGCTGGCGCCTACTCGCGCGACCAGTACCGCCAGCGCACCACGCTGATCCACCACCTGGCGGTGTGCCGAACGGACGCGGCGCTGATGGCGATGCAGCGCATCCCGGCCGAAGGCTGCTGGGGCTTCGAGCCCATGCTGTTTGCCGAGGTCGCGCGCGATGGTGCGCAGTGGCTGGATGAGGTGGGCTACATCTGGAATGAGCGCTCAGGCGGCGGCCTGAGCCGTCACCCCAGCTTGCCGCGCGCGATGGTGCGCGCTGGTCAGTGGATCAACGGGAGGCGGGCATGGCATTGATACCTGAGTGGTTCTCGGTTCTCGAGCGGTTCTGGCCCGGTACCGCCGGCCCAGTGATGAAGCCGGGAAATTCCCTGTGTGACGTCTATGCGCGCGTGTCCGGAGCGGTGGGCGCAGTGTCCTGGACATGGGTGTGGGAGCCGCTTGACGCTGGAGACGCCCCCACTGTCTATCAGGGCGTGGGCCCGGTGGAGCTGGGGCAGAACCCTACGGCGCTCAACCAAGGATGGGACGCGCCAGCGCAATGGATGCCCAACGACGCGGCAAGCGTGGCCATTGTCAATTTTTCGTACTCGGGCGTGCTCTACCTCTATGCATTGCTCGACGGCGCGCCCTTGGAGGG
The DNA here is from genome assembly GCF_036666375.1 of Comamonas sp. GTDB lineage: Bacteria > Pseudomonadota > Gammaproteobacteria > Burkholderiales > Burkholderiaceae_C > Comamonas. The sequence continues at coordinate 327 of NZ_JAVWWA010000210.1, read as the reverse complement.
TCGCCTGGTGCTCACCATCATGGGCCAGTACGAAGGCGACTCCTATCCCAACGTTTCCTTCAGCTATGAAGGTCCTGACCCAGGCGGTGAGGATGCCGAGTTCTGGGTCGACCACCGGAACACCTATGAAATTCCCTAAGTACGCGGCCGAGGCCCAAGGTGCGCTGCTGCAGGCGCAGGCGCTTGATGCCGACGCGCTGCGCCCCTACGCCGAGGTGCGCGACCGCGATCAGACCATCCAGAAGAAGGGTGAGTTTCTGTATGTGGAGGTGGACGAGCCCGCGGTCGAGTCCCTGCGCGTCGGCCCTTTCTGGCTGAGCATCGCCA
>NZ_JAVWWA010000209.1:0-2944 GCF_036666375.1 Comamonas sp. | reverse complement strand
GTTGTTCTGGTTGTTGCTGGCGTTCTGGCTCTGGTCTTGCTGTGTCATTTCCATACTCCTTGAGGTGTTGGTGACGTTAATCAGTGATCGATTGCCACTGAGCCTTCACTTTGAACCGCTGCGGATTCGCAGGGTGTAGGACATGCCGGCCATTACCTTTTGTTGCGTGCTTGTCAATGGGAATTCAGGGTTGAACGGGAGATCTGCGACAAAGCAACAATCTTTGACATTCGCGCCCAGCGCCCGCGCGGCTCAGCACTTGAGCCGCGCCTGCGGGTCGCGCGCCACCTTGCGTTCGCGGCGCACCCAGTCCAGATCGTAGTACTGTCTGCCGGCGCGGCGCAGCTATTGCAAGCGGACCATGGAACCAATACGCTTGGGCGGTGTCCATATCCTCCATGCGTCGCTTTTTCTCGCTGTTCATCGTCCTGCTGCTGGTCTTTCGCGGCCTGGCGGGCGACGCCATGGCGATGGGCGAGGCGGTGCTGCATCCGGCGCATGCGCATGCGGCCGCGGCGGGCCACGATATGGTCGGCACCGGGCACGGTGGGCATGGCGCGCATGAACCTGGCGCTGCCCATGCCCATGGCAGCGCGCCGCAGCAAGCCTGCGACATGCAGGCGGGCAGTGCCTGTGATCCCGCGCATGGCGCGTCCTGCGCGGCCTGCGGCATCTGCCACTCGGCGGTGTCGCTGACCGATGTGCCGCTGCCTGGCGCCGCCGCTGCGCCCGGCATTCGCCCCGCGGGAATGAGCCCGCGCTTTGCCAGCGCCTTGCCGCTGCAGGCCGTCAAACCGCCCATTTCCTGAGACCTGACACCCGAAGTGCGTCCGCAGCGGACGCGCTTTGCTGCGCGCAGACGCGTTGCTTGCGTCTGACGCTTCGTTAGTCATGTCGAAGGAGAACCATATGCGCCTGGCGCAGCTTTTGCCCCTGGGGGTGCTGGCCGGATGGGCCTGCACCGCCGCCTGGGCCCAGAATTCCGTCCCATCCGTCCCATCCGTGGCCACCAATGCCTGGCTGGACCCGGCTGCCGCTGCGCGGCCGTTGATCCACAGGCCTTTGCCGTACAGCGGCGCGCTGGTGGCAACGCCGCAGGACTGGCGCGCTGCGAATGCCGCCGTGGCCGCATTCCCGCGCGGGCATTCCGATGTCGTGCGCTGGGAGGCCGGCCAGCAGGCCCCACGTTCCGCCGCCGCGCACAAGGGGCATCCATGACGCGCCGCCTTTCCACGCTGGGCGCTGCCGTGGCCGCGCTGCTGCTGGCCGGCTGCGCCAGCGTCGCTCCCGATGGCCTGCGTGGCGCCGTGCAACAGCATGCCCAGGGGCGCCTGCCAGCGGGCGCGGACCTGCCGGCGCCCGACCTTGCTGCCCGCCAGCAGGCGCAGGCGAACATCGCCGCGTGGCTGCAGCAGCCGGTCGATGCCGACACGGCTGTGCGCATTGCGCTGCTCAACAACCCGGACCTGCAGGCCCGCCTGGCGCAGCTGGCGCTGCAGGACGCCGAGCGCGCCCAGGCATTGACGCTGATCAATCCCACGCTGTCGCTGGCGCGGCTGACCAGCCCGCATGAACGCGAAATCGAACGCCAGCTGGGCCTGAACGTGGTGCAGCTCATCACCATGCCCTGGCGCGCACGCTGGCAGGGCTGGCAAATGGAGCGCGCCACGCTGGACGCCGCGCAGCAGGTGTTGGCGCTGGCCGCCGATACGCGCCGTGCCTGGCTGCGCGCCGTTGCGGCGCGCCAGGTGCTTGCGGCCCAGGAGCGCATGCATGCAGCGGCGCAGGTCGGCGGCGAGCTTGCCGAGCGCATGGCCAGGGTGGGCAACTTTAGCCGGCTGCAGCAGGCCCAGCAGTTGAGCGTGCAGCACGACAGCGCGGCGCAGCTGGCGCGCGCGCGCCTGGCCGCAGCGCTGGAAAGCGAGCAGCTTGCGCGGCTGATGGGGCTGTGGGGACCGCAGGCCGAGCTGGCGCTGCCCGATCGCTTGCCCGCGCTGCCCGCGGCCAACGACCTGCGCCGCGGTGACGACGCCGAAGCCACGGCCTTGCGCGAGCGGCTCGATGTGCGCGCGCTGCGCCGCGATCTGGACAGCGCGGCCGAGCGCAGCGGCTGGGCCGGCGTGGGCGCGGTGTTCGGCGATCTGGGGCTGAGCTACAGCCGCAATACCGCGACCGAGCGCGCCAGCGGCCACAGCGAAGTCACGCGCGGCTGGGAGCTGGACATCGCCTTGCCGCTGTTCGACTGGGGCGGCGCGGCCACGGCCGGAGCGCGCGCCGGGCTGCAGCGCAGCGCCGCCCAGCTGCGCGCGACGGCGCTGGACGCCCGCAGCCAGGCGCGCAGCAGCTGGCTGCGCTACCGCACGGCCTGGGATCTGGCGCAGCAGCAGCAGGCCGAAGTAGTGCCGCTGTCGCAGCTGCGCCAGGATGAGGCCGTGCTGCGCTACAACGGCATGTTCATCAGCACCTGGGAGCTGCTGGCCCAGGCGCGCGCCACGACCCAGGCCGTGGCCACGGCCAGCGAGCTGCAGCGCGACTTCTGGCTGACCGAAGTCGATCTGCAGCTCGCGCTCCACGGCAGCTCGCCCGGCGCCGTCGCGGCGCCGGACAGCCGGGCCGCCGCCGCTTCCTCGACTTCCGCACCAGGCCATTGACCATGAACCGCCGCAATTTCTTCACCGGCGCCGCCACGGCCGTGGCCGCCGCCTCCGTCAGCTCCGTGGCCATGGCCGCGCTGCCCGAACCCGTGTCCCAGGCCTCGGCCGATACCGCGCCGCCGCTGGCGCCGCCCAACGGCCGGCCCTACCATCCGGTGGTCACGCTCAACGGCTGGACCACGCCCTGGCGCATGAACCAGGGCGTCAAGGAGTTCCACCTCGTGGCCGAGCCCGTGGTGCGCGAAGTGGCGCCCGGCTTTTTCGTCAACATGTGGGGCTACAACGGCCAG
>NZ_JAVWWA010000208.1:0-2957 GCF_036666375.1 Comamonas sp. | reverse complement strand
GGATCAGCCCGTCCTCGACCAGCAGCGTCTGCACCGACTCCACCTTGCCGTCCACACAGCGCAGCAGACCCGGCAAGCCGTTGACCCGTACCAGCTGCAGAGTCTGCACCTGCCCGTCGCGGCGCAGGCGCCGAGCCGTGGCGAAGTACAGCAGCGCCAGGCGGCGCCCGGTTTCCAGCACGCGGCCAAAGGAAGCCACCTTGCCGCCGCCGTCGCTGATCAGCGCGGCATCGGGGGCAAAGAGGGCCTGGATCTGCGCCAGATCTCCGCCCTGCGCGGCCTGGGCAAAGCGGCGCAGCAGCTCGGCATGGGCTTCGGCCGGCGCATCAAAGCGCGGCCGTCCGGCCTTCACATGGGCCCGTGCGCGGTGCACCAGTTGACGACAGGCGGCCTCGCTGCGGCCCAGGGCCTGGGCCACTTCGGCATAGTCGGCATCGAAGACCTCGCGCAGCAAAAAAGCCGCGCGCTCCTCGGGAGTGAGCTGCTCCAACACAAACAGCAGCGCGGTGGAAACATCGTGGGCCCGCTCCAGCAAGTCCTCGGCCGAAGGTGCCGCCTCGGTCCAGGGCTGGACTAGCGGCTCGGGCAACCAGAAACCTGCATAGTGCTCGCGCTCCACGCGCAGGCGCCGCAGCCGGTCTATGGCCAGCCGCGTGGCCGTGGTCACCAGCCAAGCCTCGGGCTGGGCAATGACGGCACGCTCGCTGTCCTGCCAGCGCAGCCAGACATCCTGCACCAGATCCTCGGCCTCGGCCCGCTGGCCCAGCATGCGATAGGCCAGGCCGAACAAACGCCGCCGATGGCGCTCGAATTCCTGCAGTCCCGCATCGGCGGACGGCACAGCGTGGGAAGTGGGGCTCACGGGGGGTCTCCTGCAAATAGGCTGAGGGCCGGCCACCCAGTGTGACAGGCCTCAAGCCTTAGACGCAGAACCAGCGTACTTTGTGACAGAGTGCCGGCTTAAAACCGGCGCGCCCCAGACCAGGTACGGCAAGCAAGGGCCGCCCCGCAGCGATGCCGTAGTCCCGTTGCACGTCGCCCCTGGGGGGAAGCCGCTCAGCGGCTCAGGGGGGATCAATACCCCACGGCGCAACCATCCTTGCGCGGGTCGGAGCCGGCAATATAGTGCTCGCCGTCGCGCAGCACCAGTTGTGCGCCGCCAAAGGCGAACACGCCGTGACCGGCCTCTACGCTGACTTCATGGCCGCGCGCGCGCAGCTGTTCCACCACGGCGGCGTCGAAGGTCGGCTCCACCGCCACGCCTTTGCCGCCGGTCACGCGCCAGCGCGGTGCATCGGCCGCAGCCTGTGGGTTCTGGCCGTAGCGCAGCACGCGCAGCGCCATCTGCAAATGGCCCTGGCTTTGCATAGGTCCGCCCATGACGCCGAAAGCCATTTGCGGCGTGCCGTCGGCCTTCATGGCAAAGGCCGGAATGATGGTGTGCGAGGGGCGCTTGCGCGGGCCGACCTCATTGACATGGCCAGCCTCGGTGGTAAAGCCGTGGCCGCGGTTCTGCAGGCTGATGCCCGTGCCCGGCACGACCACGCCCGAGCCGAAGCCCATGTAGTTGGACTGGATGAAGGAGACCATCATGCCGCTGGCATCGGCCGCCGCCAGATAGACCGTACCGCCGGGACGCGGTGCGCCATAGCTTGGCAGGCTGGCCTTGTCACGATCAATAAGCTGGGCGCGCTCGCGCAGATAGTCGCGGTCCAGCAGCTGCGCGGGGGTGACGCGCATATGCTCCAGGTCGGCGTTGTGCTGGTGCAGATCGGCAAAGGCCAGCTTCATGGCCTCGATCTGCAGGTGGACGCTGTCCACTCCGTCCAGCGGCTGCTCTCCGACGCCCAATTCATCCAGCATGCCCAGCGCCATCAGCGCCGCAATGCCCTGGCCGTTGGGCGGAATCTCGTGGATCACCGAATCACCGAACTTCTGCGACACCGTGCCCACCCATTCGGCCTGGTGCGCGGCCAGGTCTTGCTCGGTCATCACGCCGCCGCAGGCTCGCGAATGCGCGGCCATTTTTTGCGCCAGCGCGCCACGGTAGAAGGACTCGCCCATGGTCGCGGCAATCTCCTCCAGCGTGCGCGCATGGGCTTCGCTCTTGAACACTTCGCCGGCTCTGGGCGCACGGCCGTCGGGCAGAAAGCATTCGGCAAAGCCGGGCTGATCGCCCAGCTTCTTGCCGCCCAGCTCCCACAGCGTGGCAATCGTGGGCGAGACCGCAAAGCCGTTGCGCGCATAGGCTATGGCCGGCTGCGCCACCTGAGCGAAAGGCAGTTTGCCAAAGCGCTGGGACAGTGCCACCCAGGCCGACACGGCGCCGGGTACCGTCACGGCATTCCAGCCTTTTTCGGGGATACCGCCGAGCTGGGCAAAGTATTCGGGCGTCCAGCCCTCTGGCGAGCGACCCGAGGCATTGAGGCCGTGCAGCTCCTTGCCGTCCCAGATAATGGCAAAGCCGTCGCTGCCTATGCCGCAGCCTGTGGGCTCGACCACGGTGAGCGTCATCGCCGCAGCCAGCGCCGCGTCCACGGCGTTGCCGCCGGCCAGCAGCATGGAAAGGCCGGCCTGTGCGGCCAGAGGCTGCGAAGTGCTGACCACGTTGCGGCCCAGCACCGGCGAGCGCTGCGAGGCATAGGGAAGCGTCCAGTCTTTGACGAGGTTTGTCATATCTAAGTCCGATCAGTGATTCAAGTGCGCTGCACACAAAACTGGCGCGCCCATCGGCACACGCCGAGCAAGGGCCGCCCCGCAGCGAGGGCGTGGTCCCCCTCCCGCGTAGCAAGAGAGGGGGAAGGCGCGAAGCGACTCAGGGGGGTGCTTTATTCCAAAGTGATCCGGTTGTCCTTGATGACCTTGGCCCAGCGTGCGCTGTCGGCCTGCACCATGGCGGCGAACTGGGCGGGCGTCTGCGCCTTGGCGGGCTCCACGCCCTGCTTGGCCAGGCTGGC
>NZ_JAVWWA010000207.1:0-2978 GCF_036666375.1 Comamonas sp. | reverse complement strand
GACGCCGCCCAGCGCGCATTCGGCCAGCAGCATGGCGATGATGTCTTCGGCCGAGCGGTCGGCAAACAGCTGGCCCTTGTGCTTTTCATGGTGGGCAATGCCGTGGCGGTCCATCAGCGCAATGAAATCCGCGGGCGTGAAGCGCGACAGCGCCGAGCGGCAGAACTGCGGGTTGCGGCCGACGAAATGCTTGTGCGGCTGGCGCACATCAAGTTCGCGGTTGGTGAAATTGCAGCGCCCGCCGCCCGAAATGCGGATCTTCTCGGCGACTTTTTCGGCATGGTCGATGAGCAGCACCTTGAGGCCGCGCTGGCCCGCCTGGGCTGCGCAGAAAAGGCCGGCAGCGCCGGCGCCGAGAATGATGGCGTCGTAGGAAAGAGGGGTGGTCACAGGCAGGCAGGGCAGGTCGGGGCGCCTAGGGCGCGGGTGGGCGCATTGTCCCCGAGCCGCGCAGGCTGCGCTGGCGAGCGCGAATAGCCCGCGAACCGCCGCTGGTTCGCCATCTTTTTACAATCGCCGCCATGAACCAACCTGCACACCAACTTAGCATGACGGTGCTGATGTCGCCCGACATGGCCAATTTCTCCGGCAACGTGCACGGCGGTGCGATTCTCAAGCAGCTGGACCAGGTCGCCTACGCCTGCGCCAGCCGCTATGCGGGCCGCTATGTCGTGACGCTGAGCGTGGACCAGGTGATGTTCCTGCAGCCCATCCATGTGGGCGAACTGGTGACCTTCCTGGCGAGCGTCAACCACACCGGTACCTCGTCGATGGAAGTGGGCATCAAAGTGGTCGCCGAAGACATCCGCAACCAGAGCGTGCGCCATGTCAACAGCTGCTTCTTCACCATGGTGGCCGTGGACGACGACCGCAAGACCGTGGCCGTGCCGCCGCTCAAGCCGGCGAACTACGACGAACGCCGCCGCTGGGGCGCGGCCGTGCTGCGCAAGCAGATCCGCAAGGAACAGGCCGAGCGCTTCGAGCAGGTGCGCCAGGCCGCGGCAGCCGAAACCATCTGACGCCGCACAGCGGCCGGTCGACCGTTCGCACTGAGCTTGTCGAAGTGCGTGTGAGGCACAGGCTGCAAGTGCCCGGCAGGGAAATTCAGCCTCGCGTTCAAGCCTCCAACGCAGCGGCTCAAGCCGCGTGCTGTGCCTGCGCTGGCGCGGCCGCCCAGGCTGCCACGCCCTGCACCACGTCGCCGACGACGATCACGCTGGGGCTGGCGAGCTTCTCGGTGTCTATGGTGGCCTGCATCGTCGCCAGCGTGGTGACCGCATGGCGCTGGCCGGGCAGGGTGGCGTGCTGGATCACGGCCACGGGCGTCTGCGGCGGCAGCCCCTGCAGCAAACCTTGCTGGATATGCGCTGCGCCGCGCATTCCCATGTAGATCACCAGCGTCAGGCGCAGGGCATGTGCCGTGGTGGCGAGCTGCACCCAGTCGGTGTCGTCGGCACCGGGCTTGGCATGGCCGGTGATGAAGACCACGCCGCGTGCATGCGCGCGGTGCGTGAGCGGCGCGCCCAGTGAAGTCAGGCCGGCGAGGCCGGCGGTGATGCCGTTGACGATCTCGACTTCAATGCCCGCCGCGCGCAGATGCTCGACCTCTTCGCCGCCGCGGCCAAAAATGAACGGGTCGCCGCCCTTGAGCCGCACCACGTCGTCGCCGTCCAGCACGGCCTGCAGCATCAGCTTTTCAATGAACGCCTGGGGCGTGCTCTTGCAGCCGCCGCGCTTGCCCACATAGACGATGCGCGCCGTGGGAGATGCATGGGCGACGATGGCGTCGCTGACCAGGTCATCGACCAGCAGCACGCTTGCGGCCTGGATGGCCTTCAAGGCCTTGATGGTCAGCAGTTCCGGGTCGCCCGGGCCGGCGCCGACCAGGGTGCAGCGGCCTGCGGGCCGGGAAGAGGAGGAGTGGTTCATGGCTGAACTCCGTCTGACGCTGGGCGCCGTGGTGTCGATTCGGGTGCGGCTTCCAGCGCCTGCACGATTTGCAAAATAAACGCGACCTGCTGGGCAATCGCTTCGGGCACGGGCAGTTCGCCCGCAAGCACGCGGCGAGTGTAATCGGCCGTGGTCGCGACATCGATGGCTTCGGGCAGGCCCGCGACTTCACTGGCGGTTCCGGGCTGCTGCTCCTGCAGCACGCGGTGCGCGCCGTGCACAAAGCCGTCGTAGCGCGGTGAGCGGCGCGGATCGGCCACCACTTCACCTTCCAGCCCGCGCGACAGCAGCGCGCTTGCGCCCTGGGCCTGCAGGCATTCCTGCAGCATGCTCGCGTATTCGGGATGGGTGTAGCTCGTGACCAGCACACTGGGGCCGGCGCAAGGGATATACAGCTTGGCGGCGCTATGCCCCGGGTTGCGCAGACCGATCACCTCGCGCACCGCGAGCAGCCGGGCCAGGCCGGGCTGCAGCTCTCCGGTCGCGATGTGCGCGATCGTTCCCGCCGCAATGGCAGGCAGCTCGACCGACGCGTCCTGCGGTGCATGCGTGGCAGGGATGCCCAGCGCTTCCAGCACATCGCTGGCCAGCACCCGGCGCGCCTCGGTGCGCATGCCGTGCAGCAGCACCGGCAGGCCTTCGCGCGCCAGCAGCAGCGCCAGCAAGGGTGTCAGTACCGGCAGGCGGCGCGCGCCGTTGTAGCTGGGCAGCACCACGGTCGGACGGGTGCTCGCAGCGAACTTGCGGCTGCGCGCATGCAGCGCATCGAGAAATCCGCCCATCTCGTCGGCCGACTCGCCCTTGATCCGCATCGCAATGCAGAACGCCCCGATCTCCAGATCGGTGACCTGACCGTCGAGCACCTGCCCCAGCAGATCCTGCGCCTGCACGCGCGTCACCGCACGCGCGCCCCGCGCGCCGCGGCCTATGTCTTTGATGTAGTGGCTGATGCCCATGAGTCGCTACCTGGATTGGTTGGTAGCGTTATTTTCAGGCATTTTTTAGAACTTTTGGTTATATGGTGGTTG
>NZ_JAVWWA010000206.1:0-3100 GCF_036666375.1 Comamonas sp. | reverse complement strand
CAGGACGCCGACGAAGCCGCGTTCTACGTGGCCCATCTCGAAGGCCGGCCCCACGGCTATATCCGCAACTTCAGGACCGGCATCGATATGCAGTGGAAAGCCAAGGCGGTGGCGCTGTAGCCCGGCGCGTCCCGTCACGTGCGGGACGCCGTTTGTGTCGCGGCAATGCTCCAATATTTTTCAACGAGGCGGCCCAGCCGGGGCCACCCGCAATCCCACAAGGACGAAAAATGTTTGCTGAACCATCCGCGAAGACCCGGGACCTGCTGCAGCGTCTGAACGCGTTCTTTGACGAACACATCTATCCCAACGAAGAACGCTATCTGCGCGAAATGGACGCGTTCCGCCGTGCAGGCAATGCCTGGCAGGTCTCGCCGCTGATCGAGGAGCTCAAGCCGCTGGCGCGCAAGGCCGGGCTGTGGAACATGTTCCTGCCGCACGAGTACCGCGGCGTTGCGGGCATCTCCAATCTCGACTACGCGCCGCTGTGCGAAGTCATGGGCCGCGTGACCTGGTCGGGCGAAGTGTTCAACTGCTCGGCGCCCGATACCGGCAACATGGAGACCATTGAACGCTACGGCACCGAAGCGCAGAAGGACCAGTGGCTGGAGCCTCTGCTGCGCGGCGAAATCCGCTCGGGCTTTCTGATGACCGAGCCCGCTGTGGCGTCTTCCGATGCGACCAATATCCAGTGCACGATTCGCCGCGAAGGCGACGAGTACGTGATCAATGGCCGCAAGTGGTTCTCGTCGGGCGCGGGCAGCCCGCATTGCCAGATCTTCATCGTCATGGGCAAGACCGACCCCGACGCGCCGCGCCACGCGCAGCAGTCCATGGTGCTGGTGCCGCGCGCGGCCGAAGGCGTCACGGTGCTGCGCCATCTGTCGGTGTTCGGCTACGACGACGCGCCACACGGCCATATGGAAGTGCTGCTCGAGAACGTGCGCGTTCCCGTGGAGAACATCCTGCTGGGCGAAGGCCGGGGCTTCGAAATTGCCCAGGGCCGGCTTGGCCCCGGACGCATTCACCACTGCATGCGCTCCATAGGCGCCGCGGAACGCGCGCTCGAAATGATGTGCGACCGGCTCAATGCGCGCGTGGCCTTTGGCCGCAAGCTGTCCGAGCAGTCGGTCTGGCACGAGCGCATTGCCGAGTCGCGCTGCATGATCGACCAGGCGCGGCTGCTGACGCTCAATGCGGCCTACAAGATGGACACCGTGGGCAACAAGAATGCACGCGCCGAGATCGCGATGATCAAGGTGGTGGCGCCCAACATGTCGTGCAAGGTCGTCGACTGGGCGATACAGGCGCATGGCGCGGCCGGCGTGAGCCAGGACTTCTGGCTGGCCGAAGCCTATGCCCACCAGCGCACCGTGCGCATCGTCGACGGCCCCGATGAAGTCCACCGCAACGCGATCGCCAAGCTCGAGCTGGCCAAGCGCGCGGCCACCGCGCACGGCTGATCAGGCAGCCGCGCAGGGCCGCTGGCGACAGCGGTCCTGAAGATTCTTGCCCTCCGCATGGAGGGCTTTTTTTTGCCTCATCGCGCCGCTCCAGAAAACGCTGGCGCCTGAGCTGCCGGCGCTGCGAGCGCTCTGCCCGCCGCCTTTTTCCCGTCCCTCTAAGTCCTGCGCACCGCCATGCCTGTCGCGCAGGCGTTAGCCGTGGGCGCGCGCCGTTGCGCGCCGGTCACGCGTGTTTTCCCTGGAGCCAAAGCCGGCGCGAATTCCTATTATTACTTGCCGGCCGACAAGTAAACATTGGGCGGCGTTCGGGGCATTGCAGCCTGCAGGCCCGCAAAAACGCAGACACATACGAGGAGACAGATCTTGTTGAAATTCAATGCATCGCGCGCGCTGCGCCCATCGCCTCTGACCCTGGCGCTGGCCGCCACCTTGTGCACCGGTTTGCCGGCGCTGGCCCAGCAGGCCCAGAAGGAGGAACTGCGCCAGATAACGTCCCCTGCGGGCGGCCTGGCCGCCACGCCGTCGAGCAGCGTCAGCATCTATGGCCTGATCGACACCAGCGTGGGCTATGTGTCCAGCCCCAACGGCCGCATCACGCGCGTCGACAGCGGCCACATGAACGGCTCGCGCCTGGGATTCAAGGGCAGCGAGGACCTGGGCGGCGGACTGCGCGCCAACTTCCTGCTGGAAATGGGCATCAACAGCGATTCGGGCACGCTGGGCCAGAACCAGGGCGCAGGCGCCAAGGGCTTTGGCCGCGGCGCGCTGGTCAGTCTGACCGGCAACTTCGGCGAAATCCGCCTGGGCCGCACCGTGACCGCCATCAGCTCCGAAGTGCAGGCCGTGGGCGATGCCTTCGGCCTGGGCGGCGGCGGCAACCTGCAGGGCATTCAGCCCGCGTCGGGCCGGGTCAACAACAGCATCTGGTACCAGACGCCGTCCATGGCAGGCTTCATCGGCAAGATCTCCTATGCGCCCGGCGAGACTTCGCCGGCCCCGGGCAGCGGCCTGGGCTCGAGCACGGGCTCGAGCAGCGCCGCCGCGCTGTTCTATGCGAACAAGGCACTCAGCGGCGCGCTGTCGTATACCGTGCACAAGCACATCGTCGACGGCAGCAGCGTCAAGTGGTTCAACTCCAGCCTGGCCTATGACTTCGGCGCGGCCAAGGTGTTCGGCTCGTTTGCGATGTTCAAGAACCCCAGCGCCGCGATCACTCCGGCCACGCAGGCCGCGGCCGACAACAACCTGGGCTTTGCGGGCTTTCCCACGGTGGGCTATTACGCCGGCCAGGACGATCGCAGCGCTTCGCTGGGCGTGGCCGTGCCCTTCGGCAGGAGCACGGTGCTGGCCCAGGTAGTGCATGTCAACGACCGCGGCCCGCTCAACCGCGATGCCACGCAGGTCGGCGTGGCCTACCTCTACGCGCTGTCCAAGCGCACCAGCCTCTACGCCGACTACGGCCGCGTGAAGAACCGCAACGGCTCGGCCTATGCCCTGACCGGCGCCACCAGCCAGGCCGCGCCCGGCAGCAACGGCAACAGCGATGCGCTGCATCTGGGCATTCGCCACGCGTTCTGATACGCAGGGTTGATGTTGGAGCCGGGGCTTGGGTCCCGGCTTTTTGCCGTGTGAGG
>NZ_JAVWWA010000205.1:0-3223 GCF_036666375.1 Comamonas sp. | reverse complement strand
ATCAAGCTGCCCGGCATGGCCAACCACTTCTACCGCGAGCGCGTGGACCAGCATCTGCGCATAGGCATGCGCGCCATCGACATCCTGCGCGCCGGCGGCATAGAGCGGCTGCACAGCCGCAAGCTGCGCAGCTTTGCCGAAGTCGCGTTCCAATAAAGTCAGGCCGCGCGCAAGCGGCCCAGCAGCCGGGCGGCATCGCGCGCCGGCGGCTGGCCGAACGCACGCGCATATTCGCGGCTGAACTGGGTGGGGCTTTCATAGCCGACCTCATAGGCGGCCGCGCTCACGCTGCGGCCCTGCGAGATCAGCAGCGTGCGCGCCTGCAGCAGCCGGATCTGCTTCTGGTATTGCAGCGGGCTCAATGACGTCACCGCCTTGAAATGGCGGTGGAAGGCCGAAGTGCTCATCGACGCTTTCTGCGCCAGCACCTCGACACGCAAGGGCTGCGCGTAGTCGCGGCGCAGGCTTTCTATGGCCAGGTTCACGCGCGCCATCGCGGTGCCCTGCGTGGCGATGGCGCGCAGCATGGCGCCATGCGGCCCCTGCAGCACCCGGAAAAGAATCTCGCGCTCATAGACCGGCGCCAGCGCCGCAATCTCCGCGGGCCGCTCCATCAGGCGCAGCATGCGCACCCAGGCATCCATCAGTTCGGGAGTTACCGCAGCCACCGAGAAGCCTGCGGGCTGGTTGTCGTGGTTTGCAGTTTCAGGCAACTGGGCCAGCAGGCCCGCCAGCACGGCCGGATCGAGCATCAGCGCCACCGCAAGATAGGGCTCGCCAGATGGCCCCGGGCGCACGCTGCCGGCTGCCGGCAGCCCGACCGACATGACAAAGTAGGTTGCCGGGTCGTAGTGCAGGGTCTGATCACCCACCGTCATCGACTTGCTGCCCTGCAGAATCAGATTGAGCATCGGCTCGTAGACGGCGTTGAGCTCGTGCTCGGGGATCCTGCCCTGCACCATGGCGACGCGCGGAATGCCGGTTTCCGTCAGCCGGTTCCCGGCCCTGGAGGCCAGCGCGCAAAGTTCTTCCAAGGGTTGCTGCATGGCGCCCATCAGACCGCAAGCGACGCGGGCTTGCAAGCCGAGAAGCAGGAATAGGCAGATTTCCAAGACAAACGGGCAAGCCCTGGAGGCGCTGCTGGCTTAACCTGAGGACCTCCATTGCGCACTCCAGCCCCATGCTCGACCACATCTTTCTTTCCGTCAGCGACGTGCAGCGTTCCGTTGATTTCTACACTGCCGCGCTGGCGCCCCTGGGCATTGCCCATCAGCACGACTATGACGGCAAGGATGGCCCGCCCGGCCACCCCGACCTCAAGGGGTTTGGCGCCAGGGGCCGCGTTTTCTTCTGGCTGCGCCAAGGGCCGGTCGAAGGCCGCGCCGTACATGTCGGTTTCGTCGGGGACGGCATGGCCGCTGTCGATGCGGCCTACGCCGCCGCCATGGCTGCCGGCGCCAGCGACAACGGCGCGCCGGGCGCGCGGCTGCACTACGACCCGCGCTACTACGCGGCCGGCGTGCTCGACCCGGACGGCTACAGTCTGGAGTTCGTCTACAAGAGCTGGCAACACCAATGAACCAAATCACCCGCTGCACCTGGGCCAACTCCGATGCGCTGATGCAGCATTACCACGACACCGAGTGGGGCGTGCCGCTGCGCGATTCCCGCATGCTCTGGGAAACGCTGATGCTAGAAGGCTTTCAGGCCGGGCTTTCGTGGCAGGTCATCCTGCGCAAGCGCGAAGCCTTCCGGGAAGCCTTTGCCGGCTTCGACCCGCAAACGGTGGCCGCGTTCGGGCCGCAGGATGTCGAGCGGCTGATGGGCAATGCCGGCATCGTGCGCGCGCGCGCCAAGATCGAGGCGACGATTCGCGGCGCGCAGATCTATTTGGAAATGCAGGCGCGCGGCGAAGACTTCGCCGGGTATTGCTGGTCGTTCACCAATGGACAGACCCTGGCCGGCGAGGGAATCGCGACACACACCGAACTGTCCACGCTGATCTCCCAGGACCTCAAGCGCCGCGGCTTCAAGTTTGTCGGGCCGACCATCGTGCATGCCTGGATGCAGGCCGTGGGCATGGTAGACGACCACGCGCCCGGCTGCTTTCGGCACGCCCGGCGCTGAGGCTCAGTCCGCGCCCAGCGCCGGCGCGGCGCGGCAGCGCGACTCGAAACCAATCACTTCGGGGCGGCAGACATAACTCTGCAGCCATTCGGAAAACCGCTTGAGCACGGGATAGTTCTTGCGGTCCGGCCGGTAGTAGAGAAAAAAGCGCGGCGACTTCTCCAGCGGCAGCTGCTTGAGCAGGTCGACGCCGAACGGCGCGACCAGGCTGCCGGCCTGGATGTGGGCCAGCGCATCGAGGTAGGAAATATGGCCTATGCCCAGGCCCGCCAGCATGGCTTCGAGCATCGCATCATGGGTATGCAGCTGCAGCGCGGGCTGGTGGTTGGTCTGGGGCAGCCCCAGCAATTCCAGCGTGTCCTGCCACAGCGTGTTCTGCGCGAGCGGCAGCACCAGCGAATGCCGCAGCAGGTCCTCGGGCGCGTGCACCGGCAGACGCGCCAGCAATGAAGGTGCCGCAACCAGCACCTTGAGGTCCTCGACCAGCGGCGTTTCCGACAGCAGGGGAATGCCGCCGTAGCCCCAATGGATGGCTGCGTCTATGCCCTGCTGCTGCAGGTCGGGCAGCTCCACGCCCACCAGCATGCGCACGTCGATGTCGGGAAATTCCGCCTGGAAGTTGCCCAGGTTGCGGATCAGGTACTGGGTCGCGAAATACGGGCTGACGTGCAGCACCAGCGTGCGGCGCGCATCCTTGCTGGACACCGCCAGCACGCCCTTGGCAAGCGAGTCGAAGCCCTGCTTCACGGGCTCGTACAGCAGGTGCGCGGCCGGCGTAGGCGTGAGGCTGCGGATGTTGCGCTCGAACAGCTCCTGGCCCAGCGACGATTCGAGCAGCTTGAGCTGCTGGCTCACGGCCTGGGGCGTGAGGCACAGCTCGTCGGCCGCCTGGCGTATCGATCCGCGGCGGTAGATGGCCTCGAAGACGCGCAAGGTGTTGAGGGGCGGAAGTCGGTGGCGCATGGAAGGGGTTGAAAGCTGCACAGTCAGGCAACGCAAGAAGTATGCCGCAGGCCCGCACGCGCCAGCCGCGCCGCGCATGCTCGTAAACCAGCGCTTGTCCTGGGCCGCGAACGCAAACCTGCGCTTGCCCTAG
>NZ_JAVWWA010000204.1:0-3231 GCF_036666375.1 Comamonas sp. | reverse complement strand
GCCAGGCGCAGCATGGTCTTGGCGAAATTGCCGCCGCGCGCCGCATAGACCCAGCTGGTGCGGAAAATCAGGTGCCGGCAGCCGGACGCGACAATCGCCTGCTCGCCTTCGAGCTTGGTGCGGCCATAGACCGACAGCGGAGCTGTGGGCGCATCCTCGGAGCGTGCCTCGCTGCCGCTGCCGTCGAACACATAGTCGGTACTGTAGTGCACCAGCAACGCGCCCAGCGCCTGCGCTTCGCGCGCCAGCAAGCCGGGCGTGGTCGCATTGAGCAGGCGCGCGAGCTCCGGCTCGGCCTCGGCCTTGTCGACAGCCGTGTGCGCTGCCGCATTGACGATCACGTCGGGGCGCAGCGCGCGCACGCTGCGCGCCACGCTTTCGGGATCGGCGAAATCGACCGCGGGCGTGCCCTGGCGGCTCAGGGGAATGACTTCGCCAAGCACGGCCAGGCTGCGCTGCAGTTCCCAGCCGACCTGGCCCGTGGAGCCCAGAAGAACGATTTTCATGCGCTGGCGTATTGAGTCTGCACCCAGTCCCGGTAGGAACCGCTTTGCACCTGCGCCACCCATTCGGGATTGTCCAGGTACCACTGCACCGTCTTGCGGATACCGGTCTCGAAGGTCTCGGCCGGCTTCCAGCCCAGCTCGCGCTCGAGCTTGCGGGCGTCGATCGCGTAGCGGCGGTCGTGGCCGGGCCGGTCCTTGACATAGCTGATCTGCGCGCGGTACGACTGGCCGTCGGCACGCGGGCGCAGCTCATCGAGCAAGGCACAGACCTTGTTGACGATCTCGACGTTGGGCATTTCGTTCCAGCCGCCGACGTTGTAGGTCTCTCCCAGACGGCCGGCCTCGAGCACGCGGCGAATGGCGCTGCAGTGGTCCTTGACGTAAAGCCAGTCGCGCACCTGCATGCCGTCGCCATAGATGGGCAGCGGCTTGCCGGCCAGGGCATTGACGATCATCAGCGGGATCAGCTTCTCGGGGAAATGCAGCGGGCCGTAGTTGTTGCTGCAGTTGGTGGTCAGCACCGGCAGGCCGTAGGTGTGGTGCCAGGCGCGCACCAGATGGTCGCTCGCGGCCTTGCTCGCCGAGTACGGGCTGTTGGGCTCGTAGTTGTGCGACTCGGTGAACGCCGGGGCATCGGGCGCCAGGCTGCCGTAGACCTCGTCCGTGGACACATGCAGGAAGCGGAATGCGGTCTTGGCTTCGCCTTCGAGCTCGCTCCAATAGGCGCGCACCGCCTCGAGCAGGCGGAAGCTGCCGACGATGTTGGTCTGGATGAAATCCTCGGGACCATGGATGGAACGGTCCACATGGCTTTCCGCGGCGAAGTTGACCACGGCGCGCGGCCGGTGCTTGCGCAGCAGCTCGGACACCAGGGCGCTGTCGCCGATGTCGCCCTGCACGAACACATGGCGGTCATCACCCTGCAGGCTCGCAAGGTTGTGCACATTGCCCGCATAGGTCAGTTTGTCGAGGTTGACGACCGGCTCGTCATGCACCGACAGCCAGTCAAGGACGAAATTGGCACCGATAAAGCCTGCGCCGCCTGTGATCAGAATCATGGGTGGTGTATGTAAATGCCTCTCGGCGAAGCTTTCAATTATCTCATTGACGCATTAATGTGTGCACCAATGCGAGTCACCAGCGGTAATCCGTGCAGCGCGATGAATCCGTGCGGCATGCCCGGGCCCTGGCCGCCCGCGATCGCCGCACGCAAGGCCCGATGGCGCCAAGCCGTCAAGCAGCGGGTTCATGCTCCTGTGCCCAGCCTGAGCAGACATGCCCGCTCAGGACAAATCCTCACAAACTCGCCAGAGTCAGCGCCAGTTCAGGCAGTCCAGCGCTGCGCGGCAATCACCAGCAGGCCATCGAAGATCAGGTTATCGGTCAGCTCAAACGGACGCGACATGCTGGGTGCCATTTTCCAGCCCGCGCCACCGGCCATGATGCAGGCCGGCGCTTCGCCGCAGCGTGCGCTCAGATGCTGGTAGATGCGCTCCACGGCACCGGCGATCGCATAGGTGCCGCCACTGGTGAGCGCATCGCTGGTATTGGTCGGGAACAGCGTGACCTCGCCCGTGGGCACATGCAGGCCTGCGGTACCGGTCTCGAGCGCGCGCAGCATGATGCCGTGGCCGGGAAGAATCAGTCCGCCTAGGAAGTGGCCTTCGGCGTCCAGCGCATCGACCGTCACCGCCGTGCCCACCATCACCACGACCAGCGGCCGAGGCGGGCCCTGGCGCAGCACCTGGTGGCGCGCGCCTATCATCGCCACCCAGCGGTCGGCGCCAAGGCGTGTCGGGTGGTCGTAGCCGTTGATCACGCCGGCTTCGGCCACCGAAGGCACGACCCACTGCGGCACGACATCCCAATCCGCCATCTGCTCGATCTGCTGCTGCACGCGGCGCATGACCGCATCGCCCGCGACCACGCAACCGAGCATGCGATCGGGCGCGGGCAGGCCCGCCCAACCGGTTTCCGCCAGTTGATCGATGTGTTCGAGGAATTCGGCGCCATGCGCCAGCAGGTTGGCGCCAGGGTGCGCCGCGTCGTACATCGCCCATTTGAGACGGGTGTTGCCAACGTCGATGGCCAGAAATGTCATGCGGCGAATTATGCGGAGTTTTGCCCCGGCCGGGGGATTCGCGCGGCCGCGCGTCGTCTTATTGGCGTCGGACGCAAATGTATTGAAATGTCTTGACAAGTCGTTATCCGACGCCGCGATGGCCGAACTCAGGCTAGAGTGGGACCTCTTTGCTTTTCACAGGAGTCATCCCATGGGTCTTTTCTCTTTCATCAAGGAAGCTGGCGAGAAGTTGTTTGGCGGCAAGGATGCCCAGGCGGCACCCGTGCCAGGCGCATCGCAGGACGACCTGAACATCAAGGCCGCCAGCGCGATCGAAGCCTACATCGCCAGCCAGAATCTGGGCGCGAGCAATGTCAAGGTGACATTCGACGGCACGCAAGGCAAGGTCACTGTGACGGGCGACGCCCCCACCCAGGCCGCGAAGGAAAAGATCACGCTGTGCTGCGGCAATGTCGCCAGCGTGACTTCGGTCGACAATCAGATGAAGGTCACCAACCCCGAGCCTGAAGCCCAGTACCACGATGTGGTGCGCGGCGACACGCTGTCGGCAATCGCCAAGAAGTATTACGGCGATGCCAACAAGTACCCGGCGATCTTCGAAGCCAACAAGCCCATGCTGAGCCATCCCGACAAGATCTATCC
>NZ_JAVWWA010000203.1:0-3439 GCF_036666375.1 Comamonas sp. | reverse complement strand
CATGTCGCCATCGACTTCACGCCGTTCCTTCCTTCACACCGTGGCCGCGGGCACGGCCGCCGCCGCCGGGCCCGCCTGGTCCCAGTCCGCCTGGCCGAACAAGCCGATACGCATCATCGTGCCGTACACCGCCGGCGGCTTCACCGACCAGATGGCGCGCATGCTGCAGGTCGGCCTGCAAAAAGCGCTGGGCCAGCCCATCGTCATCGAGAACAAGCCCGGCGCCAACAGCATCATTGGCGTCGACCAGGTTGCCAAATCCGCGCCCGACGGCCTGACCTTTGGCGTGGTGATTGCCGCGTTTGCCGGCAACACCACGCTGTACGACAAGCTGCCTTACCACCCCACCAAGGACATCGTTGGCGTCTCGCTGATGGGCGTGTCGCCGCTGGTCGCGGCGGTGTCGCTGAATGCGCCGTTCAAGAACGCCCAGGAGCTGGTTGCCTATGCGCGCGCCAATCCCGGCAAGGTGAGTTTCGCCTCTTCGGGCAGCGGCTCCAGCGCCCACCTCACGACCGAGCTGCTCAAGCTGCTGACCAAGACCGACATGGTGCATGTGCCCTACAAGGGCGCCTCGCCGGCGCTGGTCGATCTGATGGGCGGACAGGTGCCGCTGTTTCTCGATCCGCCGCCCAATCTGATCCAGCCCGCCAAGGCCGGTCGCATCCGGCTGATAGGCGTGGCCAGCGAAAAGCGCATTCCGTCGCTGCCCGATGTGCCCACGTTCATAGAGCAGGGCATCGATGGCCTGGTGGGCAGCACCTGGGCCGCCATGGTCGCGCCCGCGGGCGTGCCGCGCGAAATCCTGCAGCGCATGTCGGCCGAAGTGCGCAAGATCCTCTACAGCGCCGAGGGCCAGGCGCGCCTGGAAGCCATGGGCACCGTGGCCGAAGGCTCGACGCCCGAGGAGTGCGATCGCTTCATTGCCGCCGAAACCAAGAAGTGGGGCCGCGTGATTCGCGACGCCAAAGTGACGCTTTGAGATGCACCGCGGCGTTGCGGTGAACCCGCCGCCGCGCGTGCTGCGGCCAGGCATTCATCTGCCGTGCAGCGTGAATGCTGGTCGACTTGAGATTTAGGGTAAATACTTATCAAGTTATTCGGTGTGGGTAGCTACGCCTCGGTGCGCGCCAGGAAGTGCGTCAACTTCTATCCATCAGTAATTCAATAAAGAAAAAATCTATGTGTTGATGTATGTCAACACGTCATGCGCGCGGTCTAATGCTACAAATTGAATCAATGACTACTAATTTGTAATTCTTGCGGCTTTCAGCGTTTTCATGCGCGACGTATTTCCTCGTACGGTCACAGACAGCCTGAGCGGGAGTCTTGGTCGTCCAGCCATGCAGTCGAGCATGCGTTGTTTATCTTGGAGTCCAGGAAACAATATCCGGCCTGAGACTTCTTCAATGGTCTATTTGATTTTTCACTCACAACGCCATACGAATGGCAGGGGAAGAAGCCATGCAGTCCTGGAGAAATCTATCGGTCAAGGCCAAGCTGGTTGGCACCTTTGGTCTATTGATTGCCCTGATCATAGGAATTACCGTGTATGCCATCCAGATGATGAAGGATGACAGCGCGGCATTCGGCAATTACATCCAGGGCATTCAAGCCCGTGCCGATGCGGCCAACAAGGTGCGGCTTGCTGTCGACGAACGCGCGATCGCCGCGCGCAATCTGACGCTGGTGACTTCGCCCCAGGACGTGGCCCAGGAAAAAGCCGCAGTCGAGCGCGCCGCAGGGGATGTGCGCAAATATCTTGCCGAACTCCAGGAGTTGGCGGGAAAACCCGGCGTGAATGCCGAAGTGCGTGCCATGGTCGACAATATCGCCCGCATAGAAAGCCAATACGAACCGGTGGCGATGGCCATTCTCGGCATGGTGCTGGACAATCAGCGCGAAGCCGCAGTGACCAAGATGAATGCAGAATGCCGCCCGCTGCTGGCCGCGCTGATGCGCGCCACCGCAGAATACAGCACGTTCACCGCCGGGCGTTCGCTGGAAATGATCAAGGAAGCCGAGGCTGCAACCCAGCAGCGGCAACTGGTGCTGATTGTCGGCGGCGTGCTGGTCACGGCCCTGGCCTGCTGGGCCGCACTGCTGATCGTGCGCGCCATCGTGCGGCCCTTGAACCAGGCCGTCGAACTGATAGGTGAAATCGCCCAGGGCGACATCAGCCGCGAGATCCGGGTCGAGACCAAGGACGAGTTCGGCCGCCTGCTGCTCGCGCTCTCGGGCATGCAGCAAAGCCTGGTGTCGCTGGTGTCTTCGGTACGCCAGGGCGCAGAGGGGGTGTCTACGGCCAGCGCCGAGATTGCCCAGGGCAACATGGACCTGTCGGCGCGCACCGAAAGCCAGGCCAGCGCGCTCGAGCAGACCGCTTCGTCGATGGAGGAGCTGGGCACGACGGTACGCCAGAACGCCGACAACGCCAGCCAGGCCAACCAGCTCGCCCAGAGCGCCAGCGGCGTGGCGCAGCAGGGAGGTCAGGTGGTCGAGCAGGTGGTGGAGACCATGCGCGGCATCAGCGATTCAAGCAAGCGCATCGCCGAGATCATCAGCGTCATCGACGGCATTGCGTTCCAGACCAATATCCTGGCCCTGAATGCCGCGGTCGAGGCCGCGCGCGCGGGCGAGCAGGGCCGGGGTTTTGCCGTGGTGGCCAGCGAAGTGCGCTCGCTCGCAGGGCGCAGCGCCGAGGCCGCCAAGGAAATCAAGCAGCTGATAGAGGAAAGCGTGCAGCGCGTGTCCGCGGGCTCGCAGCTGGCCGACCGCGCGGGCAGCACCATGCACAATGTGGTCAGCAGCATTCGCCGCGTGACCGACATCGTCGGCGAGATCAGCGCCGCCAGCTCCGAGCAGAGCGCGGGCGTGGGCCAGGTCGGCGAAGCCGTGACCAATATCGATCATGCCACGCAGCAGAACGCAGCGCTGGTCGAGCAGATGTCGGCGGCCGCCAGCAGCCTCAAGTCACAGGCCCAGGAACTGGTGCGCGCGGTGAGCATTTTCAAGCTCTCGGCATCGGCATCGGCGCCGCACCATGCCGATGGGGTGCCGGCCGCGCAGACCGTCGAATCGCGCCCGGTAGCGGCACGCGCCACGCCGGCCCGCCAGGTCGCGGCACGTCCGATGCGCAGGCCTGCGCCAGCACTGATGGCCAAGACGGCGTCGGACGGCTCGTGGGAGTCGTTCTGAGCTGGCATGCAGGTGACAGCGATGCGCCGCGGCGCCGCTGGCGGACGCTGCCAGCCGCTACAGTAGGGCGATGAACGCACTCCACGAACGAATCGCCGCCAGCTTTGGCGCCCAGGGCCTGATGCAGACATTGGGCGCCACGCTGACCTTGGTCGAAGACGGCGAGGTGCATATCGCGCTGCCTTTTTCCGCCCATCTTTCCCAGCAGCATGGCTATGTGCATGCGGGCGCGGTCACCAGC
>NZ_JAVWWA010000202.1:0-3546 GCF_036666375.1 Comamonas sp. | reverse complement strand
AATGAGTGCTAATCATACGGTCATTTTGCGCAGTTTCAAGTGTTTTGCTGCAAGAGGCCTGATGGCTTGCCGGATATCTGTCGACTTCGGGACTGGTGCAGGCGCGCGCGGGACTGCCAGCTTGGTGCTTTGCGGATGTTGCGCTATACCTGAAGCAACCCCCGGCCCGACCGGGGGCGCCCAAAAGCATAAGCGCTGTCATCAGGCGCATTTTCGAGGGACAGATATGCCGCACGCAGTTCGTCTGAGACGAGGAGTTCGCTTGGCCTTCGCCGGAGCCTTTCTTGTCGCGTGCGGGCTGTGCTTTCTGGTGTGGAAGGTGACCGCAGACGCTTCGCGTGCCTCGCTGCAGCTGGCGCATACGCACAGCGTCATCAGCGCGCTGGCGCAGATCCGGGCCGACACGCTGCAGGTCGAGCTGACAACCCAAAGCTTTCGCACATCGGGGGACGAGCGCTTTCTGGCCGAGCGCGACCGCGCCATGGTCGAGCGTGAAACCAGCCTCAAGGCCCTGTGGGAACTGGTGGAGCCGTTCAAGGTGCAGCGCGAACACTGGCAGGAACTGCGCCTGCTCATTGACGAGCGCATGATCCTGTCGCGCCGCATCGAGCAGATCCGGCGCGCGGAAGGCGCGCAGGCCGCCGCGGCATTCGTGTCCTCGGCGCCCCTGCGCCAAACCCGCGAGCGCACCTATGCGCTGCTCGGCGAGATGGAAAGCCACGAGGACGACAGGCTTGAGTCGCTGGTGATGGACCAGCGCCGCATACGCCAGATGATGGGCTCGCTGGTGCTGCTGGTGGCGGCGCTGTTGGGCGCTTTCCTGCTCTTTACCTACCGCTTCATCCGCAAGCAGCTGCTGGCTGCGGATGTGGCGCGCCAAGCCCTTGTCGGCAGCGAGCGACGTCTGGCGCTGACGCTGCAATCGATAGGCGATGCACTGATCGCGACAGATGCCCAGGGGCGCGTGATCAGGATGAATGCGGTTGCCGAGAGGCTCTGCGGGCGGCGCCTGTGCACGGTTCTGGGGCATTCACTCGACCAGGTGATGCAGCTCGAGACCCTGGACGCGTGCGCTGCCGGGCCTTTGGATCTGCGCACCTGGCAGGTGCCGCGCCGGGACACGCCGCTGATCCTGGTGGCCCCGTGCGGCCGGCGATCGATCATCACGCTGACGGCCTCGGGCATTGGCGAGGAGGCCGGCAATCCCCAGGGAATGATCTTCACCTTCCATGATCAGACCGACCTGTATGAAGCCAAGCGCGCGGTCGAGCGCAACAATGAAATGCTCGAGGTCACGGTGCAGGAGCGGACGGCCGACATCCGTCAGGCGCAGCAGACGGTGCGCGCGCTGAACACCGAGCTGGCGGGCCGGGTGCGCGAACTGGAACATGTCAGCCGTGCGCTGCGCACGCTCAGTGCCGGCGGGCGCGCCATGCTGCGCGCCAGCAGCGAGCTCGAGCTGCTCGAAGACATGTGCCGCGCCATCGTCGACGCCGGCAAGTATGGAATGGCCATCGTCTGGTATTGCGAGGACGACAGCGAGAAGACGCTGCGCCCCATGGCTGAGGCCGGTTACCTGGGAGGATTGGCGGCGCTGGCCCCGCTGCGCACCACCTGGGCCGACAACGAGCGCGGCCGCGGAACGGCCGCAAACGCCATACGTTCCGGGCAGACCAGCGTCGTCAGCGACATGCAGACCGATGTGCGCTATCGCCCCTATCGCCCGTTCCTGCAAGGCAATGCCTCCTCCCTCGGCTGCCCGCTGCGGGTGGGCGACCGGATCATAGGCGCGCTGACCATCTACGACGCAGAGCCGGATACCTTCGACAACGACGAAGTGCTGCTGCTGACCGAGTCGGCGGAAGAGCTGGCTTTCGGCATCGAGCTGATGCGCAGCCGCGGCGAGGAGTCCAGGATCCGCCAGGTGGTCCACCAGCTCTCGCAGTTCGACGCACTCACGGGAATGCCCAATGAAGCGCAGTTTGTCGCTGCGCTCCTGGCGCAGATCGGGGCCTCGGAATACGCGCCCTGGACCGTGATCCAGTTCAATATCGACCGGCTCAGCGAAGTCAACGATGCGCTGGGGTTTGCGCAGGGCAATCTCGTGCTCAAGGGATTTGCGCGCAAGCTCGAGTCGATTTCCAATGGCTGCGTGGTGGCGCGGCTGCGCAACGATGAGTTCGCCATGCTGCTCCCGCAGGCCGGGCGCGAGCAAGCCAAGCAGCGCCTGCTGCTGCTGCAGGAGGCGCTCAAGGAGCCGGTGTCCATGGGCGAACTGTTCTATGACATCAGCATGCATGCGGGAATCGTGGAAGTTCCGGCGGGCACCAGCAGCGTGCATGAAGTGCTGCGGCTGATGAATATTGCCGTCCGACGGGCGCGCTCGCTGGGGCTGCCGTTTTGCACTTTCCAGCCGTCAATGGATGCCAACCGCGATCAGTCCAGGCGCCTGAACATGGCGGGCGACCTGCGCCGCGGCATAGAGCGTGGTGAGCTGAGCCTGTTCGTGCAGCCCAAGGTGGACATGCGATCGGGCGCCGTCTGCGGCGCCGAGGCCCTGGCGCGATGGATGCACCCCCAGCATGGCATGGTCTCGCCCGGTGTCTTCATTCCCCTGGCCGAGCAGGTGGGTCTGATCAAGCCGATTTCCGAATGGGTGATTGCCGAGGGCTTCAAGATCGCGCGCCGCTGGCACGACTGCGGGCTGGCGCTGCCGCTGGCGCTCAATCTGTCGGCGCGCGATCTGCAGAACCCGCAGCTGTCGGCGCATATCGAGGGCCAGGCAGCGCGCCATGGCGTGCCTGCCGCGAACGTGGAGTTCGAGTTGACGGAGTCGGCGGTCATGGAGGACGCCGAACGCTCGCTGCATATTCTCAAGGAAATACAGCTTGCGGGCTTCACGCTCTATGTCGATGATTTCGGCACC
Source organism: Comamonas sp. (assembly GCF_036666375.1). Lineage (GTDB taxonomy): Bacteria > Pseudomonadota > Gammaproteobacteria > Burkholderiales > Burkholderiaceae_C > Comamonas. Next base: position 620 of record NZ_JAVWWA010000202.1, on the reverse strand, counting down.
GGCTATTCGTCACTTTCGTATCTGCAGCAGTTACCGGTCGACTATGTGAAGATCGACCAGTCCTTCGTGCGGCGCATGATATCGGACCGCGACTCGGCTGCGATAGTCCGCTCGACCATAGACCTGGTCCACGATCTCGGCAGAAAGGTGGTTGCCGAAGGCGTGGAAACCGAAGCCGAATGGAATGCGCTCAAGGCCATGGGCTGCGACATCGCCCAGGGATATCACATTGCACGCCCCATGCCCGAGTGGGAGTTCGAGCACTGGGTGAGCTCGCACGCCAGCGCTTGAGCTTGCGGCGTACGGTTTTCAGTCCGGCGCCGGCGGCGGGCTGGCCATCATCATGGTGGGCACGGCCAGGGGCAGACCGGCGTTCTTGAAGTCGTCGAGTATCGTGAACAGCAGATCGCTGCGCACGCCGCTGGCCAGGCGCGGGCTGGCGACATAGGCGATGGCCTGGAAGATCAGGCTGCCGTTCTCTATGCCTTCGAGGCTCAACGAGGGCTCGGGCGACTCCAGCACGCCGGGGTGGGCGCGGCAGGCGGCCAGCATCAGCTCGCGCACGCGCTTGGCGTCGGTCGACAGCGGCAGCGGCAGGCGGATCAGCACCCGGCCCTCGG
>NZ_JAVWWA010000201.1:0-3681 GCF_036666375.1 Comamonas sp. | reverse complement strand
GCAGGCAGGCAATGAAGTCTTCCAACGTCGCGTTCACATGGTCCGTGTTCCACATCACGGTGATGGGCCCGAAGCGGATCGCGGACTCCATAGGCAGTTTGCGAAACAGGCCCACGCCGACCATTTCGTCGGCCATGGACTCGGAACACACGCCCACGTAATCGCCCTTGAGCAGCAGCGCCTGCATCATCGCCAATGATGCGGTCTCGACCCGCGGCACCAGCCAGGACGCACCTTGCTCGATGAGAAATGCATCGAACTGGATGCGCGTGAGCGTGCCGCTGGGCGGCATCACCCAGCGCTCGTGCAGCAGCCCGGAAAAGCCCGGCGTCGCGGCCTGCGACCAGAACCGGCTGCCGCGCCCTATCACCACCGCAACCCGGTCTTCGAACAGCACCCTGTGCTCCAGCCCTTCGCGGTGCGCGCGCGCGTCGAGCACGCCGATCACCGCATCCATGGAGCGCGACTCCAGGCCTTCGAGCAGGCTGGCGAACGGCCCGTCATGGATGGAAATGGCGACGTCCTCATGCAGCGCCTGGAACGCGGAAATCGCCTGCGGCAGGCCGCCCGCAATGCCCGCCCAGACACTGCCGATGTTCAGGCGCGGCACATGGCCTGCAGCCACCGCGCTCAGCGCTTTTCCGGTGTGCTGGATGTCGCCCAGCACGTTGATCGCCAGCTGCTTGAGCAGATGGCCCGAAGGCGTGAGCTGCAGCTTGCGGCCGCGCACCACCAGCGGCGTGCCGACCACGCTTTCCATTTCTGCCAGCCAGTGCGACATCGCCGACTGCGTCATGTGCAGGCGCGCGGCGGCCTGCGTCAGCGTGCCGGCCTCGTCAAGCGACAGGAACAGTTCCAGATGCTTGATCTTCAGGCGGCGCGCCCAGTTGGTGCCATCCATTTTTTGAGTCATGAGAAAACCTTCATGAGCGCAGTTTGCATTTTCATTAGGAGATAGCCAAGGCATCACATGAAAATAACTTCATGTTCCATGTTTTCTAAGTCCAAGGATTGCCCGTGTCAAATGCCTTTCCCCGCGCCTTCCAGCTGCTGGCCTGTGCCGCAGTCTGCGCCGTCAGCACTACCGCCGTGCATGCCCAGAGCGCCTATCCCGAACGTCCCGTGCGGCTGATCGTTTCGCAGGCGCCGGGCGGCAGCTCGGACACGATTGCACGGCTGTGGGCCGAGCATGCGGGCAAGGCCATCGGTGCGACGATCGTGGTGGAAAACAAGCCCGGCGCGGGCGGCATCATCGCGGCGCAAGGCCTGCTGACCCAGCCGGCCGACGGCTACTCGCTGCTGTTCGGCAGCGTGTCGCTGATGGTGCTCAACCAGTTCACCTACAAGCCCCTGCCCTACAACCCGCAAAAGGACTTCACCGGCGTCGCCATGCTGACCACCGTGCCGTTCGTGCTCAGCGCCAACCCGGCCACCGGCATCAAGTCGCTGCAGGAACTCACGGACAAGGCCAAGGCCGCGCCCGGCAAGCTCAACTACTCCTCGGCGGGCCTGGGCAACTCGACCCATCTGGCGGTGGAACTGCTGTCGAAGAAGCTGGGCATCACGATGACCCACATTCCGTACAAGGGCGAGGCCGACGGCATTCTGGCGACCATTGGCGGGCAGACCGAAATCATGGCGCCGGTCTATGGCACGGCGCTGCCGCACATCCTCAACAAGAAGCTCAATCCGCTGGCCGTGCTCGCGCCCCAGCGCGTACCCGGGCTGCCCGACGTTCCCACGGCCAGCGAGCTCGGCGTGAAGGGCTTCGACAACATGGGCTGGAGCGCCGTCGTGGCGCGCGCCGGCACGCCCGCGGCCATCGTGGAAAAGCTCAACAAGGCCACCGAGGCCTTTCACCAGAACCCGGCCGTGCAGGCCAAGCTGAAGACGCTGGGCGTGATCCCGGTGTCCGGGCCGGCATCGATGGTGATGGAGACCACGGCGCGCGACGTCGCCGCCTGGGGCCCGACGCTCGAGTCGCTGGACCTGCACAGCAAGTAAGCCCATCCCGTTCACTTCGCTCCAGGCGACGCCGCACAGGCACGCATGGGGCCACTTTCCCTATTCCATGAACAAAGAAGCAATGGTGGTCTGCCCTCAACCGGAGGCTGCCGAATCCGGCATCGAGATCCTGCGCGCGGGCGGCAACGCCGTCGACGCCGCGGTCGCCACGGCGCTGGCCCAGACCGTGGTCGATCCGCTGATGTGCGGCATCGCGGGCTTCGGCACGGCGGCCGTCTACCTGCCCGGCGCGGGCGTGCACGAGTACTTCGACTTCCACTCGCCCGCGCCGCTGGCCGCCACCGAAAACATGTGGGAGCACCTGCTCGAAGGCGAGACCAAGGACGGCTTCGGCTTCATCCTGACCGGCCGCGTCAACGACATAGGCCCGCAGTCCATAGGCGTGCCGGCCACGCTCAAGGGCCTGGCCGAAATGCACCGCGCCCATGGCCGCCTGCCGTGGAAGCAGGTGGTGGCGCCGGCAATTGCCTGGGCCAGCGACGGCTTCTTCGTGCGCCCCGGCATGCATGCGTTCTGGACCGACGAACCCTCGATGGGCCGCGTCGGCAACCTGGAGCGCCTGCAATACAGCGAGGAAGGCCGGGCGCTTTATTGCCGGCCCGACGGCCGCGCCAAGCCGATAGGCGCGCCGCTGCGCAATGCGGGCATGGCCGACGTGCTGCGCCAGATTGCCGACGAAGGCGCAGCGCCCTTCTATGAAGGCGAGATCGCGCACAAGATGGTCGCGCACCTGCAGTCGCTGGGCGCGCTGATCACGCTGGAAGATCTGGCGCAGTACCGCGTGCAGCGCAATGCGCCGCTGGTCGGCAGTTACCGCGATCGCAGCATCACCACCAACCGGCCCCCGGGCGGCGGCGCGATGCTGATGGAGATGCTCAACATCCTCGAGCACTTCGATCTGGGCGCGATGGAACACAACAGCCCCGCGTACATCCAGTTGGTCTGCGAAGCGATGAAGAAGGCGACAACCGACAAGGACCGGCATATCGGCGATCCGCGCTTTGTCGATGTGCCGCTGGAGCAGCTGCTGTCCAAGGACATGGCGCGCGCGGTCGCGCAGCAGATTCGCCAGGGCCAGCGCTTCAACGTGGAGCGCTTCAATCCGGGCGCGCCCGTGCCGCGCGACACCACACACCTGAGCATCGTTGACGCCGACGGCAACGCGGTCTCGATGACGCATTCGCTGGCCATGCCTTCGGGCGTGATCACGCCGGGAATGGGCTTTCTCTACAACGGCTGCATGGGCGTGTTCGACCCGCGCCCGGGCCGCGCGGGCAGCATACAGCCGGGCAAGAGCCGCTTCACGTCGTCCTGCCCGACCATGACGTTCAAGGACGGCGCGCTCGACATGGTGCTGGGCGCGCCAGGCGGCACGCAGATCGCGATGGGCGTGCTGCAGGTGCTGCTCAACGTCATCGACCATGGCATGGAAATGCAGGCCGCCGTCGCGGCGCCGCGCTTCTCCTCGACCAGCAATTCCATCGACGTCTGCAACCGCATTCCGCGCTACACCACGCGCGAACTCGAAGCCGACGGCTACAGCGTGGGCCGCAACCCGTACAACTACACCATAGGCTGGGTGCATGGCGTGCAGGTGCAGGCCGACGGACTGCACGGCGGCGCCGACCCGGGCCGCGATGGCGTGGCGCTGCGCAC
>NZ_JAVWWA010000200.1:0-3777 GCF_036666375.1 Comamonas sp. | reverse complement strand
ACTTCCATGCCGTTGAGCCAGACTTCCCAGCCCAGGCCCCAGGCGCCCAGCGTCGGGTTTTCCCAGTCGTCCTCGACGAAGCGGATGTCGTTCTGCTTCAGATCGAAGCCCAGGGCTTCAAGCGAGCCCAGATAGAGCTCGAGAATGTTGTCGGGCGCGGGCTTGAGCACGACCTGGAACTGGTAGTAGTGCTGCAGGCGGTTCGGGTTCTCGCCGTAGCGGCCATCCTTGGGACGGCGGCTGGGCTGCACATAGGCGGCTTTCCACGGCTCGGGGCCGAGGGCGCGCAAGAAGGTCGCGGTGTGCGAGGTACCAGCACCCACTTCCATGTCATAGGGCTGCAACAGGGCGCAGCCCTGGGCGTCCCAGTACGACTGCAATTTCAGAATGATTTGTTGGAATGTCAGCATGACTTTTTGAGCTTGCGGCAGGCCGGTCCTGCGCTTCGATAAGGGCGCGCGCTGCGCGCGTAAACCGTGATTTTATGTCGGCGCCCGGGTTTGCCGCCCGCGCCTGCCCCCATGGGCATGCTCGGGGCATGGGTCGCCCTACAATGTGCTGCACGTTTTCCACTCCGCCAAGGCCAGTCATGAGTCTGTTGAACATCATCACCAAGCAACTGATCGAAGTCATCGAATGGACCGATGATTCGCGCGACACGCTGTCGTACCGCTGGCCTGACGAGGACAAGGAAATCAAGAACGGCGCGCAGCTGATCGTGCGCGAGTCGCAGCAGGTGCAGTTCGTCTCGGCCGGCCAGTTCGCCGATCTGTTCCAGCCCGGCAAGCACACGCTGAGCACGCAGAACATTCCCATCCTGTCGACGCTGCAGGGCTGGAAATACGGCTTCCAGTCGCCGTTCAAGTGCGACGTCTACTACCTCAACACGCGGCTGTTCACGGGCAACAAATGGGGCACGGCCAACCCCGTGATGATGCGCGACAAGGACTTCGGCGTGGTCCGCATCCGCGCCTTCGGCTCCTACGACTTCCGCATCGTCGAAGCGCCCAAGTTCCTCAAGGAAGTCGCGGGCACCGACCAGAACTTCCGCCTCGACGAGTTCGCCGACACCATGCGCTCGCGCATCGTGAGCGTGTTCACCGAGGCCCTGGCCAAGGCCCAGGTTCCGGTGCTCGATGTCGCCACGCGCTACAGCGACCTGGGCGACGCGCTGCTGCAGCTGATCAACCCCGCGATGCGCGAGAAGTACGGCCTGGAGATCAGCAGCTTCATCCTGGAGAACGTGTCGGTGCCGCCCGAAGTCGAGCAGGCGATCGACAAGCGCTCGAGCATGGGCGCGATCGGCAACCTCAACGACTATGTGAAGTACCAGATGGGCCAGGCCATGGCGGCCGGCGGCGAAGGCAGCGCCGCGGCGACCATGCCCGCGACCATGGCCATGGGCTTTGGCATGGCGCAGGAAATGATGCGCAGCATGCAGTCGGCGCCCGCCGGAACGGCGGGCGTGGGTACGGCAGGCGTAGGAACAGCGCCCCCCGGCGGTGGCACGGCCGCCCCGGCGGACCCGTTCTCGCCCGCAGCGGCCCAGTCGGCACAGACGCCGGCGGCCGCTCCCGCGGCGCTGCAGGTGCTCACGCCCGAGCAGGCCGCGCAGGTGCTGGGCGTGGAGCTGGCCGACGTGATGACCGAAATAGAAGCCGGCCACCTCAAGGCACGCAAGATCGGCGCCAACTGGCGCATCGCGCAAAACGCCCTGGACGAATACCTGCGCGGCTGAAACCCGCGCCTCTCCCGCATATCGACGACCGGCGCCCTTGCGGCGCCAAGGTGGCTTGGCCGTGACCCCAGAACCCTCCCGCTCTCCCGATGCCGGCTATTCGGCCGTGGCCGAAGCACCGCCTCCAGCCATGGTCGGCAAGCATCCCTGCCCCGAATGCGGCGCCAACCTCGAATGGAACGCCAAGGCCCAGGCCCTGCGCTGCCCCTACTGCGGCACCGTCGTTCCCTGGAGCGAAGCCCAGCAACAGGAACTGGGCAATGCCGTGGTCGAGCAGGACCTGGCCGCGGCGCTGCAGAACCCGCAAGCGGGCCGCGGCTGGGGCCAGCAGCGGCGCGAAGTGCAATGCCAGAACTGCCGCGCGATCTCGGTGTTCGTCGACGGACGCACGGCCCAGCGCTGCGACTTCTGCGGCTCGCCGGCCATCGTCGCGCATGAGGAACGCAACGACGCGATCACGCCGCAGAGCATCCTGCCGTTCAAGATCAGCGACGGCCAGATCCGCGACGCGATCCGCAAATGGTATGGCTCGCGCTGGTTCGCGCCCAACAAGCTCAAGAACGCCGCGCTGACCGATACGCTCAAGGGCCTGTACCTGCCCTACTGGACTTTCGACGCCCATGTGCAGGCCGCATGGCAGGCCGACGCCGGCTTCTACTACTACACGACCGAAACCTACCGCGACGCCAACGGCAACACCCAGACGCGCCAGGTGCAGCATGTGCGCTGGGAGCCCGCGTCCGGACAGCTCGCGCACTTCTTCGACGATGCGCTGGTGCCGGGCACCGTGGGCGTGCACGCGGCGCTGCTGCGCAAGATAGAGCCTTTCCCGACCACGACCGACCTCAAGCCCTATACGCCCGAGTTCGTGCGCGGCTGGACCGTGGAACGCTACCAGGTCGACCTGGGCAAGGCGGCCGAACTCAACCGGCAGGACATGGATGACGCGGTGCGCCAGATGTGCTCGCGCCAGGTCCCGGGTGACACCCAGCGCAACCTGCGCGTGCAAAGCCGCTACCAGGGCCGCACGTTCAAGCACACGCTGATGCCGGTCTGGCTCGTGGGCTACACCTACGGCCGCAAGAGCTACCAGATCGTCGCCAACGGCTACACCGGACAGATCGCCGGCGAGCAGCCTTATAGCTGGGTCAAGATCACGCTGGCGGTGATCCTTGCGCTGCTGGTGGTGCTGGTGCTGGTATCGATGAGCCAATAAGCGGGGACCGGGTGCCGATGGGAGAATGCCTCCCGCAAAGCCCGCCCTATCGAAGCCATTCAATGTCCACCCCGTCCCCAGCGCGCAACCGGAATCTCGACCTGATTCGACTGATCGCCGCCATCCTGGTGATGTTCAGCCACTCCTATCCGCTGGCCGGACGAGCGATAGAGGAACCTTTTCTCTGGACTTTCGGGCATACCGGCGGCGACATCGCGCTGTGTACTTTCTTTGTGATCAGCGGATATCTGATTTCCGCCTCGTATATCCGCAGCCGCAGCGCGCTCGACTATGCATGGAAAAGATGCCTGCGCATTTTCCCTGCATTGTTCTTTGCTGTGCTTTTCTCCATTGTGCTGGGCGCATTCCTGACCCCGCTTGATTTGCGCGACTACATAGCCCACGAGCAGACGCGAGCCTACCTGGGCAATATTGCCCTGAGCATTCAATACAATCTGCCGCTGGTCTTCGCGGAAAATCTCTTTCCGCACGCAGTCAATGGCTCGCTCTGGACCTTGCCCGTCGAGGTTTTCATGTACGCCATGGTCCTGGTCATGGGCCTGGCGGGCATTCTTTCGGCCACGTTCTCGGCACTGGCGGCGGGCCTGTGCATCCTGGTTGTATTCGCCCTGCGCAATTTCGACCTGGGCGGCCCTTACATCGTTCTGGGCGCGGCCGAACTCTCGGTCGCCTTGCGGCTTGCGGCCTGCTTTTTCATTGGCGCCACGCTGTATTTTCACAAGGACAGGATCCGCTACCACGGCGGCATTGCGCTGATATTCCTGGCCATCATTTTCCTCGCGAAATTCACGCCGCCATCGCT
>NZ_JAVWWA010000199.1:0-3887 GCF_036666375.1 Comamonas sp. | reverse complement strand
TATTGCCCTGCATGTCGGCCATCGAGGTGTTGATGTCGGCGACCGAGCGCTGCAGCTCCAGCTGACGATTGCGCGGCGCATAGCCTTCCTTGACCAGCTCACGCAGATGTCCAAGCTCTTCATTGAGCATCTCATGCTGGCTCTTGCGGCTGGCCATCATGCCCTTGTAGGTCTCTATCGTGCTCTGCTGGCCACGGATATTCTCTTCCATCGACTGCAGATCCGAGCGCAGCAGATTGCGGCGCGTATGGAACAGCTGTTCCTGGTTCAGGATCTGCTGCTGGATCAGCGGGTCGCTGGACGCGGTCTTGAGGTCTTCGGCCCAGGTGATGGTCGGCTTGCCGTTTTTCTCGGCGACCAGGCGGCCCTGCATCGCCAGCAGGCCCAGATAGCTTTGGCGCGCCGACTCGTAGTTGGCACGGGCCACGGCGGAGTCGAGCTGCACCAGCAGCTGGCCTTCGGTCACTTCGTCGCCTTCGCGCACCAGCACCTTCTGGATGATGCCGCCGTTCAGATGCTGCACGGTGTTGCGCTTGGTGTCGATCGCGACCATGCCGGTGCTGGGCACGCCTTCATCCAGCGGCGCGAGCGCCGCCCACAGCAGGAAGCCGCCAAAACCTATGGCCAGAGCCCACAGGCCCCAGCGCGCCGAGCGGCCCAGATCGCCGGGTTCCACATCGCCCTGGGGCGAAGTCGTCAACGCACCACCGGACATTTTGGCCAATGGATTTTTTTTAGCTTCGGAAGGCAAAGATTTAGTCATGTCGGAACTCACCGGAAATTAGTTGTGCGCAATGGAGCGCGATCGAGCGCCAGGAAGCGGTTCATGTTCACGCCGCGGGCAGCGGCACCTGCTGCGCCTCGCGCAGCGCTGCCATCACCGCATCGCGCGGGCCGTCGGCCTGCAGCATGCCGTTGTTCAAAAGCACCACGCGGTCGGCCGCGGCCAGAATGCCGGGACGGTGCGTGACCAGCACCACGGTGCTGCCCTGGCGCTTGAGAATCTGCACGGCCTGCACCAGCGCGGCTTCACCCACGTCGTCCAGGTTGGCATTGGGCTCATCGAGCACCACCAGCTTGGGCTTGCCGTAAAGGGCGCGCGCCAGACCGATGCGCTGGCGTTGTCCGCCCGACAGCAGGCCGCCGGCCTCGCCTATCGAGGTGTCGTAGCCCTTGGGGAAGCGCAGGATCATGTCGTGCAGGCCGGCGTTGCGCGCGGCTTCGATGACCTGGCCCGAATCGATCTGGCCGAAGCGTGCGATGTTCTCGGCGATCGAGCCTTCGAACAGTTCGATGTCCTGCGGCAGGTAGCCCAGGTGCGGTCCCAGATCGTCGCGGCTCCAGCCGGTGATGGGGCGCTCGTCGAGCAGCACTTCACCGCTCATGTGGGGCCAGATGCCGATCATGCAACGCGCCAGCGTCGACTTGCCAGAGCCCGAGGGGCCGAGGACCACCACGACGGTGCCCTGGGGTACTTCGAAACTGATGTTCTTCAGAATGGGCTCGGCGCGTCCGGGCGCCACGGCGACCAGATTGCGCAGCGACAGCGCGCCTGTGGGCGGCATGCGCGTGAGTGATTCATCGCGCTCGGGATGGGCATCGAGCAAGGCTTCGAGGCGGCGGAAAGCCGCACGCGAAGTCACGAAGCCGCGCCATGTGCCCACCAGCATGTCGATGGGGGTCAGGGTACGCGTCATCAGGATGTTGGCGGCAATCATCGCACCGGCCGACAACTGGCCGTCGATCACCAGCAGTGCGCCCGCGCCCAGCGCCAGCGACTGCTGCGAATAGCGCAGGAACTTGCTCCAGGCCATGATCTTGTGCGACAGCGCCTGCGAGTTGCCTTGCAGCTGCCTCACGTCGCGGTGCTTGCCCTGCCATGCGCGGCCCAGGTTGTGCACCATGCCCATGGGTTCCAGCGTTTCCAATTGCTGCAGCTTGCCTTGCAGGCTCTGCGTTTCTTCGGACGCCGCGGCCGAGGCGCGCTCTGCGGGTGCCAAGGTCTTGCGGTGGCCAAACCACACCAGCGCCAACTGGATGGCGGCAAACACCAGCGCCAGATAGCCCAGCATGGGATGCAGCAGGAACACCACCGTGAGGTAGACCAGCGACCAGGGCGCGTCGAACAGCGCAAACATGCCGTTGCCGGTCAGGAACTGGCGCACCTGCACCAGATCGCCAAAGGCCTTGGCCGTTCCCGAGCCCAGCTGCTTGAGGTTCATCTCGAAGCTGGCGTTGAAGACGCGTGTGCTGAGCAATTCGTCAAGGCGCAGGCCGGCGCGCACCAGCACGCGCGAGCGCATCCATTCGGAAAATGCGCCCACGCAGAACAGGAACAAGGTGATCAGCGAGACCACCAGCAGCGTGATTTCGCTGCGGCTGAGCATCACGCGGTCGAACACCTGCAGCATGTACAGCGTGGGTGCGAGCAGCAGCACGTTGGCCACCATGCTGAACACGCCGACCACATAGAACTCGCGGCGAAAGGCCCAGAGCGCGCGCGTCAGCTCGCTGCGCTCGAAAAAACCGGAAGTCTTCATTGTTGGACTCATATCAATTGTTTCGCGGACCGCACTCATGCCGTCACCTGTGCGGTGGGCGCGGGCATCTGCGCCTGGCGGGCGGCCTGCTTGAGCGCCGCCAGCACTTCATCGCGCGGGCCGAAAGCCTGTTGCTGGCCGTCGCGCAGCACCAGCATCTTGTTGGTCACGGTCAGCACGCTGGTGCGGTGGGTGATCACCACCACGGTCGCGCCGCCCGCGCTGGCTTGCTTGATGGCCTGGGACAGCGCGATATCGCCTTCATCGTCCAGGCTGGAGTTGGGCTCGTCGAGCACCACATACACCGGGTCGCCGTAGAACGCCCGGGCCAGGCCCACGCGCTGGCGCTGGCCGCCCGACAGGCGCACGCCGCCGGGACCGACCAGCGTGTCATAGCCTTGGGGCAGCGTGCTGATCAGCTCATGCAGGCCGACGGCGCGGGCCGCGGCTTCGACCTTGGCCATGTCGACCTTGCCGAAGCGTGCGATGTTTTCTGCCAGCGTGCCGTCGAACAAGGCCACGCCCTGGGGCAGATAGCCGATGTGGGGACCGAGCTCCTGCTTGTTCCAGGCCTGGACGTCGGCGCCATCGAGGCGCACCTTGCCCATCGCGGCCGGCCACAGGCCCACCAGCAGCCGCGCCAGCGTCGTCTTGCCCGATGCCGAGGGGCCGACCACCGCGAGCACATCACCGGGCTGCAGCGCCAGATTGATGCCGCGCAAGATGGATACGGGCGAGCCCGGGGCGCCGGCCATCAGTTGTTCAACCTGCACGCGTCCCTTTGGCGGGGGCAGCGACATTGCGGCGGGGTCGGCGGGCACGGCGGCCAGCAGCGCCTCGATGCGGTTCCAGGAATCGCGCGCATTGATCACCGCCTGCCACTGGCCTATCACCTGCACCAGCGGCGCGAGCATGCGGCCGCCGAGAATGGACGCGACGACCATCATGCCGCCGCCGCCGTTGAGCTCGTTGTGCAGCAGCAGCCAGCAGGCCAGGCCCAGCAGCAGCGAGCTCAGGATGTTCTGCACCAGCTTGCTCAGCGCCTGAAAGCCGCCGGCGCTGTCCGAAGCCACGGCCTGCAGCTGCAGGAACTTGCGCTGCTTGGCGATCCAGCGGCGGTGCGTGTTCTTGAGCATGCCCATGGCTTCGAGCACTTCCGCGTTGTTCAGCGTATCGTCCGCATAGCGCTGCGCTTCCATGGATTCGCGGTTGGCGGCCATCAGCGGCGGCTTGGTGCGGCGCTCGTTCATCCAGGTAATGCCCACTTGCAGCAGGCCGAATACCACAGCCGACCAGCCCAGCACCGGGCTGATCAGGAACAGCAGCACCATCATGACCAGCGCGATA
>NZ_JAVWWA010000198.1:0-3906 GCF_036666375.1 Comamonas sp. | reverse complement strand
GCGATCGCCGCGAGCATGGTGAAGGTGGGCCACAAATAATTGACCATGCCCACCTCGATCGCCTGCTGGCCCGAGTGCGCATGGCCTATGGACAGCGCCAGGCACAGCTCGTAGGAAACGAACAGCGCGCTGCCCCAGTACAGGTACTTTCGCGGCATGGCGCGCAGCGGCGTGAAGCCCACGGTCACCAGCAGCAGCAGCGATGCGGCTGTATAGATCATGGCCGCGCCGCCGGTGGCACCCAGGCCTTCGCTGACACTGCGGATCAGGCCCACGAGCGACGACCATAGGACGATGGCAACGAGACCGATCAATGTCGCGTTCTTCCTGCTGGGAATGCGCATTCTTCAGCAGCCCTGGCGCAAGCGCGCGCCGTGCGCCAGACTCAGCACTGCCACAGGAACTTGGCCGAAATGCCGGAACAGCGGCATTCAAACAGATAGCCGCAGCCGCCGGCGAAGTTCATCTCGGTCTGATAGTCGGGGCCCGACTCCAGCTGGGCGACGAACTGCATGGGCGCCTTGCAGGCACTGCAAGCCGGTGTGTCATCGTGCTGTATCCAGTCGGCCGCGCCGCCGATCTGCCCCAGCACCTCGCGCCGGCGTCCCGCATAGGCGGAAAACGCATCCGAGTAATCCTGCGCAACCACGGTCAGCAGGCGCGCGCCATAGCGCGTGTCGCGCAGGGTTTCGCCTTCGGCGGGCGGCGTCGCGAGTTGCAGGCCGTCAGCAGGCAGGGTGACCACCGCATTGCCGCCGCCGTCGGCTTCGAACTGGTCGCACTCGCCGGGATGGTTGGTGCACATGAAGATCAGGTGCAGATGCAGCGCACCGGGAGGGCGAATCTGCCCCTGGAACTGCATGGCTTCGCCGCACGAGCGGCAGCGCGGCCAGGCGAAACCTGGGCCCACCGATGGCAGGCCACCGAAACGCGTTTCGGCCGAGGCAAAGGCCGTCACCTCCCGATCGACGATCAGCAGCTCGATAGTGCTCAATGCGCTTTCGGGCGCAGGGCTGGGCTTTGTCTTCTGGAAGGCGCCGAGGATCTTCTGGAGGAAATTCATGCGTAGCTGGGTGCGGCGGCAGCGCTTATTTTTCCATCCACCACTGGATCACTACCTTCGCGAGAAAGCCGATGAAGCCCACGCCCAGACCGAGAAAGATCACGAACGTGCCGAACTTGCCCGCCTTCGACTGGCGCGCGAGCTGCAGGATGATGAACACCATGAAAAGAATGAACGCTCCCACCCCGTAGGTGAGAAAGAAGTGCGCAAGCTGCTCTTCTGTGTACCCGAAAATCACAACGACAAGTCCTACAACGCCCTGCCCGGCTCCGGCTGCTCGCGCGCCGGGAACGCCGAGGCGTCGACCAGATCACGGTAGGCATGCCAGCTCGCATGACCGAGCATGGGCACCACGGCAACCAGGCCCATGAGCAGCGAGCCCAGGCCCAACAGGGTAAACAACACAATCAACGCCGCCCAGAACGCCATGGGCGCCGGGTTGGCGATCACCACCGTCCAGCTCGTCAGCACGGCCTGCCACACGGTCACACGCCGGTCCAGCAGCAGCGGCATGGCCACGACGCTGGACGCAAAAATAGGCGCGGCCAGAAAACTGCCCAGCGCCATCCATAAAACAAACAGCTGCCCATCGCGTGCGAGCACGACATGGTGCAGAAAATCCAGCGGCGTCTGCACGCGCACCGGCGAGAGCACGGTGATCAGCGAGGCAGAAATCACCACCCAGCCCGTGGCCGCGAGCGACAGCAGCAGGCCGAAGCGCACCAGACACCAATAGCCCGCATGCCGCTCGGCCCCCGCGTGGCCGCTTTGCCAGCGCGTCCAGGTGGCACGCACCAGGCCCGGGCCTACCGGCTCGCCGCGCTCGAGCGCACGGCTGATCGCGTAGAGACTGGTCGCCACCACTGGGCCTATCACCAGAAATCCCGACAGCGCACCGGCCATCAGCCAGAAGCGATTGTGCCCCACGGCCAGGATGGCTGCGCTGATCAGCATCAATACCAGACCATGGGCGAAAGCCAGCAGCGGCGCGCGGCAGATGTCGCGCCAGGCCAGCGCCAGCCAGGACAGCGGCTGCATCAGGCCGATGGAACGAACCAGGGGAAGTGGAGCGGGAGAGCGCGGGCGGGAACGCAAGGTACTGGGCATGGGTCTCGGCTCGCTAACAGCGTCAGGAAGAATCAGCCTTCGGCCAGACCCTGACATAACTGCGCGAGACTGGCCACCGTCACGGAAGGGCTGGCCCCTCCGTGAGTCCAGTCTACGCCCGCGCGGTTGAGCCAGACTGCGTGCATACCCGCATCCATCGCGCCGCGGGCGTCGAGCAGCGCGTCGTCGCCCACGTGCAGCACGTTGGCCGCAGGAACGCCCGCGGCCTCGGCCGCGAGCGCGAAGATGCGCGGATCGGGCTTGGCCACGCCCACGCGGTGGGCGCTGATGCTCGCCTGGAAAAAGCGCCCGAGCCCGACGACGTTCACATCGGCCGTGCCATTGCTCAGCGCCACCAGCGGCCAGCGCGCGGCAAGAAACTCGAGCGCGGGAATCGCATCGTCATAGAAGTCGACGCGCTGGCGCTCGGCGAAGAACACATCGAACGCGGTCTCGGCGAGGGCGGGGTCGTCGCCCGCGCGCGTCAGCGCCAGACGAATGGATTCGCGCCGCAGGCCGTTGAGGTCATGCACGAGGTCGGGCCGCAGGCCGACGATTTCGTTGCGCACGGCGCGCACCGCGGCCTGGGTCTGCAGCGACTGCGCGGTCGCCGGCGCCTGGGTCTGCAGCCACTGCAGCAGCACGCGCTCGGCGCGTTCTATCGTCGGCCAGATGGGCCACAGGGTGTCGTCGAGATCGAGGGTGATGGCACGGATGCCGCGCGCGCGGATGCCCGAGAACGCGTTGGAGTCGGTAGAAGCTTGCATAGGTAGCCCGAGAATACCGCAGCCATCGCGGGCCTGAGGCAGCGCACCTGCCCGCGCCTTGGCACAATCGAGCCATGCCTTCACGCTTCGCGCCAGAACCCCCTACCCCCCACGGCAGCGCCGCACGCACCGCCGTGCTGCTGTGCAACCTCGGCACGCCCGATGCGCCCACGCCTTCGGCCGTGCGCCGCTACCTCGCGCAGTTTCTCAGCGACGACCGCGTCGTGGAGATTCCCAAGCTGGCCTGGTGGCCCATCCTGCACGGCATCATCCTGCGCACGCGCCCGGCGAAATCGGCTGCGAAGTACGCGACCGTGTGGCATCCCCAGGACGGCTCGCCGCTCGCGCACTGGAGCGCACGCCAGGCACTGCTGCTGCGCGGCTGGCTCGGCGAAGCCGGCCACAACGTGCTGGTGCGCCACGCGATGCGCTACGGCAATCCGTCGATCGCCAGCGAACTCGATGCGCTCAAGGCCGAAGGCGCGACGCGCATTCTGATCCTGCCGCTGTACCCGCAATATTCGGGCACGACCACGGCCAGCGTGTTCGACGCGGTCTACGACTGGGCGCGCACCCAGCGCCATATTCCCGAACTGCGTTTCGTCAACCGCTACCACGACGACGCCGGCTATATCGACGCACTGGCGCAGCGCATAGAGGCGCACTGGCGCGAGGCCGGCCGCAGCGCGCATCTGCTGATGAGCTTTCACGGCGTACCCGAGCGTACGCTGCATCTGGGCGACCCCTACCACTGCGAAAGCCGCAAGACCGGCCGGCTGCTCGCCGAGCGCCTGGGCCTTTCGCCGTCGCAGTACACCGTCACATTCCAGTCGCGCTTCGGCAAGGCCAAGTGGCTCGAGCCCTACACCGAGCCCACGCTGATCGCCATGGCGCAGCGCGGACTGCAAAGCGTGGACGTGGTCTGCCCGGGCTTCACCAGCGACTGCCTGGAGACGCTGGAGGAAATCA
>NZ_JAVWWA010000197.1:0-4001 GCF_036666375.1 Comamonas sp. | reverse complement strand
GCAACGCCCGCATCCTCGCCTCAGGCCAGCCCGGTCATGGTCGCTGTCAATGCGGTCGTCCAGGACCACGCCACGCCAGCTATGCCCGTTCAACCCTTGGCGCCGGCAATGCCTGCAACGCCCGCATCCTCGCCTCAGGCCAGCCCGGTCATGGTCGCTGTCAATGCGGTCGTCCAGGACCACGCCACGCCAGCTATGCCCGTTCAACCCTTGGCGCCGGCAATGCCTGCAACGCCCGCATCCTCGCCTCAGGCCAGCCCGGTCATGGTCGCTGTCAATGC
Source organism: Comamonas sp. (assembly GCF_036666375.1). Taxonomy (GTDB): domain Bacteria; phylum Pseudomonadota; class Gammaproteobacteria; order Burkholderiales; family Burkholderiaceae_C; genus Comamonas. The sequence goes on along the minus strand of NZ_JAVWWA010000197.1, from coordinate 3,720 downwards.
GGCTGTTCATAGCCGCGCCAGCTCAGCGCCCCTTGCCCAGACCCTGGCCAGCCAATCAGCGGCGATCCACCGAATCCCCCCCGCGGCACCGGCGGTGGACCGCCCGCAGGCATTGGTCGCCAGCGTCTCCCAGCCATCGGACAGCGTGACCGGGGCCGATGTCGCTGTCGCTGTCGCTATCGCTGTCAGCCAGACTGTGGCTGTCCCGACGCAGCCAGGCGTGGACGCCGGCCCCATGGCCTTGCCGGTGGACATGTTCGCCCAGGCCGTCGATATCCGCGCCGCCACCGATACCTGCGCCGCCGTTGACGTTGCTGCGACCGGCGTGGCCCGTGGCATGCCAGTCGGCCCAACCGGCGTGGTGGGCGTCGGCATCGCTGCCGCCAACGCACAGCCGAGCAGCGCTGCGCAGGAAGTGGCGGCCGCAACGCAGCCTGACGAAACGCGTCCTGGCATGCGGATTCAAATCCGGCCCGCTTATGCCGCAGTGATGGCCACGGTGGGGAGCATGGCCCGCACCGATTCCGCGCCAGAACAGCCTGCCGCCGGCGAAGACCCGCTTTACACCGTGATCGGCGACGGCATCCACCGCCCCGCACGCTGAATACGCCGCACATCGCTTCTTTCAGTTTGATATCCATCAGGAATTTCCATGCCTTTGTTTCTTCGCACGCCGCTGTGGTGTGCCCTCAGCACCGCTGCGCTGGGCCTATGCGCCCAGGCCCAGACGCTGCCCAATGCCGGCCAACTGCTTGAAAGCCTTGAGCAGCAGCGTCCCCTGCGGCCCGCGCCGGCGGACATCGACCTGGGCCTGCCCGCGCCGCCCGCGGCTGCGGCCGCGGCCGACATGCAAGGCCCGAAGATCGACGTGCAGCGCTTCGCAATCGACGGCAACAGCGCCATCGCCACGGCGGATCTGCAGGCCCTGCTGCAGCCGCTCGAGGGCCAATCGCTGACCCTGTCCCAGCTCGAAGCCGGCGCAGCGCGCATCACCGGGCTCTACCGAGAACGCGGCTATCCCTTTGCCTATGCCTATTTGCCCGAGCAGACGGTGGAGGCAGGCCTGGTGCGCGTGAACGTGCTCGAGGGCCGGCTGGGTGAAGTGCGTCTCGAAAACCAGTCGCGCCAGCGCGCGCAGGTCCTGACCACGCCGCTCAGGCAACTGCGCGTCGGCGAGGTGCTCCATGCCCGCGCGCTCAACTCCAGCCTGCTGCTGCTGGGCGATGTGAGCGGCGCTCGCGCCAAGTCCAGGCTGCAGCCCGGGATCCACGTAGGCACGACCGACCTGGTGGTACGCGTCGAGGATGCGCCTGTCGTCAGCGGCTCGCTGGGCCTGGACAATTTCGGCAATCGCTTCACCGGTACCGCGCGCGCCATGGGCAGCCTGCAATTCAACGGATCGCTGGGCCTTGGCGAGCAGATCCATCTGCATACGTTGCTGAGCAATGAGCATCTGCGCAATTACCAGTTGGGCTACCAGATGCCGATCGGTCCCTGGAACACGCTCGTAGGCGCCAGTCTGGCGCATCTCAACTACGAGACCGGCAGGGATTTTTCGGCACTCGATGCCTATGGCAGCGCCAAGGTGGCGAGCCTCCATGCCAACCAGCCACTGGTGCGAAGCCGCGGCGTGAATCTCAATGCCCGGATAAGCCATGACCAGAAGCGGCTGGCCGACCACATCGGCGCGCAGGACAGCCACGCGCGCAAGCGTTCGCACCTCACCACGCTGGGCCTGAACGGCAACTGGCAGGACAGCCTGGGCGGTCGGGCCATCAGCCAATGGGACTTGTCCTGGACGCATGGCCAGCTGCGCCTGGGAAGCGAGGCGCAACGGCAATCAGATGCGCTGACCACAGGCAGTGCAGGCCACTTCCAGGTGTTCAACGGCCAGCTTGCGCGCTGGCAGGCCTTGACCGGCCCGTGGAGCCTCCATGGGCGCATCAATGGCCAATGGGCCAACAGGAATCTCGACTCGTCGGAAAAAATGAGCCTGGGCGGCGCCTACGGAGTGCGCGCCTATCCACAGGGCGAAGCGTCGGGTGACAGCGGATTGCTGGGCGCGCTCGAGTTGCATTGCACGCTGGGCAATGCCTGGCAGCTCAGCGGTTTTGTGGACGCGGGCCGCGTCAGGTTCCAGCAGCGTCCGTGGAGCGAGGACAGCAACCAGCGCAATCTTGGCGGCGCAGGGTTCGGGCTCAAGCACCATGGCACGCGCTGGGCGCTTGAATCGACGCTCGCCTGGCGTGTGGGCGCAGGCGGACCCGCCACCAGCGCGCAGCAGCGTTCGCCGAACCTGCTGGTCAAATTCCAGATGCACATCTGATGCCTCCATCAGCGCCGCAATTTTCACTGTTCGCAATGTCTGCACGTGTTCAGCAATGAGAACCTGGCACGCATGCGCGTTGCCAGCACGCGCGCAGCGCCACCGACCGCTGTGAAACCGGCGGCGAGCATCCGCTGAACACGCGTGCCCCGGCGAGGAAACATTTGCAAACGCCTTGCGCATGGCGCCTGGGGACAAGCAGCGCGGGCCCGCCTCCGCCTTGCGGGCGCCGATATACTGCCGCCTTGATGACAGCTGGAAAGCCTGGAATGCGTTTGCAAGCCTTCATACGCCCGCTGGCGTATCTCGCAGTGGCCGGCCTGGCCGCCTGCGGTAGCACCCCCAAAGCCGTAGCGCCTGCGGGCGCGCCCGGTGTCACGACCGCGCCTTTGACCATAGGCCTGGCGCTGGGTGGCGGCGCGGCCAAGGGCTTTGCGCACATCGGTGTGATCAAGATGCTCGAAGCCAATGGTCTGACGCCGGCCGTCGTCGCCGGCACCAGCGCGGGCAGCGTGGTCGGCGCGCTGTATGCGAGCGGCATGGACGCGTTCGCGCTGCAGGAGAAGGCCGTGGGCCTCGACGAGACCAGCATTCGCGACCTGCAGTTCTCGTCGGGCGGCCTGGTCAAGGGGCAGAAGCTCGAAGACTATGTCAACGAGCAGGTCCAGCGCCGTCCGCTGGAAAAGCTGGCCAAGCCCTTCGTTGCCGTCGCCACGCGCCTCGAAGACGGCGAACGCACGGTGTTTGCCCGCGGCAACACCGGGCAGGCGGTGCGCGCGTCGAGCAGCGTGCCCGGCGTGTTCCAGCCGGTGTCCATAGGCAAGTTCCACTTCGTCGACGGCGGCATCGTGAGCCCCGTGCCCGTCGATGCGGCGCGCCAACTGGGCGCCGATCTGGTGATCGCCGTCGATATTTCGAACAAGCCGCGCGGCCAGTCGCCGGCCGACATGCTCGGCACCCTGGGCCAGTCGATCGCCATCATGGGCCAGAAGCTGGGCCAGGCCGAACTCGCGCGCGCCGACATCATCATCCGCCCCAAAGTGCTCGACATTGGACCGGCCGACTTCACCCAGCGCGCGAATGCCATCGTCGAAGGCGAGAAAGCCGCACTTGCGGTGATGCCGCAGATCCGGGGGCGCATCGCTCAACTGCAGGCTGAACGCGCCCAGGCCTTGCAGCTGGCGCAGAACAAAGCCGTGCAGGACAAGCAGCAGGCCTGTCTTGAAAACCGCAGCCGGCTGCAGAAGATCGGCGGCATGGTGGGCTTGAGCGACCCCTGCGCCCAGCCGTAAGTCGGGCAGGTGCGCAGCGGATTTCGGCGGATATATGCAGGGGAGACGGGAAGGGGTGGTGCGGCGTACTGGAATCGAACCAGTGACCCACAGCTTAGAAGG
>NZ_JAVWWA010000196.1:0-4025 GCF_036666375.1 Comamonas sp. | reverse complement strand
GCCCCGCGCCCGCTCTGCGTTCAACCTGCTCAGGCGAACTCGATTCCCGTGGCCGACAGGCCTACGAGATCGATGCGCGTGGCGGTGAGGTCCAGATGGCTGGCCAGCAGCGCGAGCTCGCCGCCCGTCACGCCCTGGGCCAGCATGTTGATGAACGGCTGCAGCGGCGCTGGCGTCGCGGCGCTGCCCACGACATTGGTCCACAGCAGCTGCGTCACCTGACCCGGCGTGGACGCGCCCAGCAATTGCAGGCCCAGTTGCGCCAGGCTTTGCGCGCTGATGCCCGCGTCCAGCGCGCGAATCACTTCGCCCACCAGCGGCTTGTTGTCCAGGAACGCGGCGCCGGTGATGCGCACCGCGCCGACCACGGCCAGGAAGTCGACGTTGTCCACCTGGACGTTGCTGCCTTCGGGCAGGGCGCGCGCGTCGAGGATCACGGCCTGCATGCCATCGCCGGCAAGGGCGCTGCCGCTGATCACGAACGGCACGCCGGGGTTGAAGCCTGGGCCTGCAGTGGCGGTGATGGTCTGCATGGTCAGAGGTAGCGTGTGGTCCAGCGTGGCCAGGAAGATCTGGCCGAGGATCGCCTCCGGCCGAGCGCTCTATGCGCAGGCCCAGTTCGGCCAGCGCGGCATTGCCCGTCACTGGATCGGGCAGGCCCTGGACCTGCCGCCCCAGGCCCACAGGCACGCTGACCTGCAGGATGGCGTGCCCGTCCCTGCTCTTGACCAGCGGAATGTCGGCCAGATCGTTGCTGGGCGAGTTCGGATCGTCGGGGCGCGAGGGAGTGACCACCGGAATGGTGATGATGGTCGTGCCGCCGTCGCCGGGGGGAGGTCACGGGCACGCCATCGACGGGCACCGGGACTGGATCCGTGGGAGTCACGGGTGGCACAGGGCGAGTGACCACCAGACTGAAGGTATCGGTCACCGTGACGCCATTGCCGTCCTCGGCGGTGACGTCGATGCTGAGGGTGCCTATGTCAGCGGTGACAGGTGTGCCGCTGAAGGTGCGCGTGGCCGCATCGAAGCTCAGCCAGGCGGGCAGGGCGTTGCCGGTCAACTTCGCGCTGTAGCTGAGCGTGTCGCCTGCATCCACATCGGCAAAGGTGTTGGCATTGGACTGGCAGCTGAACGCTGCATCCTCGGTGGCGTTCTGGGCGGCGATGACATTGGCCAGCGTGGGCGCGTCATTGGTGTTGGCCACCACGAGATTGAAAGTGTCGGTGACCGTGGCGCCGTCGCCGTCTTCGGCCGTCACCTGGGGGAAGTCCCTTGTGCAGGACCCCGTCCATGTGCGCTCGACAGCCCTTCCGGGCGCATCGGCAACTGCTAGGATCAGAGCGCGCTTTCTGCAACGCCTTCTTTGGGAAACAAATGAAACCACCTCGCTTTTTCCGCAGTGCGGCCACCGGCCTGCTGGTGGCATTTGCCGCCTTGCTGAACCCGGCGCATGCTGCCTGGCCCGACAAACCTATTCGCTTGGTCGTTCCATTCCCGCCTGGGCAAGCCACGGATATCTTCGCGCGCGCCGTCGCCGAGCAGCTCGGAAAACGTCTGGGCCAAAGCGTCATTGTGGACAACAAGGCCGGCGCCGGCAGCAATATCGGCTCCGAACTGGTGGTGCGTGCTGCGCCCGACGGCTACACCTTGCTGGTGGCGGGCAGCGCGATGGCAGTCAACCAGACGCTGTACCGCAAGGTCAGCTTTGATCCCACCCGGGACCTGGTCGGCATCTCGCTCATCGCCAAGGTGCCGCTGATCTTCCTGGCCACGCCGGGCTCGGGCATCACCTCCATCGCCGACCTGGTGACCAAGGCCAGGGCCGCGCCCGGCCAATTGAACTACGCCAGCGCCGGCATAGGCGGCACCCAGCATCTGTCCGGCGAAATGCTCAAGAACCAGGCGGGCGTGTTCATCACACACATTCCTTACCGTGGCAGCGGGCCGGCACAGGCCGACTTTCTGGGTGCACAGGTGCCGCTGATGGTCGACTCGGTCACCGCCGCGCTGCCGCATGTCCAATCCGGACGCGCCGTGCCGCTGGCCGTGACTTCGGCCACGCGTTCCTCGCAACTGCCAGACGTGCCCACGGTCCGTGAAAGCGGGCTGCGCGCACTCAAGGACTTCGAAGCCGTGGGCTGGCTGGGACTGATGGCGCCCAAAGGCACGTCTGCGGACATCATCGGCCGGCTGAACCGCGAAGTCACGGACATCCTGAAAAGCGATGGCATGGCCCAGTTCATACGCGACCGAGGGTCGGAGCCGGCACCGACCACGGGGCCCGAGTTTGATCGCTTCGTGGCCGGCGAAATCCAGAAATGGGGCCGTATCGTGAAGACATCGGGCGCCAGCGTGGAGTGAGGGCAGGCGGCGCCCCGGGCCTGGGCGCCGTGCGCCGGGAATCGGGACTCTGCATGGCACCGGCCTGAAAGCCCATTTGCGGCGCTGGTGGCTTTACCGGCACCGATGCCGTCAGAACGGCGAGAATCGAGCGGATGCAAACAACCTATCATTTTCCAGCTTCGACCCGGCGCTGGCTGGTGCCCGGTCTGCTGGCGATACTCGCCGTCGCAGGCTGCACTTCCGCACCCCAGGTACAAACCCGTGCGCCTACGGTCGACACCCGCCCGCTTCTGTCCGAAGAGGCTGAACACGACCAGAAGTTCGCGCGCTGGGTCGCCGATTTCCGCGCCAGCGCGCGCGCCGCAGGCATAGACGAGGTCACGCTGCACTCCGCCTTCGACGGCGTGCGCTTCGTGCCGCGCGCCGTCGCGGCCGACCGCGCCCAGCCCGAGTTCACGCGCACCGTGTGGGCCTACCTCGACAGCGCGGTGTCGGCGCAGCGCGTCACGCGCGGCCAGGAAAAGCTGCGGCAACTGCGCCCCCAAGTCGACGCGCTGGTCGCGCGTTACGGCGTGCCCACCGAAATCCTGGTGGCGATCTGGGGCATGGAGAGCAATTACGGCAGCAACGTCGGCGATATTCCGACCATAGACGCGCTGGCCACGCTGGGCTTCGAGGGCCGGCGCGAGGAATGGGCGCGCGGCCAGTTGCTCGCGGCATTGAAGATCCTGCAAAACCGCGACATCGCGCGCGAACAGATGATTGGTTCGTGGGCCGGCGCCATGGGGCAGACGCAGTTCCTGCCGTCGAACTTCCTGGCCTATGCGGTCGATGCCGATGGCGATGGCCGGCGCGACATCTGGGGCAGCGTTCCCGATGTTATGGCCTCGACAGCCAACTTCCTGGCTCGTTCCGGCTGGCAGGCCGGCCAGCCGTGGGCGATCGAAGTGCGCCTGCCGCCGGGATTCGACTACGCGCGCGCCGAAACCGACGTGCGCCAGTCCGGCGCCCAATGGGCGGGCGAGGGCCTGCAGTCCATGGACGGCGCGCCGCTGCCCGCGCTGCCGGACGCCTCGGTGCTGCTGCCGGCCAGCGCCCGTGGACCGGCCTTCCTGGTCGGGCAGAACTTTCGCACCATCCTGCGCTACAACAACTCGAGCAGCTATGCGCTCGCGGTCGGTCTGCTGGCGCAAAAGCTGACAGATGGTCCCGGAGTGCAGACGCCCTGGCCGCGCGATCTGCAGCCGCTGAGCAGCAGCCAGGTCAAGGCCTTGCAGACGGCGCTGAACGCGCGCGGCTTCGACACCGGCACGCCCGACGGCACCATGGGCCCGGCCACGCGCCGCGGCGTGCGTGCCTTCCAGCGCAGCCTGGGCGTGGCGGCCGATGGCTATCCGACGCTGGAGTTGCTGCAGCGCTTGGGCAGCGCTGCGCAGTGAACGCCCAAAGAGTGTCGAGGCACCCTTTGGGGTGTCGCCGGCTCAAGCCAGCGTTCTAAACAAATGCACGTCTTTGCAGCCTGAGTGCATCGCGGTCCATGCGCGCGGCCAGCTGTTCCATGTCGTTCGGGCTGACGCCCAGTGCGCGAAAGTGCACCGCCCACTGATCGACGGCAGCGGCCACCTGTTGCATCAGCTGCAAGGCGCGCGGCATTTTGCGGTCGTATTCCTTGATCTGGC
>NZ_JAVWWA010000195.1:0-4096 GCF_036666375.1 Comamonas sp. | reverse complement strand
TCAGTGGTTTTCCTTGGCGTGATTGACCGTGTACTTGGGAATTTCCACCGTCAGGTCTTCTCTGGCAATGATGGCCTGGCAGCTCAGGCGCGACTGCGCCTCCAGGCCCCAGGCGCGGTCGAGCAGGTCGTCCTCGCTTTCTTCGATGGCGTTGAGCGAGTCAAAGCCCTTGCGCACTATGCAGTGGCAGGTGGTGCAGGCGCTGCTTTGCTCGCAGGCATGCTCGATTTCAATGCCGTGATCCAGCAGGCCCTCGCATATCGAAGTGCCTGCGGCCACCTCTAGTACCGCGCCTTCGGGCGCGAGGTCGGCATGGGGTAGGACAGTCAGTTTGGGCATAGGTTCTCGTCGCCGCTCAATGCGGCCGCTTGCGTTGCTCGGTCTTCCAGGCGCTTGCGCCTCGGGGGCAATGGAGCGCCGGGACGCTGTCCCCTCTGCAGGGACCGCTCCAGTCCTGGCGCGTTTCCATGCTTGAAAGCCTAAGCCTTGCCAAGGTGACAAGGTCAAGCCCGGCCGGCCTTCCAGGCCACACCTTTGCGCTGCCTCGCCCAATTCCAGCAAACAACGCTTGACCCTCCCAGCGTGGCAAGGCCGATAAACGCAGCAGAAGCTACTTCGGCTCAGCAAATACCAACTGTCGACTGCTGTCGCAAAAGGAAACATGATGGAAGTCAAACGCGCAACCCTGATCACGGCGGCGATGGGCGCAATGCTCGCCGTCGCCGGATGCCAGGAGGCGGCGCCGTCCGCCGCACCCGCCAAACCGCCCACGATTCCCGTGGCCGAGGTGATGGTTCGCCCGGTCACGCCCTTTGTCGAATTCACCGGCTCGCTGACCGCGGTCAAGCGCGTCGAACTGCGCCCGCGGGTCGCGGGCTACATCGAGGGCGTGAGCGTGCCCGAGGGGCAGTATGTGGAAAAGGGCCGGGCGCTGTTTCACATCGATCCGCGGCAATTCCAGGCCACGCTGAATGCCGCGGCGGCGCGCCTGCGCGAGGCGCAGGCAGCCTGGCAGCTCGCCCAGGCGGAACACGCCCGCGCCGAAAAGCTGTTTGCGCAGAAGGTCGTGGCGCGCGATCGGCTGGACACCGCCGCTGCCGCGCTGCATGCGGGCCAGGCCCAGGTCGAGGCCGCCAAGGCGGCGCTCGAGACCGCAAAGCTGGATCTGGGTTTCGCGCGCGTCACGGCGCCCATCAGCGGACGCGTCGGCCAGGCCCTGGTCACCGAAGGCAACTACGTTGCCAGCGGCGTGACGCCTCTGACGACGATTGTCTCGGTCGACCCGCTGCATGTGTATTTCGATGTCGACGAACGCACGTATCTGCGCTCGCTGGCCGCCGGCCGCGCCAGCGCCAGCCCGCAGGCGCCCCAGGCGTCCAAGGTCATGGTGGCCCTGCTCACCGACAAGACCTATTCGCGCCCAGGCCGTGTCGACTATCTGGCCAACACCAGCGATCGCGCGACCGGAACCGTGCGGGTGCGCGCCGTGGTCGCCAACCCCGACGGGCACCTGACGCCCGGCCTGTTTGCCAAGGTCAAGCTGGAGACCGGCGCGCCGCAGGCCAGGGTGCTGATTTCCGATCAATCGATTGGCACCGACCAGGGCAGCCGCTATGTGCTGGTGGTCGGCAAGGACGACAAGACGGAGTACCGCCCCATCGAGCTGGGCGCGGTGGTCGACGGCCTGCGCGTGGTCGAGCAAGGCCTGCAGCCGGGCGAGCGCATCGTCGTCAAGGGGCTGGTGCGCCCCGGCATGCAGATCACCCCGCAGACCGCGGCCATCGACGGCACGCCCGTCGAGGCCACAGCCACCACGGGGGCCGCCCAATGAGCTTTCCACGCTTTTTCATCGACCGGCCGATCTTTGCCATCGTGCTGTCGGTGCTGATGGTGATTGCCGGAGGCGTTGCCTTCTTCCAGTTGCCGCTCAGCGAGTATCCGGCCGTCACCCCGCCCACGGTGCAGGTCACGGCGTCCTACCCGGGCGCCAACCCCAAGGTGATTGCCGAAACGGTGGCCGCGCCGCTGGAGCAGGCGATCACCGGCGTCGAGGGCATGATGTACATGTCGTCGCAATCGGCCACCGACGGCCGCATGGTGCTGACCGTGACCTTCGCCCAGGGAACCAACGCCGACATGGCGCAGATCCAGGTGCAAAACCGCGTCTCGCGCGCGCTGCCGCGCCTGCCCGAGGAAGTCCAGCGCCAGGGCGTGGTCACGCAAAAGACCTCGCCGGACGTGCTGATGGTGGTTCACCTGCTGTCGCCCGACAAGCGCTACGACCCGCTCTACATCTCCAACTACGCCTATCTCCAGGTGCGTGACGAGCTGTCGCGCATTTCGGGCATCAGCGATGTGCTGGTATGGGGCGCGGGCGAATACAGCATGCGGCTGTGGCTGGACCCAGGTCTGATTGCCGCGCGCGGACTGACGGCCGGCGACGTGATTGCCGCCGTGCGCGAGCAGAACGTGCAGGTGGCCGCCGGCTCCGTGGGCCAGGCGCCCAATTCCAGCGCCGCCTTCCAGGTGACGGTGAACACGCTGGGACGGCTGACCGACGAGGCGCAATTCGGCGACATCATCATCCGCACCGGCAACGACGGCCAGGTGACGCGCCTGCGCGATGTCGCCCGCATAGAGATGGGGGCCGACGCCTACGCGCTGCGCAGCCTGCTGGACGGCGAGCCCGCGGTCGCGCTGCAGATCATCCAGAGTCCGGGCGCCAACGCGCTGGACGTCTCGAAGGCGGTGCGCGACACCATGCAGCGGCTAGAAGTCAACTTTCCCGCGGGGCTGAGCTCGCGCATTGCCTACGACCCGACGGTGTTTGTGCGCGCATCGCTGGAATCGGTGGTCACCACGCTGCTGGAGGCCATCGTGCTGGTGGTGATCGTGGTGGTGCTGTTCCTGCGCAACTGGCGCGCCTCGCTGATTCCGCTGATGGCGGTGCCGGTGTCGCTGATAGGCACCTTTGCCGTCATGCACCTGATGGGCTTCTCGCTCAACACCTTGTCGCTGTTTGGTCTGGTGCTTTCCATAGGCATCGTCGTCGACGACGCGATTGTCGTAGTCGAGAACGTCGAGCGCCACATAGAAAATGGCGAGGAGCCCGCGCAGGCCGCCCGGCTTGCCATGGATGAGGTCACGGGCCCCATCATCGCCATCACCTCGGTGCTGGCCGCGGTGTTCATCCCGACCGCCTTCCTCAGCGGGCTGCAAGGTGAGTTCTACCGGCAGTTTGCGCTCACCATCGCCATCTCGACCATTCTCTCGGCCGTCAACTCGCTGACGCTGAGCCCGGCGCTGGCCCGGCTCCTGCTGCGCCCGCGCCAGCACGCCGTCGTGCATGACCCGCGCAGCATGCGCGGGCGCGCCGACCGCCTGCTGCGCACGCTGAGCCGGCCGTTCCAGCGCACTCCCGACGCCTATGGCAGCACGGTGCGCAAGGTGGTGCGCATCAGCGGCCTGGCGCTGCTGGTCTACGCCGGGCTGCTGGCGCTGACCTTCCTGGGCTTCAAGGCCGTGCCGCCGGGCTTCGTTCCCATGCAGGACAAGTATTTCCTGGTGGCGATTGCCCAGCTGCCCAATTCCACATCGCTGGACCGCACCGAGGCCGTGGTCAAGCAGATGTCGAAGATGGCGCTGGACGAGCCCGGCGTGGAAAGCGTCGTCGCGTTCCCGGGACTGTCGATCAACGGCATGGTCAACGTGCCCAATGCCGCGGTGGTCTTCGTGATGCTCGACCCGTTCAAGGACCGCACCACGCCCGACCTGGGCGCGAACGCGATCACCGGCCGGCTGCAGGCGAAATTCTCCAGCATTCCCGATGGCTTCCTGGGCGTGTTCCCGCCGCCGCCGGTGCCAGGACTCGGCGCCACCGGAGGCTTCAAGATGCTGGTCGAGGACCGCGGCGGCGCCGGCCTCGACGCCCTGGTGCGGCATACGCAGATCCTGATGACCAAGGCCACCGAGTCGGGACAGGTCGCGGGGCTGATGACCAGCTTCGACGTCAACGCACCGCAGCTGGACGTGAGCATCGATCGCACCCAGGTCAAGAGCCAGGGTGTGCGCCTGGCGGATGTGTTCGAGTCGCTGC
>NZ_JAVWWA010000194.1:0-4156 GCF_036666375.1 Comamonas sp. | reverse complement strand
GCGAAGAAGGCTGCTGCGCCTGCCAAGGCCGCCGCTCCCGCGAAGAAGGCTGCTGCTCCGGCGAAGGCCGCTTCTGCCAAGGCTGCCGCTCCCGCGAAAAAGGCTGCCGCTCCTGCCAAGAAGGCTGCTGCTCCTGTGAAGGCTGCCGCACCGGCGAAGAAGGCTGCTGCTCCTGCCAAGAAGGCCGCTGCACCCGCGAAGAAGGCTGCTGCGCCGGCAAAGGCCGCCACGCCTGCCAAGGCTGCTGCGCCCGCGAAGAAGGCTGCTGCACCGGCAAAGGCCGCCGCGCCTGCCAAGGCTGCTGCTCCCGCAAAGAAGGCTGCTGCAAAGAAGCCCGCCAAGGCCGCTGCAGCCCCTGCTGCCGTTGCCGCCCCCGTGGCACAGACCGCGCTGAACCCGCAAGCCGCATGGCCCTTCCCTACGGGCACCAAGCCCTGAGGCATGACGCTCCGCGCCAAAGCCCGAAGCCGCAAGGCCTCGGGCTTTTTTCATTCCGCAAGAGTTCAGTCCAGAACTCCGATCCAAGCGCCGGCCCATGGGGAGCCCTTTTGTCGATAGATGGAACCTTTGAGCGAAAACCAAAACATAGTTATTAACTATTGAAATTCAATAGCGATCACTAGGCCAAATTTTCATTCAACGACTTTCCAGACATCCATGACACTTGAACAATTATTGCTGGTCTTGGCGACCAACCAGGAGCAAATCTTCGCGCAAATGGACCGCATCCACTTCATGGAGCAATTGCGCGAAAAGCCGGGCTCCTTGCTGCCCCGGCTTACGGCACTGCACACCCATCATCCAGAAGTCATGCAGCAGCTCCAAGAGGTGCAGCAAAAATATGTCTTGCCGGCGATGCATGCCATGGACTATCTGCAAGAGGTGGTGTTGCCGCGGCAGCTGTGGGACCTGAAGAAGGAAAGGGAAAAGCTGGCGCTTCAGCTGAAGCAACTGCTCGATCAGGTGCAGACTGCATCGACTCAGGAACCGCAGCCGGATACGGACACCGGGACAGATGCAATGCCGGACAGCGAGACGACCGCTGCCGCTGCAGCCACCCCCTCCGAAGATCATGCAGACAAGGATGAGGAAAAGAACGAAGCGGAAGATGGTCCAGACACGCAGGAAGTCATTCCGGCGATCGTTGGCGCGTCCTCTCAAGCAGCGGATCATCTGGCATAACCACCGCTACAGACCGGCGAGGCGGGCACATGCGCCTTGCACTGCGCCCCCTGCGCTGCCTCAGTCCGGCTTATGCCAGATACGCTGCCACAGCTCACCCAGGGCCTGGCGCAGCGGAAAATCCAGCGCCTGCTGCTCGATGTTCACGCGGCCTGCGGCGACATCCGCGGCGCTGCCCAGCAGAAAACGAAAGCTGTAGCGGCCTTCGCTGCCCATGCGCAGGTCGCTCAAGTACAGGTCATCGCCTTGCTGTTCCAGCTTCACGAAGTCGTGCGCGAAGTCCGCAAGCAGGCGCACGGCCGGCGCCTGGGGCGCATACAGCGCCTGCAGCGCCGTGCCGCGGTCATGCCGGGTCCAGGCCATGTCGCCGTCCTGATCGAACACCGAGTAATAGCCTTCCCAATAGTGCGTATCGCCCAAAGCGACGACGCGCCACAGCAGCGTATTGAGCGGCGTCGCGGTCACGAGCAGCTGCGGCGCCGCTATGCGCTGCGCTGCGAGCGACGCCTGGGCCACGCCGCTCGCATGCTGCTGCGCCAGAACGCTCCAGCCCAGGTACAGGCTGCTCAGCACCAGGCCCATGCGGTTGGCGCGAAGGCCTGAGAACGCCTTGCGGCCCAGCGCCAGCACGATGCCCAGCAGCAGCGGCAAGGTATAGAGCGGGTCGATCACAAAGACACTGCCCAGCCCGTAGGCCTCGGTGCTGAACGGCCGCAGCAGCTGCGTGCCGTAGATCGTGAACCAGTCGAGTATCGGATGCGTGACCAGCACCAGCGCCATCGCCACGGCCCAGCGGCGCCACAGCGCGCCTTCGCCGTGCAGCCGCGCTATGCACGCGCCCAGCAGCGGCGAAAGCAGCAGCAGGTACAGCAGCGAATGGCTGTTGCCGCGGTGGTTGACCATGTTGGCCAGCGCATTGCCATGGTCGATGAACACATCGAGATCGGGCAGCGTTCCCGCGACCGCGCCCCATAGCGCGGCTTTCCAGACCGCCGTGCGCCGCCCCATGGTGGCAATCGCCAGCGCCGAACCCAGCGCGATCTGTGAAACGGAATCCATGCTCGTCCAGGTTCAGAAAAGAGATTGGGCCATGAGCGCGCGGCGCGCCCCTGACTTATTCGACCGCGAAGTCGAGCAGGTAGTTCTGCGGGCCCTTGCTCGCGATTTTCAGCGCGCCCACGCGGTTGCCGAGTTCGGCGCAGCGCACCAGCGACCAGCCCTTCTCCAGGCCGAACAGCAGCGCACCGCGCCAGGCGTCGCCGCAGCCCGTGGGATCGACGACCTGCTTGGGCGTGACCGGCGCGACCAGGGTCTTCGCGCCCTGCTCCCAGACTTCGCAGCCGTCGGCGCCCAGCGTCACCACCAGGCCCTTGACCCGCTGCGAAAGCGCCGCGAGGTCCAGTCCCGTGCGGTCGCAAAGGACCTTGGCTTCGTAGTCGTTGACCGCGATCCAGTCGGCCTGCTCGATGAAGACCTTGAGTTCGTCGCCGTTGAACATCGGCAGGCCCTGGCCCGGATCGAAGACGAATGGAATGCCCGCTTCCTTGAACTGGCGCGCGTGCTGGATCATGGCGTCGCGGCCGTCGGGCGCGACGATGCCCACGGCGGCGCGCGTCTCGCCCGAGATCTGCAGCAGATGGGCATGCGACATCGCGCCGGGGTGGAAGGCGGTGATCTGGTTGTTGTCGGTGTCGGTCATGATCATGGCCTGGGCCGTATAGATCTCACCGCTTTCGCCGACATGGCGCGTCGAGATGCCCAGCTCGCGCATGTGCTCGAGGTAGCTGCCGCCGTCGCTGCCCAGCATCGCCATGGGCAGAGGCTCGCCGCCCAGCAGCTTGAGGCTGTAGGCGATGTTGCCGGCGCAGCCGCCGAAGTCGCGGCGCAGCGTGGGCACGAGGAACGAGACGTTGAGAATGTGCAGCTGATCGGGCAGGATCTGGTCCGCGAAACGACCCTCGAAGGTCATGATGGTGTCAAACGCGAGGGATCCACAAATGAGGGCGGCCATGGTCGGTGAGTTTTCCAAAGATCAGGGGTAAAAGACAAGTGCACGATAACCCGCAATGCGCGTCGGCGTGGCGCTGACGGCCAGCGGAATGCGCACACTCCATTCGGCCTGGGCGCCCAGCGTCGCGGGCGCCTGCAGATCGGCGGGCAGCAGCACGCGGCGCAGCACCGGCTGGTCCTGCAGGTCGGTGAGCGTGAGCTCCACGGCGGGCATGGCGAGTTCGGTGCCGGCCTGGTTTTCTATGGTCAGGCTCAGCAGGTAACTGTCGGCCTGGGCGCCGCGCGTGAAGGCCGAGCTCGCGATCACGACCTGGCTGATGTCCTGGCGCGCCGTCAGCGTGCAACCGGTCAGCGCACACAGGCCTTGCAATGCGGGGCGCAGCGACGGCAGCCGGGCGGCGAGCGCATTGCGCTCGTGCAGCGCAACCTGCAGCGCCAGTCCCACCAGCAGCACCGTGCTGCCCAGCGCCAGCGCCAGGCGCACGCCGGGCGCGTGCCAGAACGCCTTGCGCCGCGCGGCGCGCACGAAACCGGGTTCGGCCTCGGGCAGCGGCTGCGCAAACGGGTCGGTGGCCACGGTCTCGGTGGCGTCGGGCAAGGGCGCGGATTCCAGCATGGGCTCCGGCGCCGGTTCAAGTTCGGAATCCGGTGACAGTTCGGGCACCTTGGCCGGCTGTGCGGCGGGCGGCGGCGCCGTGGAATCCTCGGGCTCGGGCTCGGGCTCGGGCTCGGGCTCGGGCGCGGGCGCGGGTTCAGGGTCCAGGTCCGGCTCGGTACGGGCCTCGGGTGCGCTCGCGCGCGCCGGCGCCATATCGGCTTCGGTCAGCTCGGGCCAGGAAGCCGGCGCGTTGGGCCTGGCGGCCGCATCGAGCGGCAGGTCCTCGTCGTCGTCGACCGCCGTGGGCAGCGCATAGCCTGCGGCCTCGGGCAGCACCACCGGCGCCGCAGCGACGGATGCCGCAGC
>NZ_JAVWWA010000193.1:2536-4432 GCF_036666375.1 Comamonas sp. | reverse complement strand
TGGTGGAGATGGACCGCATCGAAGTACTCAAGGGCTCGTCGGGCCTGATGAACGGCGACGGCTATTACGGCGCCACGGTCAACATGATTCGCAAGCGCCCTGCGCACGAGTTCAAGGCCAGCGTCGGCGCTGGCGCAGGCAGCTGGGACAACTACCGCGCCGATGTGGATCTGGGTGGGGCGCTCAACGACAGCGGCAGCATCCGTGGCCGTCTGGTGGCCGCGGCCGCCGACGGCAAGGAGTTCCGCGACCATGCCAAGCGCAGCAACCAGACGCTGTTCGGCACGCTGGACATCGATCTGAGCGAGCGCACGCTGCTCAATGTCGGCTTCACCCAGCGCCAGCGCGAATACTACGGTGCGGGCAGCACCAGCATGAACCAGGCCTATGCGGCCAACGGCCAGTACATGGGCCTGCAGCCGCGCTCGTTCAATGTGGGCGCGCCCTGGTCAGGCTTTGCGCAAGATTCGCGCACGCTGTTCGCCAACCTGGAGCATCGTTTCGGCAATGGCTGGACCACCAAGCTGCGTGTCAGCGATGAAAGAACCGAGATGCCCGACGGCGAAGGCGGCATCTGGTTCACGGGCATTCCGGCCGTGGTGGATACCAATTGGGCACGCGATCACGTCAACAAGAACCGCAGTCTGGCGCTGGACCTGCAGGGTCCGGTGCAGCTGTTCGGCCGCACCCATGAGTTGCTGTTCGGGGTCGATGCCGCGCGCACCAGCTCCAATACCTATTCGGGCAACAGGCGCTACAGCAACGTCGCTTTCGACTACGCGGGCGGCGGCGCCGCCATCGTGCGTCCCGCTGATCTGGACAGCCTCCCGCTGAACAATCACAGCTATTTCAGCTCGCGCCGCCATTCGGTCTATGCCGCGGGCCGCTTCAATCTGGCCGACCCGGTCAAGCTGATCGCGGGCGCGCGCATCACCAATTACCAGCAGTACGATCTCACGCCATACGACTATTCGAACTACGACTTCGCGAAAAGCGATGTCATCACCCCGTACGCCGGTCTGGTGGTCGATGTGCATGAGAACGTCTCGCTCTATGGCAGCTATGCGAGCATCTTCAAGCCGCAAAGTGCGGTGGATGCGCAGGGCCGCACGCTGGACCCCGAAGAGGGCCAGACGCGCGAGATCGGCGCCAAGGGCGAGTTCTTCGACAAGCGCCTCAACGCCAGCCTGGCCTATTTCTGGATGAAGACCGACAACGTGGCCGAAGCCACGGGTGAAGTCACTCCCGACGGCATCAGCCTCTACCGCTCGGTGTCGGGCGTCACCAAGCGCGGCTACGAGCTC
Source organism: Comamonas sp. (assembly GCF_036666375.1). Taxonomy (GTDB): domain Bacteria; phylum Pseudomonadota; class Gammaproteobacteria; order Burkholderiales; family Burkholderiaceae_C; genus Comamonas. Next base: position 3,128 of record NZ_JAVWWA010000193.1, on the reverse strand, counting down.
GAACTGTCCGGCGAAATCGCGCGCGGCTGGCAGGCCCAGGGCAGCTATGTGCAAAACAGCAGCAATCTGAACAACTACACCTATCTGCCGAAAAACCAGTTCAAGCTGGGCAGCACCTACCAGCTGGGCGGGGCGCTGAGCGGCCTGACCGTGGGCGCGGCGACGCGCTGGCAAAGCAAGACCACGGCCGGCCCGCTCACGCAGCCGTCGTTCTGGGTCGTCGATCTGATGGCGCGCTATCGCCTCAACGCCCATCTGAGCCTGAGCCTCAACGTGCGCAACGCATTCGACAAGAGCTACTTTGCCGGCATGCGAGATTTCGGTCGGGTGCAGTACACCTGGGGCGCGCCGCGCAGCGTGAATGTCGGCATGCGCTACGACTTCTGAAGCGCAGTTGGAAGTGCCGAGTTGTTCATCGGCACTTCGACAAGCTCAGTGCGAACGGAGTTTTTAGATCGACAAGCTCGCTGCGAACGGAGTGTGAAGTTCGGCCAGCGCGGAGCGAACGGCTTTTACGTTCGACAGGCACAGCGCGAACGGCCCAACGCCGTTCGCGCTGCCGCCATCAAAGATCGATGCTGGCCGACAGCTG
>NZ_JAVWWA010000193.1:0-2436 GCF_036666375.1 Comamonas sp. | reverse complement strand
CGGCCCAACGCCGTTCGCGCTGCCGCCATCAAAGATCGATGCTGGCCGACAGCTGGAAGGTGCGCGGCGCGCCCAGCGCCAGGCTGGACAGCAGCGGCATGCCCCAATACGCCTTGTTGGTGAGATTGGTGATGCCGGCGCGCAAGGTCACGGGACGGTTCGCGACCTGGGTTGCGTAGCGCGCGCCCAGGTCGTAGGTGGTGCGCCCGCCCACCCACAGGCCGTTGTCGGCGCTGATGTACTGCTTGGAGACCGCGGTCGCATTGCCCGTGAGCGTCAGGCCCGCGGCGCCGGGCACATCCCATTCCACGCCCAGCTTGCCCTGCAGCTTGGCCACGCCCGTGGCCATCTTGCCCTGGGCGTTGGCCACCGTGGTGCGCGTGACCTTGGGGTCGACATAGGCCACGCCGCCCATCAGCCGCAGGCCGCGCGTCGCCGCGCCAAAGAAGCTCCACTCCAGGCCGCGGTTGCGCTGCTCGCCGCCAAACGAGAAGATGTTGGTCACCGGGTCGGTGTAGCTGCTGGGCTTCTCGACCTGGTAGAGCGCGAAAGTATGCGCAAACTCGCCCATGTCTACCTTGACGCCCACTTCCCTTTGCTTGGTCTTGTAGGGCGGGAAGACATCGCCGGCATTTGCCGCGGTGAGGGGCGCGCTCTGCCCCTGGCTCAGGCCCTCGATGTAGTTGGCGTAGAGCGCCACGCGCTCGCTGGCCTTGACCAGCAGCGCGGCCGCGGGCGTGGTCTCGCTCTGGTCATAGCGCGTGGCCAGCAGTCCCGTGACGGTGCTGTAGGTGTCGCTCTTGACCTGCTGGCGGCGCAGGCCCAGCGTGAGCTGCACGCGGTCCTGGGCAAACGACAAGGTGTCAACCAGGCCAATGCTGGTCAGCGCCAGCGCGGTGTGCGAGACCGGCGGCGCGATGAACGCCGGCGCCGCGCCCCAGACCGGGTGGTAGAGATTGGTGGTCCAGTCGGCGCCGGGCACCGAGCGGCGGCCGTAGTCGTGCTGGTCATGCTCGTAGCGCGTGGCGTTCAAAGCCCACTGGTGCTTGATGCCCGCGGTCTGCAGCCGACCCTTGAGGCCCACTTCGGCCGACTTCTTGTCGACATCGAAGGCCAGCTGGCCCATGGTCGTGCGGTAGTCGCCCGCGGCGTTGAGCACCTGGGCCGAGATCGCGCCGTTGTACTGGTAGTTGGTCCTGGCCGTGCCGAAAGCGCCATACGCCGTGATCTGGTCGCTGATGTCGATCTCGCCGCGCAGGATCGCGCCCTGGTCCTTGCTGTCGACATAGGCCCAGTCGGGGTTGATCAGCGTACTGCCGCTGGGCGGGCGCGGAATCGCCACGTTGGGCGCCAGGCTGATGCCGCGCGTCTGGCCGTTGATGTGGTCGTCGGCGCTGTAGAAGTCGGCCGACAGCCGCGCGCGCTGCAGGCGCCAGTCGAGGCCCAGCGCGCCCATCTGCAGCTTCTTGTCCTGGTTGTCGACCGGGCCCGCGCCATCGCGGTAGACGCCGTTGAAGCGCAGGCCGAATTCCTTTTGCTCGCCAAAGCGCCGGCCGATATCGACATGGCCGCCGAACTGTGAATCCGACAGGTAGGTGGCCGTGAAGCGCGTGAGCGGCGTGTCGCCCGCGCGCTTGGGCACGAGGTTGATCGCCCCGCCCACCGAGCCGCCGGGCGGCATGCCATTGAGCAGCGCCGACGGGCCCTTGAGCACTTCGACGCGCTCGAACATTTCAGGCGAAGTGCGGTAGTACGGCGCCATGCCGGCCAGCCCGCCGAACGTCATGTCGTTGGTGCTCGAGGCAAAACCGCGTATCGAATAGTTCTCGCTCCAGGCGCCGGAAACGCCGTTGCTGAACACCGCCGGGTCGGTGGCGGAAATCACTTCCGTGATGTCCTTGGCCTGGCGATCGGCAACGTACTTCTCGGTGTAGCTGATGGTGGAGAACGGCGTCTCCATGAAGTCCTTGTCGCCCAGAAAGCCCACGCGCCCGCCCGAGGAGACCTGGCCGCCCGCATAGGGCGCGGTGGCGCCGCCGGACTGTCCCGAGACAGTGACGGTGGGCAGCGTGGCCGCGGTCTCGGTCGACTGGGCCTGCGCGCTGATGGCGATCAACGCCAGCGCGGCGCCAGCGGTCTGGCGCAGCAGGAACGCGCCGGTGGGTGTGGAGTGTGAAGTGCGGCGGATGCGGGACATCGGATGCTCGCTTAGAAGTTGAGGTGGATTGAAATGAGACGCACTCCTGTTTCCAGACGGCAGTTCGCCGTCGCTGGCACAGGAATACGTCAGGGGATCAGGCCCTGATCGGGGCCGGAATGCGGGTCAGGGGCGGTAGGCCTTGAGGACGTCATCGATCACGATGCGCACGGAAGTCGGACTGGCCGCGGTCACATACCAGGCCTGGGCGTCGACAAACACCACGCGGCCGTTCTTCC
>NZ_JAVWWA010000192.1:3051-4554 GCF_036666375.1 Comamonas sp. | reverse complement strand
GGCCCTTGCTCGCTGCCCCCATGCTGGGCCGCGCCGATTTCGAGCCTGCTCGCCCTGAGCCTTCATCCTTATGGCCACCCCCTTGCTGACCCGTCTGCGCGCCGAATGGGCGCCGAGCATTCCGCGTGAACTGCTGGCCGGCGCGGTCGCGACGTTTGCGCTGATTCCCGAAGTCATCGCGTTCTCGTTTGTCGCCGGCGTCGATCCGGCCGTGGGGCTTTACGCGTCGTTCGTGATCAGCATCGTCATCGCTTTCGCGGGCGCGCGCCCGGCGATGGTGTCGGCGGCCGCGGGCTCGGTGGCACTCGTTGCCGCGCCGCTGGTGGCTTCGCATGGCCTGTCGTATCTGCTGGCCGCGGGCCTGCTTGCGGGCCTGGTGCAGATCCTGTTCGGCTGGCTGCGCATGGGGCTGCTGGTGCGCTTTGTCTCGAGCTCGGTGCGCACCGGCTTTGTCAACGCGCTGGCCATCCTGATCTTCAGCGCCCAGCTGCCCCATCTGGAGAAGGCCAACGGCGCGGGCTGGGCGCTGCTGGCGCTGGGGCTGGCGCTGATCTACGGCCTGCCGTGGATGGCGCGCCGCCTGAACTTCGCGGCGCTGGCCGCCATTCCTTCACCGCTGATCTGCGTGCTGGTGCTGACGCTGCTGGCCGCGGGCCTGGGCCTGCCGGTGGCAACCGTCGCCGATCTGGGCCATCTGCCCGATGCGCTGCCGTCGTTCGGCCTGCCCGACGTGCCACTGGTCTGGGACACGCTGCGCATCATCTTGCTGCCGGCCATTGCCATTGCCATGGTGGGCCTGCTCGAGTCGGTGCTCACCGCGGCCGTGGTCGATGAAATGACCAATACGCCCAGCGACAAGAACCGCGAATGCACGGGCCTGGGCCTGGCGAATGTCGCGGCCAGCTGCTTTGGCGGCATCGCGGGCTGCGGCATGATAGGCCAGGCCGTGGGCAATGTGACCTATGGCGGGCGCGGCCGGCTGTCGACGCTGTTTGCGGGCGTGTTCCTGCTGCTGCTGATCGTGCTGCTCAAGCCCTGGGTGGCGCTGGTGCCGGTCGTGGCGCTGGTGGCCATCATGGTCACGGTGTCGGTGGCCACGTTCAACTGGGCCAGCATAGGCGAGATCGCACGCCATCCCAAGACTTCGACGACGGTGATGCTGGCCACGGTGGTGCTGACGCTGATCACGCACAACCTGGCCGTGGGCGTGGCCGTGGGCGTGCTGCTCAGCGGCGTGTTCTTCATGGCCAAGGTGTCGCAGCTGCTGCAGGTGCGCAGCGCAGACGACAGCACCGGGACGCGCACCTGGACGGTTTCGGGCCAGGTGTTCTTTGCCTCGGCCGATGCGCTGGTCGACGCGTTCGACGTGCGCGGCGCCGAAGGGCGCGCGGTGCGCATCGATGCCAGCGGCGCGCAGTTCTGGGACATCACCGCCGTGGCCGCGCTGGAGAAAGTCGTGCAGCGGCTGCGCGCGCATGGCTGCGCTGTCGAAGTCACGGGGCT
>NZ_JAVWWA010000192.1:0-2951 GCF_036666375.1 Comamonas sp. | reverse complement strand
CGCCGCAGCAAGCCCTTGAGCGCATGCTCCACCGTTGCCTGTCGCACCGCGGCGCGATCGCCGTCGAAGCGCCGGCATTCGGCATCGGCGTGGCCGTCAATGCACCAGCCGAACCAGACCGTGCCCACGGGCTTGGCGGCCGAGCCGCCGCCGGGGCCGGCGACGCCGGTGACCGCCACGCTGCAGCGGGCGCGCGAATGCGCGACCGCGCCCCGGGCCATGGCCAGCGCCACGGCTTCGCTCACCGCGCCATGGACCTCTATCAGCGCTGCGTCCACGCCCAGCATCTCGGTCTTGGCCTGGTTGGAATAGCTCACGAAACCGCGTTCGAACCAGTCGCTGGAACCCGCGATGTCGGTGCAGGCGCCGGCGATCAGGCCGCCGGTGCAGCTTTCGGCCGTGGCCATCTGCGCGCCGCGCGTCCGCAGCGCGGTCGCAAGTTCGGCCACAAGTGCTTCAGTCATGGGGTCAGAAGAAGAAATGGCGCCACAGCGCGATGGTCAGCAGCGTGCAGCCCGCAGCGATCAGGTCGTCGAACATGATGCCTATGCCGCCGCGCCAGCCAAAGCCCTTGAACAGCTGATCTGCCCAGCGCACGGGCTGGGGCTTGACGGCGTCGAAGAAGCGGAACAGCGCGAATGCGCACAGCTGGCCCCACCAGCCCATGGGCATGCAAAGCCACAGCACCAGCCAGATGCCCACGACTTCATCCCAGACGATGTGGCCGGGGTCGGCAACGCGCATGTGCTGGGCGGTGACGGCGCAGGCCCAGCAGCCGACGATCAGCGCGCCGGCAATGATCCAGCCGATCTGGGACGGCGTGAACCAGAGCTGCAGCAGCAGGAACGTGAGCCAGCCCCAGAGGCTGCCCACCGTGCCCGGCGCGATGCGGCCCAGGCCCGAGCCCTGGCCCAGCGCAATGAAATGCGCGGGGTGGGTCATCATGAAGCGCATGCTGGGGCGGTAGGGCGCCGGCGGCTTGCGGGTGGGACGGGGGGCTTCAGCAGGCGTGGCAAAAGGGCGTGACATACGTGAATCAAAAGTGTTTTGACAATCAATAGTTTAATTCTATTGCTGCCATGGCCTGGCATTTGTGAGAGTATGCGCCGCCGCCCCGACCGCTCAAACGGAAAAATGATCGAACGATGCGTAGCGTTTGACCAGCTCCTGTCCCTGCGCGTCGAGCAGCCGCAGTCCGGACCGTGCCTGTGCGCTGCCGATGCGCGTGACGGGCGTGTCACTGGCCCGGGCCGCGGCTGCGACCTGGGCGCGCATTTCTGGCGCGGCGGTAAAGCACAGTTCGTAGTCGTCGCCGCCGGCCAGCGTGCATTGCCGGATCAGTTCCTCATTCTCCGTCAGGCCGGCCGCCAGCAGCGCACCCGTCAGCCGTGTATCGATGCAGGCGCCCACGCGCGACTGCGCGAGGATATGCCCCAGATCGCCCAGCAGGCCGTCGCTGACGTCCAGCGCGCTGCTGGCGATGCCGCGCAAGGCCTGGCCCAGCGCCACGCGCGGTGTGGGCATTTCGAGCCGCAGTCGGGCCGCGGCCAGCGTGGCCGGCGGCAGCGTCACATGGCCCTGCAGGGCTTCGAGCGCCAGGCGTGCATCGCCCAGGGTGCCGCTGACGTAGATGTCGTCGCCGGCGCGCGCGCCGCTGCGCAGCAGCGCCTGGCCCGCAGGCACTTCGCCAAAGACGGTGATGCAGATGTTGAGCGGGCCTTGCGTGGTGTCGCCACCGATCAGCTCGCAGTCGTGCGCGTCGGCCAGCGCGAGCAGACCCTGGGCGAAGGCCGACACCCAGGCGCTATCGGCACGCGGCAGCGACAGCGCCAGCGTGAAGGCCAGCGGCCGTGCGCCGCAGGCCGCGAGGTCGCTGAGGTTGACGGCGAGCGCCTTGTGGCCCAGGCGCAGCGGATCCACGTCGGCGAAGAAGTGCCGGCCCTCGACCAGCATGTCGCTGGACACCGCGAGCTGCATTCCCGGCGTGGGCGCAAGCAGCGCGCAGTCGTCGCCCACGCCCAGCGCGGCGCGGCGCACGGGGCGCGTGAAGAACGTGCGTATCAGATCGAATTCACCCATCTCAAGGCTTTCTGAATTTAGTTCACTGCCGTGCGATACCGGCGTGAGCCAGGTCAGGGACACTGAGCAAGGGCCGCCCCGCAGCGAGGGTGTCGTCCCCCTCCACCGAAGGTTGAGAGGGGGAAGCGCGGGGTGGCCCGGCCACGAAGTCGCTCAGGGGGTGATTCATATTGGCTGTCCGCGAAAGCGCATGGCGGCCTGGCGGCTGGTCTCGGCGAGCAATTGCTCCTCGCGCTGGCGATCGCGCAGCCAGCGCGCGTCGTTCTGGCCTTTCTCGACGTCGGTGCGCAGCAGGTGCAGCGAAGGCGCGGCGCCCTGGCGCGCGGCGTGGCTGGCGATCTGGTCCATGGTGTGGAGGATATGCTCGCGCAGCGGCTGATGCCGGCCCGTGCCCGGGTCCACATAGACTGCCTCCAGCCCGAAACGGCAGGCCTGGAAGCGGTTGTAGGTGTAGACCAGGTAGTCGTCCTCGCTGGGCGTGAACGGCTGGGTGTCGAGAAACCAGGCCGCAAGCGATTGCACATAGCCCGAGAGCGCGGCCGCGCGCTCTATGGTCAGCGGCGTGTCGAACACGCGTATCTCTATGGTGCCGAACTCGGGCTTGGGCCGGATGTCCCAGTAGAAGTCCTTCATGCTCTTGACCACGCCGGTGCCGGTCATCTTGTCGAAGTAGTTCTCGAACTCGCCCCAGGTCAGCACGCAGGGCGCGCGGCCCGACAGCGGAAACGCGAACACCGAGTTGAGCCGCGCCGAATCGAATGCGGTGTCCTGGCCCTGCACATAGGGGCTGGAGGCCGACAGCGCGATGAAATGCGGAATGTAGCGCGACATGCGGTGCAGCATCAGCAGCGCGGCATCGGCATCGGGGCAGC
>NZ_JAVWWA010000191.1:0-4699 GCF_036666375.1 Comamonas sp. | reverse complement strand
TCGCACCACACCAGGTCGGCGTAGGGAGCGTAGGCCACGCCGCGGCTGATCGCCTGCTCGACACCGTTGCGCACGCGGTAGAAACCTTCCTGGGTGCGCTCGCCGGTCAGGAACGGCTTGTCATTCGCGTCGTGGTCGGAAGTGATCAGGTTCGCGGCTTCGGCATCGGTGCGCGCCAGGATCAGCGTGGGCACGCCCATCACGTCTGCGGCAAAGCGTGCCGACTTCAGCTTCTCGATCGCTTCCTGCGTGGGCACCAGCACCTTGCCGCCCATGTGGCCGCACTTCTTCACTGCAGCGAGCTGGTCTTCGAAGTGCACGCCGGCAGCGCCCGCGGCAATCATGTTCTTCATCAGCTCGAACGCATTGAGCACGCCACCAAAACCGGCTTCGGCATCGGCCACGATGGGCAGGAAGTAGTCGATGAACTCGGCGTCGCCGGGGTTCAGGCCGCGGCCCCACTGGATTTCATCGGCGCGCTTGAAGGTGTTGTTGATGCGGCGAACCATGGTGGGCACCGAATCGTAGGCGTACAGCGACTGGTCGGGGTACATGGTCTCGGAGCTGTTGCCGTCGGCGGCGACTTGCCAGCCCGACAGGTACACGGCTTCGAGGCCGGCCTTGGCCTGCTGCATCGCCTGGCCGGCGGAGATCGCACCGAACGAATTCACATAGCCCTTCTTGGCGCCGCCGTTGACCTTTTGCCAGAGCTTTTCAGCGCCGCGCTGGGCCAGCGTGTGCTCGGGTTGCAGACTGCCGCGCAGGCGGACCACGTCGGCGGCAGAGTAGCCGCGCTTGATGCCTTTCCAGCGGGGGTTTTGCGCCCAGTCCTTTTCCAGTGCGGCGATTTGCTGTTCACGGCTCAGTTGTTGCGTCAGCGATTGGGGCATGTTGTTTCTCCAAGGACTCAAGGTTGATGAACTTCGCGGGAGCATTTCTGCCGCCCTTGGAGACTACTTTAAATTTATTTCAGAAAAATAGCATGAGTCTTATGTCTTATATAAGAGATAAGAGTTGTATATAAATCAATGACTTGCGATCGTTTTTCGCATTGCGAAACAACATTTCTCGTATTGATATTTTTTTGTGCGCTGCAGCATTTGTCTTTTCCACATTATGAAAACGATATTTCAGCAGGCAAAATTTGCTTGGGCTGGTCGCGATCCGGGACAGCGCCGATGCGCCCACAGGCTAGGCGCAGACGGAAAATAGAATGCAGGCATGGGCCGCCCGCGCCTGGCGAATACACGCGTGGCCGGGGCAGCGAGAAAATGGGTCGTCAAGGCAGTGCGCGCTGGGCGGCGATGACTAGGCTTGCCCCGCCCGGTTGTCGACATGTGGCGTGCCAGGTGCAGATCGCCAGCGTCCGCAAAGCCCGGTCGCTCAGCCGCGGATCTCTTCGGAAAGAACTTCCCAGCGGTCGCCGACGCGGCGCCAGTATTGGCGCAGGGGCAAGGTCTTGCCGGTCTTGCGGCTGCCGATCTGCATGTCGACGATGCGCACTTCGCCTTGCGTATCCTTCCAGGAATAGACCGACAGGTCCTGCACGCCAATGTCGGCGATGCGGAAGAACTCCAGCAGGCGGGCCCTGGGCGCATGTTCAGCTCCGGGCTCCTGTCCGTACATTTTCGCGAGAAGCAGCGGATCGGCGCTTTTCCAGGCCTGTTGCCAGTTGTCCAATACATGCACGAAGGTATCGGCGGTCTTGGCATTCGCGCGTTCGGACGGCACGGTCCACTGCAGCTTGTCGCGTATCAGCACCGGTGTCTGCCGATCAAGCGTCTTCATCAGCAGGATAAGGTCGGGATTGGCCAGCACGATGCAGCCGTCGCTGGCTTCGGGCAGGCGCGCAAACTGGTCGGGCGGTGAGCCATGCAACCAGATGCCGTCGCCCGATCGTTCCACGGACTTGTCCCAGTCATTGGGGTAATTGAGCGTCAGCGCCCCCTTGCCATAGAACTCGGGCAGGCGCGGCCCCGGAATCTGGCGGCCGATGAAGTACACACCCTGCGGCGTGCGCTGGTCGCCTTCGAGCGTCTTGCCCATGCCGAACTTGCCGATCGAGATGTAGAAGTCGCCGATCAGGCGCAGCCTGCCCTTCTCATGACGGAAAAGGTAGAGCCTGGACTTGCTCGCATCGATGGCCACGGCATGGCGCACCGATGCGCCCAGCGCCTGGAACTCGCGCGGCACGCTGCCTGCCGGCGCCGGCAGCACGCCGGCGCCATGCACGCGGCGCTGGAGTTCCTTTTGCAAGCCATGCGCCTGCTCCTGCAATTCCTGCGGTGGCGCAGGCGTCGCCTTGGGGTCGGCCGGCACATGCTTGACCAGCAGCTGCGTGACTTCGGACGTGGGGGCATTCGCCCATCCGGTCATGCGCCCGGTCTTGAAGCGCAGCAGATCCGCATAGACCAGTTGGGCAGCGCGAAAGTTTGGAACATCCGCGGTGAGTTGGGCCGCCCCCTTCAGCGCCGCGTCCAGTTCCTGGCGTTTGACCAACTGGACGATCTCCAGCAGGCGCGCTTCGGCGGTATCGGGAACCAGGGGCGTTGCGGACGTGGAAACGGCTAGCGCGCCGGCCGCTCCCGCGGCACCGGCTGCGGCGGCAATTTTGGCGCGGGTCCCGGGCTTGGGCTCGACCGCGCGTTTGGCGGGTTTCACCGACGTGTCCAGCTTGGAGTTCTTGGCCGGCTTGGCAACCGACTTCGACTTCTCGTGCCTCGCCTGCGCCTGGGCGGTCGAAACAAAGGCCGTACTGCCGCCAATCATGCATAGCAACAGCAGCGCTCGACAAAACGACCTTCTCATCAATATTCTCGACAGTTCTCTTCTACAGGCCATGCGCGCGGAGACGGGGAAAACGGCCGGCTTCAGCCGCCCGTGCTTTCACGCACGATGCGCCATGCGCCGCGCTCATGGCGCATCGACAACGTCTTTCGCGTGGTGGTGTTCAGGCTGCCCGCCACATATTTCTGGCGGAACTTGGCCGTGGCCTCGTCACCCTTGACGGACACCTGGATGTTCTGCAGCGAGATCGAGATGCCGCTCTTGCCCACGATGCGCACGCGCCGGTCTTCTTTCCACTTGGCAAGGCTGGCGCCGTTGGCCGGAGTGAACTTTTCGCTGTAGGCATCAAGGTAACCCTGCATGTCCTGCTTTTCCCAGGCAGTGACCCAGGCATTGACGGCTGACTCGACTTCGGCGGCTTCCTTGGCCACGGCAGCCTTGGGCTCGGCTGCGGGTTTTGGCTCGGGCTTGGCCGCAGGCGATGTCTTGGGTTCGGGAACCACAGCCGGCTTGGCGGGCGCCGCAGCGACGGCCACCGGTGGCGCGACAACGGGTGCGGCCGCAGCAGCAGCGACCGGCGCGACCGGCGGCGCTGGCGGCTTGGCGACGACCTTGGGCTCGACCTTGGGCTCGACCTTGGGCTCGACCTTGGGCTCGACCTTGGGCGTGGGCTTGGTTTCAACCACAGGCACGGGCTTGGCCTCGGCCTTCACTTCTGGCTTGACTTCAGGCTTGGGCGCGACGGGCGGCTTCGCGGGCGCGGCAGCCGCGGTGTTGGCCTGCGCCACGACGGTCTTGGCGGAGTTCTGGGAAGTGGGGACCAGTTGCGTGATCAACGCCAGCTTGGCAGGAATGGTCTGGCGTGAGGCATCCAGTTGCAGGGCTTTGGAATAGGCTTCGCTGGCCATGCGTGCATACAGGTCGCCCAGATTTTCATGGGCGGTCGTGTAGCTGGGATTGGTGCGAATCGCCTGTTCAAGCGCTTCGGCCGCCTTGCGCTCCTGGCCCTCGGCCGCATACAGAACGGCCAGGTTGTTGTAGGGCTCGGGCATGCTCGGGTATTCCCGAACCAATGCAGAAAAAATCTTGATGGCCTGCGCACTCTGTTTTTGCTCCGACGCAATCACGCCGCGCACGAAACGCATTTCTACATCACCAGGATTTTGCTTGAGGTAGCTGTCGGCCTGCGCTGCTGCCTGCTTGGCATTGCCCTGATCCAGCAACTTCGTCACTTCATCCACAGCGCGCGAAGCATGGGCGGGCATGCTGCCCAGGGACAGGCAGCCCAGCAGCACGGCCAGCACAGGCCTTGAAAAACGCGCGGGCACAGCACTGCGTTTACGCAACATAACCTGGGATGCAATCTGCATATGGCGCTCTTCTCTTTACGCAATGAATGGGAGGGGGAAATGGGAGCGGGACTTGTCGCCCAAGCGGGGGTCGGCGCAGCTGCCTGACCATGCAGCCAAACCCTATCAATTGTATACCGCGCCCTATCTTTCCATGGCCGGAGAAGCATGTATCCGGCAATGCAGGGCGCCGCGGACTGCATGTCAGTGTCAACGCCGGACCGGCGGTGTTACCGATGCGCGAGCGCAGCGCCGACCGCGAAAACGATACGCCACAAACACCAGACGTTACGGAACATACGCCGTAACACGTACCGGAACACGCGCCACAACGCGTCCGCGCTTTGCTCGCACATCGTTCAGAAAAAGAAAAATATCATTTAAATCAACAGCTTACAAATATCTCAAAGCCCAGAAAAGGACATGCGGCGACTGGCACACATATTGCGAAAAACCATGCAGACGAGCTTTATGGCCCGCGACGTTGCTTACCGATTGAACGATCAACCCTATCTGGAAAGAGCATATGACGACCTCTGCAACACAACCCTCCGGCACCGCCA
>NZ_JAVWWA010000190.1:0-4738 GCF_036666375.1 Comamonas sp. | reverse complement strand
ACCGCCGGGCCGTTGAACGGCTTGACGATCCAGCCCTTGATTCCCGCGGCCTTGCCGCGCTCCTTCATCGCGGGCGCATTTTCCGTGGTCAGCATCACGATGTTGACGGCGCTGTTGCGCAGCTCGCTGCGCACCTTTTCGGCCATCGTCAGGCCGTCCATATTGGGCATGTTGACGTCGCACACCACCAGCTTCACCGACGGATCGGCGGCCAGCTTGCTCAGGCCGTCCTTGCCATCGACGGCATAGGCCACGCTCAGGCCGCTGCGCTGGAGAAAGCCGCCGACTTCATTGCGAACGGTGCTGGAATCGTCGACCACGAGAATCTGTGCCATGAGAAATGCCTTGTTCAGAAAAATTCGAGTTCGCCCGTGACTTCCTGCTGCGCATCCGCATGCCATTCGAAGTCCATGGGGGCGCGGTTGTGCATGCACAGGCTGGCGTCGATATGCAGCCGCGCATCGATCGCGACGCGCCAGTGGGTCGCATAGGCATGCGGCAAGGCCGTCATGAACGGCCCGCTGCGGCTGTCGATGATGTGCGGCGTCGACATGCCGGTGTGCGCGAAGAAGCGCCCTATCTCGCGGTTGACCATGCCGCAGCACATGTTGCCGCGCTCCGACATCTGGTCGCGAAACGCATGCGGCCCGGCGTCGCCCCCATCGCTATCGGGGACCAGCAAACGCAGCGCTTCGCCGGCCTGCGGAAAATGCAGCGCCATCACCAGCCGGAAAGTGTGGGAAGCGATCATCAGCACCACCATCTGCGCACCGGCATCGGGCAGGGACTGCGCGACCTGGGTGACCGCGGCGCGCTCGCCCTCCGGGGTGAAAAACGTGTTCTGGAGACTGTGCACGAACATGCGGTCCAGGCTCGCGCAGGCGCTGGCCGAGATCATGCGCATTCCAACGACAGCGCCGTGGCCTCGGTGCCCTTGCGATGGCTCAGCTCCAGGCCGCGCACCGCTCCCAGGATCATGCGGCCGCCGGCCTGCATGTCCTGGAAGGTGGTGGTGGTGATCAGATCGTTTTCGTAGAGCGTGCGCCGGTAGTCCATGGACAGCGCCTCGGCGCGCGCCGACAGCGAGCGCATCTCGTTGGCGACGATGCCAAAGCCGCGCCCGGTCGCGCCCGCACGCGCCGACTCGATCGAGGCATTGAGCGCCACCATCACCATCTGGCGCACGATCAGCGAGAACTCCTCGTTCTTGGCATGCATGCCGCGGTTGTGCGCCAGCAGCACCGTCATGTCCGCATGCCAGCGCTCGAACGTCATCTCCATGCCGTACAGATCGCGTATCGCGCCGGCAACTTCATGGGAGCTGCCCTGAGACGCATCGAAGGCCTGATGGGCCTGCTGCATCACCGACTGCAAGGCCTGGGCATGCTGCGCCTCGAGCGCCGAAGAGCGCGCGCGCCACTCCATTGCAGCCGCCTGGCCCGCGGCTCGCAGCCCATCGATCTCGGCCCGCAGCGCATCGCATTCGTCCGTATTCACGCGCGCCGACTGCAGCGCTTGCAGCTGCTGCGCGCAGCCCCGCAGGCGGATTTTGAGGCGCCAGATCCACAGGGAGAACACCGCGCCCGCACAAGCCATGCCCGCGGCAAAAATTGCAACCAGGCTCATGCCGCGACCCCCGTTTCTTCTGTATGGCTGATTGCCAATGCCGCAGGCAGCGTCACCACGGTCTGGAAGGCGCGCACCGCATCGCCCTCGCGTCCCAGCAGCTGTATGGCGATGCTGCCGCCCAGCGACTGCACCAGGCTGCGCACCGCATCCATGCCCACGCCGCGCCCGGAAATGTCGCTGACCTGCTGGGCCGTCGAGAACCCGGGCAAAAAGATGTACTCGGCGACCTCGGCCGGCGACGCCTGGGCCTCGGCGTCTACCAATTGCTTCTCTATCGCCTTGGCACGCAGGGCATCCAGATCCAGGCCGCGGCCATCGTCGCTGGTGATGATGTGCAGGCCGCGCCCATCGTTGACCACCTCAATGTGAATCTGCCCGGCCGCGGGCTTGCCCTTGGCAATGCGTGCCAGCGGCTGCTCCAGGCCATGGTCGAGCGCATTGCGCAGCAGATGCATGAACATGTCCTGCAGCGCCGCGGCCGCGGCGCGGCGTATGCCCACGCCCGCATCGGCGATGGCAATGCGCGGCTCCTCCTTGTGCAGCTCCAGGGCCAGCGCGGGAATGGCTGCGAGCACGTCCTGGATCATGGCGCCCAGGCGCTGGGCGTCCAGGCGCTCGAGCGCCGAGCGCGTGTGCTGCACGGCGGCGGCAAGCATGTCGCGGCTGTCACTCTCTTTGACCTGCAGGCGGGCGAGCACGGCGTCGAGTTCGGCGCGGTCCAGGCGCAGCAGCGGACCCGACTCCAGGCCGGGCTCCATCGCAGCGCGCCCCAGCTTGTCGGTGTGGATGGACGCATACTCTTGCAGCGCCTGGCCCACCTGCTGCAGATCGCTTTGCAGCGCCTGGGCATTCCAATCCTTGTGGCCGCCGCGCAAGGCCTCGTAGTCCTGCTCCACGCGATGCACGATGTCCGTCAGCTGCTGCAGGCCATAGGTTCTGGCATTGCCCTTGATGGTGTGCATGTTGCGAAACAGCAGATCGACCGCTGACGTGACGGCCGCGCCATCCGCCGCATCGGCGCGCGCCACGGCTTGCGCGTTCTCGGCCAGATAGCGCTGGCTGCTGGCGATGAACAGCCCGAACTTCGCCGGGTCCATGGCGAGAATCTCGCCGATGATCGCCAGTTCTCGCCCCTGCGCGCTGGCGGCCAGCGCCAGCTTGCGCAGCTCGGTCACATCGCGCACGCACAGCAGCAGGCGCAGCACCGTGCCGTCTTCGGCGCTGATCGGCGCCCAGCTCAGGTCGAGCACCTTGCTGCGGCCGTCGGGGAATGCACGCTGGAGCTCGGTGGGGAACAGATGGCTGTTGAATTCGAAATTCATCGCGTCCTCGCCCAGGCAGGACGACAGCGCGGCCGCCACCTGCGCGCGCGCATCCTCGCCCAGCGGCGTGTCCTTGAACACCAGCTCCATGGCGTTGCGCCCGGCAATCTCGCGCGTCTCCAGAATGCTTTCCAGATATTCCGAGTACTCGGGGTGCACGCTGCCATCGGGCTGCACGGTCAGGATGCCCTGGGGCACATAGCGCAGCATCGCCTGGATGTCGGCCGCCTTCTGTTTGACCAGTTCGGTGCTTTCCTCGATCTTCGCCACCATGGTGTTGAAGGCCTGCATCGAACGCCCGATCTCGTCGTCGCTGGCGACATCCAGGCGGTGCGTGAAATCCTGGCTGGTGGCGATCTGCGTCATCTTCGCCTCCATCTGCGCGATCGGGTGTATCACCTGCTTGTAGAGCAGCAGGCCGATCAGGCCCAGCACCAGCGCGGCCGCGGCGCTGATGGCCATCAGCGCCGCCGTGGTGTGCGACAGCTCGGCGTTGAGGGCATTGATCGCCGCGTCCTTGCTGCGGCGCTTTTCCACCTGCACCGCATCGATCATCTGGCCTTGTTCACGCAGATACTGATCGACGGTCGCACCCATGTTGGCTTCGGCAAGCTCCGTCTGGCCCGCGAGCTTGAACTGCGCGGTATCGTTGATCGATGCGAAGTAGTTCTGCATGCTCTCCTGAGCGGCCTCGATCAGGCCGCGCTGGGCCTGGCTGTCGGCCTGGGCATGCTGGGCCGCGAGGGCCTGCGTCAAGGCTTCCTTCTTCGCATTCAGCTCTTCGAGCGCCAGGCGCACCTGGTTTTCATCGGGCGCGGCAATCATCGCCAGCGCGGCGATCTGCACGTCCTTGAGTTGCGTCATCAGTTCGACCGACGCAATGGCGCTGGGCACCACGCCCTCGGTCACCTGCCTGACCTGTTCGGAGTTGCTGCGCGCCTGGATGACCGCGAAACCGCCGATGACGGCCAGGGCGGCAAACACGAGCGTCACCAGCATGACGATGCGCTGCTTGATGTTCATTGCACATCCAATCTCTGAGAATTGATTCACCGAAATGTTGCAAATTGCAACTTTATCGGTTGAATTATTTCAAGTGGAGATTGCGACTTGATGACATTGCAGAGAGATCTTCCCGGCCAAGGCCTGCGCTGACTATGGCGGGAATGCCGCAGGGCGGCAGCCAGGGCGACGTGCGCCGCCCTGGAAGGGAAATCAGATCGGCACGCCGACCAGATCGTGGCCTTGCGTGCCCACGATGCGCGCGCGCGTGAACTCGCCGGTCTTCATGGTCTTGCTGATCTTCTCGGGCGGCAGCAGGTGCACCACGCCGTCGATCTCGGGCGCGTCGGCATAGCTGCGGCCCACGCCGCCCTTGCGGCCCAGGCCGGGGGCGGAATCGACCAGCACCTGCATGGTCGAGCCAATGCGCCGGCGCAGGCGGTTGGCCGAGACTTCCTCGGCGACTTCCATGAAGCGCGCGCGGCGGGCTTCACGCACTTCGAGCGGCAGCATGCCGGGAATGTCGTTGGCGGTCGCGCCTTCGACCGGGCTGTAGGCAAAACAACCCGCACGGTCGATTTCCGCGGCGCGGATGAAGTCGAGCAGATGCTCGAACTCTTCCTCGGTCTCACCGGGGAAACCGGCGATGAAGGTCGAGCGGATGATCAGGTCGGGGCACATTTCGCGCCAGCGCTGGATGCGCTCGAGGTTCTTCTCGCCGCTGGCCGGACGCTTCATGCGCTTGAGCACATCGGGGTGGCTGTGCTGCAGCGGCACGTCGAGGT
>NZ_JAVWWA010000189.1:0-4844 GCF_036666375.1 Comamonas sp. | reverse complement strand
CGATGCGCGCGCCCGCCAGTACCTGGCACGCCAGATGGAAAACCATTTCTTCGGCGGCGGCGCCGACGCCGCCGTGGGCTACGTGCCCCCGACCGACGCATAAAACGCCAGCCGGGCCGCATCCATTGACGGCCCCGGTGCAGGACGGGATAATCCCGTCTTTCTGCGGGAGAGCTAAGGCGCTGCATGCGCCTTCGCCGAAGGCGCAAACTCCCATAATCGCTCAGGCACCCGGAACCGCAGGAATCGTTCGCCAACTGGAGAGCAGTCAGGGCGCGGCTTGCCGCGCCGCCGACTCACCGAAGGGGCAAGCGCTCCTGGCTTGCCGCCTGGAGCGCCCAAACTCTCAGGTACAAAGGACAGCGGGAGAGGCGTATCGGCACCGTCAGGCGACGGGCCGGTTTCCACCGAGACTTTTTGCGTGTCCTCTTCCCTCTCCGCCATCCAGCCTCTGCAGGCGTCCTCCCCTATCGACACCATGCTGGTGATCTACCTCGTGGCGATCACCGCCGAAGCCATGTCCGGCGCACTGGCCGCGGGCCGGCGCAACATGGACATCTTCGGCGTCGCCGTGATTGCCTTCGTCACCGCCCTGGGCGGCGGCACCATACGCGACATGGTGCTGGGCCATTTCCCCATAGGCTGGACCCAGCACCCCGAATACGTCTACCTGGTGATTTCCGCGGGCCTGCTGACCACGCTGGTCGCGCGCCATCTGCTGCGCCTCAAGCAGCTGTTCCTGCTGCTCGACGCCATGGGGCTGATCGCGTTCTCGCTGATAGGCTGCAACGTGGCGCTCAAGCTCAACTACCCGCTGGTGGTGGTCATCATCTCGGGCATGCTCACCGGCATCAGCGGCGGCATTCTGCGCGACGTGCTGTGCAACCAGGTGCCGGTGGTGTTCCGGCGCGAGCTCTATGCCAGCGTGTCGCTCGCGGTCTGCGTGCTGTTCCTGCTGCTGCAGCATTTCGCGGTGTCCACGGGCATCAGCACGGCCATCTGCTTTGCGGGCGGCCTGGCGCTGCGCCTGCTGGCCATCCGTTTCAAATGGCGGCTGCCGACGTTTTCCTACCAGCAGCGCTGGGAATGAACGCCGCGGCCTGATTTCTCCCTATGTCCGAAGCAATTGACTGGCTGCCCGACGGCACGCCCTACAGCCCGCGTTTTTCCGACCGCTACCACAGTGAAAACGGCGGCCTGGACCAGGCGCGCCAGGTGTTTTTCGCCGGCTGCGGCCTGCCCGCGGCCTGGGCCTATGCCGCGCAGTGGCGCATTCTCGAGACCGGTTTCGGCTTCGGACTCAACTTTCTCGTCACCTGGGCCGCCTGGAAAGCCGACCCGGCGCGTCCGCGCCAGCTGCATTTCGTCTCGATCGAGGCCTATCCGGTCACGCAGGACGACATGCGCCGCGCCATGCCGCAGGACCCCGCACTGCACCCGCTGGCCGAACAGCTCGCCGCGCAGTTCTGGGGCCTGCTGCCGGGCGTGCACCGGCTGTCGTTCGAGGACGGCCAGGTGCAGCTGACGCTCTACATCGGCGATGCCCAGGCCCAGCTGCGCCAGCAGATGCCCACGGTCGACTCGGTCTACCTCGACGGTTTCAGCCCCGCGCGCAATCCCGAGATATGGGATGCGCAGACGCTCAAGGCCGTGGCGCGCTGCTGCCGCCGCGGCACGCGGCTGGCAAGCTGGACGATTGCGCGCGCGGTGCGCGATGCGCTGGCCGAGAACGGCTTCGAAGTGCAGAAGGTGCCGGGCGTTCCCCCGAAGCGCGACAACCTGCAGGCGCTGTTCAATCCGCGCTGGGAGCCGCGCCGGCGCGCCGATGCCTGGAGCCAGCCGCCGCAGCTGCCGCCCGCCGACGCGCGCCGCGCCATCGTCATTGGCGGCGGCATTGCGGGCGCGTCCGTCGCCTTCGAGCTCGCGCGCCGCGGCTGGCAGGTCGAGGTGCAAGACCGGGCCGATCAACCCGCGGGCGGCGCCTCGGGCCTGCCCGCAGGCCTGTTTGCCCCCCATGTCTCGCCCGACGACAGCCTGCTGTCGCGGCTGTCGCGCAGCGGCGTGCGCGCCACGCTGCAGCGGGCCCATGCCTTGCTGCAACCCGGCCAGGATTGGCAGCACTGCGGCGTGCTCGAACACCGCGTGGAAAGCAGCGACGGGCTCATAGGCCTGCCGCGCGAATGGCAGCTCGAAGGCGCGCATGCCGCGCCCGCGGGTTCGCGCCCGCACCCGGGCCATGACTGGAGCCACCCCGCCGACGCCGCGCAGCGCGCGCTGGCCGGGCTGGATGGCGCCGACGCCGCCTGCTGGCATGCGCAGGCCGGCTGGATACGGCCGGCGCAGCTGGTGCGCGCGCTGCTGGCCCAGCCCGGCATCCAGTGGCAAGGCCGGCGCCGGGTCGCGCAATTGCTGCGCCAAGGCAGCGACTGGCAGTTGCTCGATGCCCAGGGCCAGGTACTGGGCCAGGCACCGCTGGTGGTGATTGCCGGCGGCCATGGCAGCGACCAGCTGCTGCCTGCCGGCTGGCCGCTGCAGCGCATGCGCGGCCAGGTCTCCTGGGGCGAGCACAAGGACCTGGCGGCCGATGCGCTGCCGCCCTTCCCGGTCAACGGCAAGGGCAGCCTGGTGCCCCATATTCCGCTGGGCGGCCTTGATGCGGGCCGTGGCTGGTTCATGGGCTCGACTTTCGAGCGCGACAGCGATACGCTGCCGCCATCCCCCGCGGACCAGGCAGCAGCGCACGCGGCCAACGCGCTGCGACTGCAGGCCTTGCTGCCAGACAAGGCGGCGGCACTGGCGCCGGCGTTTGCCGCCACGCCGCAGCTGTGGGCTGGCGTGCGCCTGGCCGCGCCCGACCGCCTGCCGCTGGTCGGTCCGGTGGACCCGGTGCACCAACCGGGCCTGTGGACCTGCACGGCCATGGGCGCGCGCGGCATCACGCTGGCGCTGCTGTGCGCCGAACTGCTGGCCGCGCGCCTGCACGACGAGCCGCTGCCGCTTGACGCCAAGCTCGCGCAGGCGCTGTCGACCCAGCGCATCGGCGCCTGACCGCGGCCTGACAGAGGGTTTTGCACCGGTTCAGAAAACCGGCCGAAAACGCCTCTCGGCGGGCCGCCAGGCCGCGCCAGTGCTTGCGCATAAGCTTATTCGCATAAAGGAAGCACAAAACAATAGTTTGCCCGGCGGCTGTCCCGGCCTACATTTCCCAGCATGCATGCTTCGAGCACCCTCCCCCCACATGCCCCACGAAGGCTCAGGGCGCTCGCGCGACTTTCCTGCATTTGCGCCCGCCTGCCGCAGGCTCCCCGCGGCCCGGCAGGGCTTCACCGGTTTTCGCACTGAACCGCCATGTACCAATACACCCCCTTTGACCAGGAATTCGTGAAGCTGCGCGCCGATCAGTTCCGTGACCAACTCGAACGCTGGCAGGCCGGCAAGCTGCCGGAAGACGACTTCCGCCCGCTGCGCCTGCAAAACGGCTGGTATGTGCAGCGCTACGCGCCCATGCTGCGCGTGGCCGTGCCCTACGGCGAAATCGCCAGCCGGCAGATCCGCGTGCTGGCGCGCATCGCGCGCGAATATGACGAACCCGAAGCCGAAGTCTTCAAGGCCGCGATGGAAGGCCAGGGCCTGCTGGGCACCACGTTCCTGCCCACGCACTGCGCCCACTTCACGACCCGCACCAACGTGCAGTTCAACTGGATTCCGCTGGCCAAGGCCGCCGATGTGATGGACCTGCTGGCCAGCGTCGATCTGCACGGCATCCAGACCAGCGGCAACTGCATTCGCAACACCACCACCGACGCCCTGGCCGGCGTGGCCGTCGACGAGATCGTCGATCCGCGCCCCTACGCCGAAATCCTGCGCCAGTGGACCACGCTGCACCCCGAGTTCGCCTTCCTGCCGCGCAAGTTCAAGATCGCGATCAGCGGCGCCGCGGAAGACCGTGCCGCCACGGGTTGGCACGATGTGGGCCTGCATGTGGTGAAGAACGCCGCCGGCGAAGTCGGCTTCAAGGTGTTCGTCGGCGGCGGCATGGGCCGCACCCCGGTGATCTCCACGCAGATCCGCGAGTTCCTGCCCTGGAACCAGGTGATGAACTACATCGAGGCCATCGTGCGCGTCTACAACGAGCACGGCCGGCGCGACAACAAGTACAAGGCGCGCATCAAGATCCTGGTCAAGGCCGAAGGCCAGCAGTACATCGACGATGTCGAAGAGGAATATCGCCAGATCGTCGAGATCGACGGCGGCCCGCACACCATTCCCCAGGCCGAGCTCGACCGCGTCAAGGCCTGCTTTGTCGATCCGCAGCTGCCGGCGCTCAAGCCGCTGTCGGCCGAGGACATCGCGCAGTCGCTTGCGGCCCACTCGGCTGCCGAGCCCGGCTTTGCCCGCTGGCTGGCGCGCAACGTGCACCCGCACCGCAATCCGCAGCTGCGCGCCGTCACGCTGTCGTTCAAGCGCCCCGGCCAGTCGCCGGGCGACGCCACGGGCGACCAGCTCGATGCGCTGGCCGCGCTGATGGACCGCTTCTCGTCGGGCGAAGCCCGCGTCACGCATGACCAGAACGTGCTGCTGCCCTGGGTGCCCGTGAGCGAGCTGTTCACGCTGTGGCAGGAAGCGCGCGCGCTGGGCCTGGCCAGCGCCAACGTGCAATTGCTGACCGACATGATCGCCTGCCCCGGCGGCGACTTCTGCGCGCTGGCCAATGCGCGCTCGCTGCCGATTGCCGAAGCCATCACCCAGCGCTACCAGGACCTCGACGAGCTCGACGACATCGGCCCCATCGACCTGCACATCAGCGGCTGCATCAACAGCTGCGGCCACCACCACAGCGGCCA
>NZ_JAVWWA010000188.1:0-4996 GCF_036666375.1 Comamonas sp. | reverse complement strand
TACTCCGCGCCCTGGCGCTCGCCTTCGGGCCAGTCGCGGATATAGGCCTTGAGCATGCGGTTCTCGAAGTTCTGGCTGTCGACGACGGCCTTGGCGACGTCGTAGAAGCTGATCACGCCCATCAGCATGCGCTTGTCCATCACGGGCATGTAGCGCGCGTGACGGTCAAGCATCATGCGGCGCACTTCGTCCATTTCGGTCTCCAGCGTGCAGGTCAGCGGCGCGTCGTCCATCGCCGAACGCACCAGCGTCGTGCCGGCGGCGTTCTTGACCAGCGCCTGTATCACTTCGCGGAACGTGAGCATGCCCACCACGTCCGAATGCTCCATGACGACCAGCGAGCCTATGTCCTTCTCGGCCATAGTCTCCACGGCGCGGCTCAGGGGCTCATCGGGGGAAATGGCGTACAAGGTGTTGCCCTTGACGCGAAGAATGTCGCGAACTTTCATTTTTTGTCTCCGGCTGCTGCCGCTGGGAATGGAGGACTCTCCAACTGGTGATCGATATTAGCCGACAAACCCGCGCCCCAGGCCGGTGATACGGCTTTTCACCCGTCGGCCACCAGGTCGCCTGGGTGCGCGTTCGCGCCGACCTGCCCATGCATAATCGTTGGCCCAGGCTCCCTCCGGGGCCACCGTTGCGACTGACCATATTCTGGAGACAAGATGCCCGGTTACTCTGACCCCGGCTTCGATACGCTGAGCCTGCATGCAGGCACCCAGCCCGACCCCGTGACGGGCGCGCGCGCCGTGCCCATCCATCTCACGACCTCGTTCGTGTTCGAGTCCAGCGACCATGCGGCCTCGCTGTTCAACCTTGAGCGGCCCGGCCATGTCTACAGCCGCATCAGCAACCCGACGAATGCCGTGCTCGAGCAGCGCGTGTCGGCGCTCGAAGGCGGCGTGGGCGCGATTGCCGTGGCCAGCGGCCAGGCGGCGCTGCACCTGTCGGTGGCCACATTGATGGGCGCGGGCAGCCATATCGTGGCCAGCACGGCGCTGTACGGCGGCAGCCAGAACCTGCTGCACTACACGCTGGCGCGCTTCGGCATAGAGACCACCTTCGTCAAGCCCGGCGACATCGACGGCTGGAAAGCCGCGGTGCGCCCCAACACCAAGCTGTTCTTCGGCGAGACCGTGGGCAATCCGGGCCTGGACGTGCTCGACATTCCCACCGTGTCGCAGATCGCGCACGAGGCCGGCGTGCCGCTGCTGGTCGACTCGACCTTGACGTCGCCCTGGCTGATGAAGCCCCTGTCGCTGGGCGCGGACATCGTCTACCACTCGGCCACCAAGTTCCTCTCGGGCCACGGCACGGTGATAGGCGGCGTGATCGTCGACGGCGGCAGCTTCGACTGGGAGCGTTCGGGCAAATTCCCCGAACTCAGCGCGCCCTACGACGGCTTCCACAACATGGTGTTCACCGAGGAAAGCAGCGTCGGCGCCTTCCTGCTGCGCGCGCGCCGCGAAGGCCTGCGCGACTTCGGCGCCTGCATGAGCCCGCATACCGCCTGGCTGATACTGCAGGGCATTGAAACCCTGCCGCTGCGCATGGAGCGCCACATGCGCAACACCGTCAAGGTGGTCGAGTTCCTCGCCAGCCACTCCATGGTCAGCCGCGTCGGCCACCCCATGCTCGAAAGCCACCCCAGCCATGCGCTGGCCAAGAAACTGCTGCCGCGCGGCGCGGGTTCGGTGTTCAGCTTCGACATCGCGGGCAACCGCAACCAGGGCAAGAAGTTCATCGAGACGCTCAAGGTCTTCAGCCACCTGGCCAACGTCGGTGACTGCCGCTCGCTGGTGATACACCCCGCGAGCACCACCCACTTCCGCATGGACGACGCGGCGCTTGCCGGCGCGGGCATCAGCCAGGGCACGATACGCCTGTCGATTGGCCTCGAAGACGCCGACGACCTGATCGACGACCTCAAGCGCGCGCTCAAGGCCGCGGAAAAAGCCGCCTAGGAGGAGGAGAAATCACCATGAACATCGAAGTCAACGGCCACTCCATTTACGCCTATACCGGCGGCAAGGCGCTGCGCCCCGAACTGCCCACGGTCATCCTGATCCACGGCGTGCTGTGCGACCACAGCGTCTGGGCGCTGCAAAGCCGCTATCTGGCCAACCACGGCTGGAACGTGCTGGCCATAGACCTGCCCGGCCATTGCCGCAGCGCGGGTCCGGCGCCGCAAAGCGTCGAGCAGGCGGCGCGCTTTGTCGCCGATCTGATGGATGCCGCGGGCCTGGAAAAGGCCGCGCTGGTGGGCCATAGCTGGGGCAGCCTGATTGCGCTGCAGGCCGCGGCCGACCTGGGCGAGCGCGTGAGCCACCTGGCGCTGGTGGGCACGGCCCACCCGATGAAGGTCTCGCCGGCGCTGCTCGAATCGGCGCTCAACACGCCCGAACAGGCGATACAGCTGGTCAATACCTTCTCGCGCGCGACGCTCGCACCGCCCGGCGGCGCGGGCAGCTGGGTGTTCGGCGCGGGCATGGCGCTGGGCCGGCGCGTGCTGGCCAGCAATGCGCAGCAGAACCTGCTGCACACCGGATTTCTGGCCTGCGACCGCTACACGGGCGGCGAGGCCGCGATCGCGGCCATCACCTGCCCCGTGCTGTTCGCGCTCGGCGCCCAGGACCAGATGACGCCGCCCAAGGCCGCCCAAGGCCTGATCCAGGCGGCCCAGGCCGCGGGCAAGAAGCCGCAGCGCGTGCTGCTGCCCATGGGGCACAACCAGATGACGGAGTCGCCCGACGAGACGCTGTTTGCGCTGCGGGATTTTCTGGCGGCTTGAGCCGCGCAGCTCCGCCCTGAGCCCTGCACTGTCGCAAGACAGGCGGGGCTTTTCCACTTCAGAAGGTCACGCGCACCGACTCCGCGCTGCGCTGCGCCTCGCCGTGGAACACGGCTTCGATGTTGTTGCCGTCGGGGTCGAGCACGAAGGCCGCGTAGTAGCCCGGATGGTAGGGCCGCTCGCCGGGCGCGCCGTTGTCGGTGCCGCCATGGGCCAGCGCGGCCTGGTAGAACGCCTCGACCATGGCGCGGTCCTTGGCCTGGAACGCCAAATGGTGGCGGCCGGTCAGATGGCCCTGCGCGGCCTGGCTGCCGGCCGTGGACACGAACAACTCGTCGGCCCAGAAATAGTCCTCGGCCGTGCCGCCCATGGGCACCTGCAGCGCCGCGAGCACGGCGGTGTAGAAGGTCTGCGCCCTGGGCAGATCGCGCACCACCAGCTGCAGGTGATCGATCAGCCGGCCGCGGTGAATTTCCATGGTTTCCATCGCACTCTCTCCTGGTGACAAAAATTCTCAACGGGGCAGCACGAACGGCACCAGGGCCGGCGGCTGGGCAATCACCTCGGGCAGCGGCAAGGCCTGGCCCAGCGTGAGTTCGTCCCAATGGCCCTGCTCCCACAATTTCTGCGTGCCCGGCGTCCTGTCGAGCAGCAGATGCTGCAGCAGCGGCGCGAGCAGCGTCTCGTCCGGGTCGCACAGCAGCACGTAGCGCGGCTCGACGTCGTCTATGGTGCGCGTCTGGCCTTCGTCGGGCAGCATGCCCAGCCAGCGCACCGTGGTCAGCGCCGCGAGCGCAGGCTCGAGCTGCAGCGCGTCGACCTTGAGGCGCCTGGCCAGCGCCAGCGGCTGCATGCCGCGCAGCGGCTGGCCGCGCTGCTCGTCGAGCACGGCAACGACTTCGAGCGCCAGCTCGAAGCTCCAGCCGCGGTGCGAGGAGCTGCGCTCCATGCCCGTGAGCAGGCTGGGCAGATAGGCCGTGACCACGGCGCCCAGCAGGAAGATCACCCAGGCCACATAGACCCAGATGAGCAGGATGGGCAAGGTGGCGAAGGTGCCGTAGATCACCGAATAGGTGGGCACCGAGGCCAGGTACAGCGCGAGAATGTTCTTGGCCAGCGCCATGCCGATGGCGACAAACAGGCCGCCGACAAACGCATGGCGCCACTTGACGGGCGTGTTCGGCACGTAGTGGTAGAGCGCGGCCATCGCGCCCGAAAGCAGCAGGAATTCAAGTGAATTGAAACCCACCTGCACCGCCTCGGGAAGCGCCGCGACTATGCCGCGCGAGGCCGACAACACATACGAGGTGGTGGCGATGCTGCCGCCCATGAGCAGCGGTCCCAGCGTGATCACCGCCCAGTAGATCAGCAGGCGCTGGCCCAGCGGCCGCATGCGCTGCACGCGCCAGATGTTGTTGAGCGTGCGGTCCATGGTCATGACCAGGCTGATCACCGTGACCAGCAGAAAGCCGAAGCCCACGCCGCCGAGCTGGCTGGCCTTGGCCGCGAACTGCATCAGATAGTCCATCACCTGCAGCGCGATGGAATCGGGAATCAGGCTGTCGATCAGCCAGCGCTGCAGCATCAGCTGCAGACGGCCGAACGTGGGAAACGCAGTGAACACCGCGAGCGCGACCGTGACGAACGGCACCAGCGCCAGCAGCGAGGTGAAGGTGAGACTGCTGGCCGTGAGGCCCAGCCGGTCTTCGCGAAAGCGCGCAGCCAGCGTGTGCGCGGTGTTGCGCCAGGGAAAGACGGTCAGGGTGTGGGCCAATTGGCGCCCGCGCATGCGCGCTCGGTGAAAGGACAAGGCCATGGCCGATATGATGCCACCTCCATGAATCCTTCCAATACCGAACCCGGCAGCGACGTCGCTGCCACCCGCTGGTGGGCCGTAGGCAGCCTGCTGGCCCTGATGCTGCTGTGCGTTGCCTGGGAGCTGTGGCTTGCGCCGCTGCGCCCCGGCGGCTCGTGGCTGGCGCTCAAGGCGCTGCCGCTGTGCCTGCCGCTGGCCGGCCTGCTCAAGCGCCGCATGTACACCTACCGCTGGGTCAGCCTGGTGGTCTGGCTGTACTTCACCGAAGGCGTGGTGCGTGCCTGGAGCGACCCCGCGCCCAGCCGCTGGCTCGCGCTGGCCGAAGTCGCGCTGTGCCTGTCGCTGTTCGTCGCCTGCACGCTGCATGTGCGCTGGCGCCAGCGCGCCGT
>NZ_JAVWWA010000187.1:0-5025 GCF_036666375.1 Comamonas sp. | reverse complement strand
AGGTGCCCAGCGGGCCGTCGTTGTTGAACGACAGGCTCAGCGTGCAGATCGCGCCGTTCGCGGCCTTGAGCTGGATGCTCATGTCCATGGCGATGCCCAGCACGGGGTGGATGGGGCCTTGCACGGCATTGGCCTGCACGATGGGGCTGCCCGCCTGGTAGGCGAACAGGTCCACGGTGTGGGCGGCGTGGTGCCACAGCAGGTGGTCGGTCCAGCTGCGTGCCTGGCCCAGCGCGTTGGTGTTGGTGCGGCGGAAGAAATAGGTCTGCACGTCCATCTGCTGCAGGTTCAGCTCGCCTGCGCCGACCTTCTTGTGGATCCACTGGTGGCTGGGATTGAAGCGGCGCGTGTGGCCGCACATCGCGACCAGGCCCGATTCCTTTTGCGCCGCGACCACGGCCTCGGCGTCGGCCAGGCTGTCGGCCATGGGAATCTCGACCTGCACATGCTTGCCGGCCTTGAGACACGCAATTGCCTGCGAAGCATGCATCTGTGTGGGCGTGCACAGGATCACGGCGTCGACTTCGGCCAGCGCCAGGCTGTCGGCGAGATCGGTGGTCACATGGGCAATGCCGTACTTGGCCGCGACTTCGCGCGTCTTTTCGAGGTCGCGGCTCACCAGCGAGACGACTTCAACGCCATCGATGTTCTTGATGCCGTCGAGGTGCTTGATGCCGAATGCGCCGGCACCGGCCAGGGCAACTTTGATGGTCTTCTTGCTGTTCATTGGTTCTCCAGGATCAGGTGGCCCACGGCGGTATTCGACGCAGGCACATGGTAGAAGCGGTGGGCGACCTTGGGCACGGGCGCCGGGCTGTCGATGTCGCTCATCGCGCCGCGCGCGATCAGCCACATCACCAGTTCGATGCCTTCCGAGCCGGCTTCGCGCACATAGTCGATGTGCGGCATCTTGGCCAGGCCATGGGGGTTGTCGATCAGGCGGTCCAGGAAGTTCAGGTCCCATTCCTTGTTGATCAGGCCGGCGCGCGCGCCCTGCAGCTGGTGGCTCATGCCGCCCGTGCCCCAGATGTGGACGTTGAGGTCCTCGTCATAGCTTTCCACGGCCTTGCGGATCGCGCGGCCCAGGTTGAAGCAGCGCTGGCCCGAAGGCACGGGGTATTGCACCACGTTGACCGCAAACGGAATCACCGGGCAGGGCCAGCCTTCTTCAGGCGTGGGCTGGCCGCACATCAGCGACAGCGGCACGGTGAGGCCGTGGTCCACGTCCATCTTGTTGACGATGGTCAGGTCGAAATCCTGCTGTATCACCGACTGCGCGATGTGCGACGCCAGATCGGGGTGGCCAACCACGGTGGGCACGGGGCGCGGGCCCCAGCCTTCGTCGGCCGGCGTGAAGGTGTCGGCCGTGCCGATCGCGAACGTCGGGATCATGTCCAGGCTGAACGCCGTCGCGTGGTCGTTGTAGACCAGGAAGATGACGTCGGGCTTGTTGTCCTTCATCCACTGCTTGGAGGGCTCATAGCCCTTGAACAGCGGCTTCCAGTAGTCGTCCTGGTCGCGGCCCAGGTCGAGGGCCGCGCCTATCGCGGGCACATGGGAAGTGAAGACGGAAGCGGTGATGCGGGCCATTCAGTTGCCCTCCTTGCGGGCAGAGTTTCCTTGGGGCTGGCGGTGCGCCTGGGCGTCGCCGTCTTCGCCGACAACGCGGTTGCCGTTGGCCGAGCGGCCGCCAGCAAGCATCATGGCGCGGTATTCGTCTTCG
The DNA here is from genome assembly GCF_036666375.1 of Comamonas sp. Taxonomy (GTDB): domain Bacteria; phylum Pseudomonadota; class Gammaproteobacteria; order Burkholderiales; family Burkholderiaceae_C; genus Comamonas. The sequence goes on along the minus strand of NZ_JAVWWA010000187.1, from coordinate 3,302 downwards.
GTCATGCCGGTCATAGAGCCTGCCATCTGCTGGAAGCTCTTGCCGTCGGTCGCGCCGATCTTGGCCAGGAAGTAGATGTTGCCGCCGGTGCGCATGCACCAGTTCAGGTCGCGCGCCAGCACCGCCTGCTTCTGCTCTTCGGTCATCGCCCACTCGTCGAGGTAGGCGCGCTCGTCGGCCTTGAAGCGCGCGCGGTTCTCGGCCTTCATCAGCGACATGCAGAACTGGTTGAGCCAGTAGCCCTTGCGGGACTGCTGGGCGTCAAAGATGATGGTGCCGGGCACATCGGTATAGGGTTTATGGAGAGCCATGATCAGACTTCCTCTGGCCAGTAAAGACGCATGGGATTGTCCACCAGCAGCTTGCGCTGCAGTTCGGCCGTGGGCGCGATGTGGGGAATGAAATCCACCAGCAGGCCGTCGTCGGGCATATGGTCCTTGAGGTTGGGATGCGGCCAGTCGGTGCCCCACAGCACGCGATCGGGGAACTCCTCGACCACACGGCGCGCGAACGGCACCACGTCCTGGTAGGCATTCTGCTGGCCATCAAGCGCCTTGGGGCCGGTGATGGACAGGCGCTCGGGGCACGAGACCTTGCTCCAGACATTGGGGTGCTCGCGCATGAACTTGAGGAACAGCTCGAACTCGGGGCCGTCGATGGGCTTGCTCACATCGGGGCGGCCCATGTGGTCCACGACCACCGTGGTCGGCAGGCTGGTGAAGAAATCCCACAGCTCGGGCAGGTCGACGGCCTCGAAGTAGATCACCACATGCCAGCCCAGCTTCTGGATGCGGCCGGCAATCTCCAGCAGCTCGTCCTTGGGCGTGAAGTCGACCAGGCGCTTGACGAAGTTGAAGCGCACGCCGCGCACGCCGGCGTCATGCAGCGCCTGCAGCTCTTCATCACTGATGCTGCGCTTCACGGTGGCCACGCCGCGCGCCTTGCCGCCCGCGGACTTGCAGGCATCGACCATGGCGCTGTTGTCGGCGCCGTGGCAGGTGGCCTGCACGATCACATTGCGCGCAAAGCCCAGATGGTCGCGCAGCGCAAACAGCTGCTGCTTGCTCGCGTCGCAGGGCGTGTACTTGCGCTCGGGCGCGAACGGGAATTCATCGCCCGGGCCAAACACATGGCAATGGGCATCGACCGCGCCCGCGGGCACCTGGAATTTCGGCTTGGCCGGGCCGCTGTACCAGTCGAGCCAGCCGGGGGTCTTTTCAAAATTTGCCATTTTTTGCAGTCCTTCAGTCGATGTAACGCAGGCCTGCCTGGGCCAGCGGCTCGCGCATCTTGTACATGTCGAGGCCCAGCACGCCCGAGGCCAGCTTGGCGCGCTTTTCGCCTTCGAAGCTCTCGCGCTTTTGCGCGGCCTCCAGCGTGGCGACGGCCCTGGCCGCGGGCACGCAGACCACGCCGTCGTCATCGGCGACGATCACGTCGCCGGGAGTGACCCACATGCCGGCGCAGACCACGGGAATGTTGACCGAGCCCAGCGTCGCCTTGATCGTGCCGCGCGACGAGATGGCGCGGCTCCAGACCGGGAAGTTCATTTCCTGCAGTGTCTTCACATCGCGCACGCCGGCGTCGATGATCAGCGCGCGCGCGCCGCGCGCCTGGAAGCTGGTGGCCAGCAGGTCGCCGAAATAGCCATCCGTGCATTCCGAAGTGATGGCCGCGACGACCACGTCGCCGGGCTGGATCTGCTCGGCCACGACATGCATCATCCAGTTGTCGCCGGGCTGCAGCAGCACGGTGACGGCCGTGCCCGAGACCTGCTGACCTGAATAGATGGGACGCATATAGGGCTTGAGCAGGCCCACGCGGCCCATGGCCTCGTGCACCGTTGCCGAGCCCAATGCTGCCAGGCCGTCGGCCGCGGCCTTGTCGGCACGCTGGATATTGCGGTAAACCACACCGAGTTCGTACATCTGAATCTCCTGTTTGCTGATGGCCTGCTTACAGGCCCTTCTTCTTGAGCGCGGCGTCGAGGCGCGTGAACACGCGGCGCGCATTGCCTTCGTAGACCTGGAAGCGCTCTTCCTCGTTGAGGTTCACCGTGTCCTCGATGTAGCGCTTGGTGTCGTCGTAGTAATGGCCCGTGGTCGGATCGATGCCGCGCACCGCGCCAATCATCTCGCTGGCAAACAAAATGTTCTTGACCGGGATCACCTTGGTGAGCAAATCAATGCCCGGCTGGTGGTAGACGCAGGTGTCGAAGAAGATGTTGTTGAGCAGGTGCTCGTCGAGCAGCGGTTTTTTCAGTTCCTGCGCCAGGCCGCGGAAACGGCCCCAGTGGTAGGGCACGGCGCCGCCGCCATGCGGGATCAGGAACTTGAGCGTGGGGAAGTCCTTGAACAGGTCGCTGGTCAGGCATTGCATGAAGGCCGTGGTGTCGGCGTTCAGGTAGTGCGCGCCCGTGGTGTGGAAGCAGCTGTTGCAGCTGGTGCTCACGTGGACCATCGCGGGAATGTCGTACTCGACCATCTTCTCGTAGATGGGATACCAGCTGCGGTCCGACAGCGGCGGCGAAGTCCAGTGGCCGCCCGAGGGATCGGGGTTGAGGTTGATGCCCACGTTGCCGTATTGCTCCACGCATTTCACCAGCTCGGGAATGCAGGTCGCGGGATCGACGCCCGGCGACTGCGGCAGCATGGCCGCGGGAATGAAGTGCTCGGGAAACAGTTCGCTGACGCGATAGCACAGCTCGTTGCAGATCGCCGCCCAGGTCGACGAAGTCTCGAAGTCGCCGATGTGGTGGGCCATGAAGCTGGCGCGCGGGCTGAAGATCGTCAGGTCGGAGCCGCGCTGCTTCATCAGCTTGAGCTGGTTGTTCTCTATGGTGTCGCGGATCTCGTCGTCGCTGATCTTCAGCGAACTGGCCGACGGGGCCTGGCTGGGGTCCTTGAGGCCGGCAATCTGCAGGTCGCGCCAGGCGCCCAGCGCTGCGGGAGCCGTGGTGTAGTGGCCGTGTACGTCAATGATCATCGCAATGTTCTCCTGTAATTCTGAATGGGCTTAATGCGCGGCGGTGCGGCCCACGGTCTCGCCATGGGGCTTGGGACTGAAAATTTCCTTGACGATCAGCGCGCCGGTGGCGACCAGGCCGGCCACGGCCACCACGCTGAAGATCTCGCTGAAACCAAGGTGGCGCGCCGACAGCTCGGCAACCAGGAACGAGCCGGCAATGCCGCCGAAGCGGCCTATGCCCAGCATCCAGGCCACGCCCGTGGCCCGGCCGCGCGTCGGGTAGAAGGCCGCAGCCAGCGCCGGCATCGACGACTGGGCGGTGTTCATGATCGTGC
>NZ_JAVWWA010000186.1:0-5075 GCF_036666375.1 Comamonas sp. | reverse complement strand
GGATGGAGTTGGCGGTCAGGCCTTCGCGCAGCGCCTTGATGATGGGAATGCCACCCGCGACCGCGGCTTCATAGGCCACCATCACGCCCTTGTCGGCCGCGGCCTGGAAGATTTCCGTGCCGTGCACCGCCAGCAGCGCCTTGTTGGCCGTGACCACATGCTTGCCCGCGGCAATCGCTTCGAGCACCAGCTGCTTGGCGATGCCGTAGCCGCCGATCAGCTCGACCACGACGTCGATGTCGGGATTGGCAATGACTTCGCGCGCGTCGCCGACCACGCGGACCGCGTCACCGACCACGCTCTTGGCGCGCTCTGTGTCCAAGTCGGCCACCATGGTAATTTCAATCCCGCGACCTGCGCGGCGGCGAATCTCGCCCTGATTGCGCTGCAACACGTTGAAAGTGCCGCTACCCACGGTGCCAATGCCCAGAAGGCCTACTTGGATCGGTTTCATATACAAATTGCCAGTCAAAAAACGCTGCGGTGCGCAGCAGGGGGAAAGCAGTGAATCAGTTCGTGCCGAAACGCAGGCGCGCCTTTTCGAGGAACACGGCCACGCGGCGGATCGCTTCGCGCAGGTCGGCCTCGTGCGGCAGGAAAACAATGCGGAAGTGATCGGGCTCGGGCCAGTTGAAGCCCGTACCCTGCACCAGCATGACCTTGGTCTCCTGCAGCATTTCGAGGAAGAACTGCTGGTCGTCCTTGATCGGATAGATCACGGGATCGAGCTTGGGGAACATGTACAAGGCGGCCTGGGGCTTGACGCAGCTGACGCCCGGAATTGCGGTGATCAGTTCATGCGCGAGGTCGCGCTGCACGCGCAGCCGCCCGCCCGCGCACACCAGGTCGTCGATGCTCTGGTGGCCGCCCAGCGCCGTCTGCACGGCCCACTGGCCGGGAACGTTGGCGCACAGCCGCATGTTCGACAGCATGTTCAGGCCTTCGATGTAGTCGCGTGCGGGCTTCTTGTCGCCCGACACCACGAGCCAGCCCGCGCGGTAGCCGCACGAACGGTAGGCCTTGGACAGCGAATTGAACGTCAGCGTCAGCACATCGGTCGACAGGCTGGCCAGCGGCACATGCTTGGCGCCGTCGTAGAGCACCTTGTCGTAGACCTCGTCGGCAAAGATCACCAGGCCATGCTCGCGCGCGATCTCGACGATGCCCTTGAGCAGTTCGGTCGAGTACAGCGCGCCCGTGGGATTGTTCGGGTTGATGACCACGATGCCCTTGGTGCGCGGCGTGACCTTGGCGCGGATGTCGTCGAGGTCGGGCATCCAGCCGTTGGCTTCGTCGCAGATGTAGTGCACGGGCGTTCCGCCCGACAGGCTCGCCGCCGCCGTCCACAGCGGATAGTCGGGCGCGGGCAGCAGCAGTTCGTCGCCGTTGTCGAGCAGCGCGTTGGTGGCCATCACGATCAGCTCGGACGCGCCGTTGCCCAGGTAGATGTCGTCGAGCGTCACGCCCTTGATGCCCTGGTGCTGGGTCTCGTGCATCACCGCCTTGCGCGCCGCGAAAATGCCCTTGCTGTCCGAATAGCCCGCGGAATTGGGCAGATTGCGGATCATGTCCTGCTGGATTTCCTCGGGCGCATCGAAGCCGAACACCGCCAGATTGCCGATGTTGAGCTTGATGATCTTGTGGCCGTCTTCCTCCATCTGCTTGGCCGCGTCCATGATGGGCCCGCGGATGTCATAGCAGACGTTGGCAAGTTTGGCGGATTTGAGGACGGTCTTCATGCTGGTAGGGAGTAGTTACTGCAGAACACGCCAAAGGGCAAAGACCCCCTGGTGAAACCTATAATTTGACCACAGTTCCGCACTGCACCATCGTGCCCATGGGCATGCACTTTTCACGCCGGCTGCCCGAGCAGCCACAACCGAGCGCAGCATGAAATTCCAACCCGACCGCTCCGAAGCACAGACCATACGCGGCTATGGCCCCGGCTGGATCGCCATCGAGCAGGAGAAATTCAGCCACAGCCTGATCATCAGCGCGCAGGGACTGCGCCAGGACTGGAACTGCCAGCGTTTCGAGGATCTGACGCCCGCGCACTTCGCCGCGCTGGCCGAAATTCCCGCGGAGCTGGTGCTGTTTGGCAGCGGCACACGCAACCGCTTCGTGTCGCCCGCCTGGCTGCAGCCGCTGATGGCCAAGGGAATCGGCCTCGAGACCATGGACACGCAGGCCGCCTGCCGCACCTACAACATCCTCGCCGGAGAAGGCAGAAACGTGGTCGCGGCATTGCTGCTGGAGTAGTTCCAGCGAAAAGAAATGCGCCCGACGTGGTCAAAACCACAGGGCAGTATTTGCGCTGCAGGCGCGGCAAGCCCGCACAACGACGCCTCAAGGGTTGTGTTTAGACGCTGTAAATCAATTCAGGGTAAAATACACGGCTGCGGTTGGGGGTTGCACCAAAGCAATAACAGACCTTTGCCCTCAACTATTCAACGACTACACCCGAGAGATAGAAGCGCATGGCGATCGTTGTCAACAAACCACTCCCTGAATTCGAAGCCAATGCAACCGGCGGGCTCAAGGTGTCCAACACCTCCCACAACGGCCAGATTGTGATTCTCTACTTCTATCCTAAAGACAATACGCCCGGTTGTACCACCGAAGCGATGCAGTTTCGGGATAAATACAAGGATTTTGTCAAAGCCGGTGCCGCTGTCTTCGGTGTGTCGCGCGACAACATGAAATCCCATGATGATTTCAAGGAAAAGCTCGAGCTGCCCTTCGAACTCATCGCCGACACCGAAGAAAAGATGTGCCACATGTTCGGCGTGGTCAAGAACAAGATCATGTACGGCAAGAAGGTCAAGGGCATCGAGCGCAGCACCTTCCTGATCGATGCCGACGGCATCCTGCACCAGGAATGGCGCGGCCTCAAGGTGCCCGGCCATGTCGAGGAAGTGCTCAAGGCCGTCAAGTCCTTGAAGTCGCTGAAGAAGGAAGCGGCCTGATTTTCCGCCGCTGCCCCTGAATGCCTCTGTCTGTCACAGAGGTATGCATAATGGAACGATGCTCCTGAGCTTCGTTTCATCCTGTGTTTCCAATCCCAAGCCGCCCCGGTCTCCGTGGCGGCTTTGTGCTTTTTGTTCCGCTGTTTTTTGATTGGGCCTGCCGAATATGCCACTGCCTCCTGCACCCAGCCGCCGCGCGGCCACTCTCCCTGCCGAAGCTTTCAGCGTAGTCGCACAGCGCAAGGACACGCGCCCGAACATTGCTGACGACGACTTCGACGACCTCCCCGAGGTGGTTGCCGCGGTTGCCCCCGCCGCCCCGGCACGCCGGCGCAGCGCCAGCGTGGATGCCGACGCCCCCATGATCCAGGTGGAAACCACAGTGCGCACGCCTGCGGCTCCGGTGGCCGCTTCCGCACCCGCTGCGGTGGCGCCCCCTGCAGCGCGCGCGCGCCGTGCCAAGCGCGACAGCGCGCCAGCCCCGGCCATCGAGGCCAAGGCCAAGGCTCCGGTGGCCGCGGCGCCGACCGCGCCAGCCCCGGCACCCGTGGTCGCCACCAAGGTCAGCAAGCGCAAGTCGCGCTCGGACAACACCACGCTGTTCGTGCTCGACACCAATGTGCTGCTGCACGACCCGACCAGCCTGTTCCGCTTCGAGGAACATGACATCTTCCTGCCGATGGTGGTGCTCGAGGAGCTCGATGCACACAAGAAGGGCATGACCGAAGTCGCGCGCAATGGCCGCCAGGTCAGCCGCAGCCTTGACGCGCTGGTCGCCGCCCAGGGCGAGACCAGCCTCGACAAGGGCCTGGGCCTGTCCGCCTCGGGCCACCGCAGCGCCACCGGCCAGCTGTTCTTCCAGACCGAAGCGCTGGAATGCACGCTGCCCACCAGCCTGCCCCAGGGCAAGGCCGACAACCAGATCCTGGGCGTGGTCGAAGCGCTGCGCCAGCAGCGCAAAGGCCGCGACGTGGTGCTGGTGTCCAAGGACATCAACATGCGCGTCAAGGCGCGCGCGCTGGGCCTGGCCGCAGAGGACTACCAGAACGACAAGGTGCTCGAGGACGGCGACCTGCTGTACTCCGGCCTGATGCCGCTGCCGCAGGATTTCTGGACCAAGGCCGGCAAGGGCATGGAAAGCTGGAACGAAGGCCCCTACACCTGCTATCGGGTCACGGGCGCCATCGTCGGCCAGTTCATGATCAACCAGTTCGTCTACTACGAAGCGCCGGGCGAGCCCAGCCTGTTCCTGCGCGTGACCGAGATCCGCGACCGCACGGCGGTGCTCAAGACCTTGCGCGACTATGGCCATGCGAAGAACGCGGTCTGGGGCGTGACCACGCGCAACCGCGAGCAGAACTTCGCGATGAACCTGCTGATGGACCCGGAAATCGACCTCGTGACGCTGACCGGCACGGCCGGCACCGGCAAGACGCTGATGGCGCTGGCCGCGGGCCTGACCCAGGTGCTCGACGAACGCCGCTACACCGAGATCATCATGACGCGCGCCACGGTGAGCGTGGGCGAGGACATAGGCTTCCTGCCGGGCACCGAAGAGGAAAAGATGGGCCCCTGGATGGGAGCGCTCGACGACAACCTCGAGTTCCTGGCCAAGGGCGACGGCGGCAATGCCGGCGAATGGGGCCGCGCCGCGACCAACGAGCTGATCCGCAGCCGCATCAAGATCAAGAGCATGAACTTCATGCGCGGGCGCACCTTCCTCAACAAGTATCTGATCCTCGACGAGGCGCAGAACCTCACGCCCAAGCAGATGAAGACGCTGATCACACGCGCCGGCCCGGGCACGAAGATCATCTGCATGGGCAACCTGGCGCAGATCGACACCCCGTACCTCACCGAAGGCTCTTCGGGCCTGACCTACTCGGTGGACCGCTTCAAGGGCTGGCCGCACAGCGGCCACATCACGCTGGCGCGCGGCGAGCGCTCGCGTCTGGCCGACTTCGCCAGCGAGGTGCTCTAAGCCATGGCGATCAGCTGGATCACCGCACTGAAGCTCGTTCCCTGGGGCGATGTCATCGAAGCCACGCCCCAGGTGGTCAAGGCCGCCAAGGGCCTGCTGCGCAAGAAGGACGCCGCGGCCGAAGAAGC
>NZ_JAVWWA010000185.1:0-5364 GCF_036666375.1 Comamonas sp. | reverse complement strand
GGGCGTGGGCGTGGGCGTGGGCGTGGGCGTGGGCGTGGGCGTGGGCGTGGGCGTGGGCGTGACGACCGTCGGGGAAGTCGTTGCGTTTACCTGCACCAAGGCAGTTTCCGACACGGGATAGTCGACTGCCAGCCTGCCGGTAAGCTCTGGAGTGATGATTGCGGGCGCATTCACCACAGTGAAGGAGCCAGTTCTTCCCGCGTCACCGGTCAGCACGCTGGCCTGCACTCCATCGACAGGCAGGCCGCCGCCCAGGGTGGACAGGTTGAGCGTGCCAGCCAGCTGGACCGGGCCGGTGACCTGGAGTTTGTCGGCGGTGTCGCCCGACAGCCGGATGTTCAAAGCGCCTTGCGCTCCCTGGGCATAGCCGCCGTTGACCGTCAGCGTGCCCACTTCGTCCGATCCGCCCGGAGCAACGATGCCGTTGTTGACCAGCTTGGGCGTCGCCACGACCGCGTTGACCAGTTGGAGCGCTTCGGGAAAGGCGTTGACCAATGTCGGCCCTGCAGCGTAAAAATCAACCGTACCCGTGCCGCGTATGGTGCCCGCGTTGTAAAGATCCTGGGGACCGTAGCTGCGCAGCGTTGCGCCTTCGGCAATACGGATCGTGCCCTGGTTGGTGTCGGTGGACGAAAATGTGACGCCCAGCACGCCGGCTCTGATGTCGAGCAAGCCGCCGGCCTGGTTCACGATCGGCGCCGGCGTGGTGCCCAGCCCCGTCTTCTCTATAGTGCCGCTGTTGTTGATACGGCCCTGATAGCCGCCGCTGAACGTATTGGTCTCGGTGGACGCAATCTGCAGCAGCGCGCCGGCTTCGTTGTTGATGGTGGTCAACGTCGAGAGCATGACACGCGAGTTGTTTCTTACGTCCACCACGCCGCTCGACTTGTTGTTGAAGATGGCATTGGTATTGAAGGACAGCACTCCAGGCTGATCAGCGCCCACGCTGATCGTGCCGTGGTTGTTCCAGACCGTGTCGCCATCAAGCACGAGCTCGCCGCGGATATCGATCAGGTTATGCGTCGTGAGCTGGGTGTTCGTGCCGCCAACGAAAGTCAGGACCGAGGGTTCGATGGTCAGTGTCGGCGCGTTGGCGCCCAGCGTCACATCGCCCAGCAGCCTCACGTTGCCGCGCCATGTCATGGCGCCGGCGCCGGTGATGTTGACGCCACCGGCAAGCTCGGAACCCTGTTCGCCCTGTTCGGCGCCCTTTATCGCAAGCTCGGCGTTCTGGGCCACTTTCACGGCACCGCCCAAGGTTGTCCTGGACAGCGACAATTGCCCGGCCTCAATCACGATGCTGCCGGCGCCGCCGTTGGTCAGCCTGCTGATGTCCTGGGCACCCGACGAAGTCTTGACGATTTCGCCGTTGTTTGTGAGGTTGGACGCTTCGCTGGCGCCGGCCAGCACGGCACTGTTGGTGCCGGACAGGGTCAGGCGCCCGGTGTTGAGCAGGCTCGCGTCCGCGTTTTCCAGGTTCAGTGCGCCTTCGCCCTGCAGTTCTATCTCGCCGGCATTGGTCCAAACGCCCTGCAGCGTCTGCGCCGAATCGATCGATACACGGCCATCCTTCCTGACATTGACCGCCGCCGCGAGAATGCGCGAAGCGCCTTGAAGCGTCGTGGTGCCACTCGCAATATTCAGGGTTCCGTTGCCCAGCGCCTCGCCTTGCGAGACTTCCAGCGCACCGCCGTTGAGGTTGATGTCCGCGTTGATGGTGGCCGCGCGGCCGGGGGTGGTCGTGCTGCCGTGGAAATTGTTCTTCAGGCTCAGGCCCAACGAACCAGCGCTGCTGGTGATGGGCGCGTTGATCTCGATGTCGTTGTGGGCACGCAGCGTGAGCTGCGCGTTTTCGCCGCCGGTCTTGGCGATCGCCGCATTCACCGTGATGTTGCCCTCGCCGGTGCCGCTGCCACCGGTGGCCAGCACCACGTGGGCGCCGACGTTGAGCTGGGCCGTGATGACGTCGGCGCCTATCGTTGTACCAGCTTCGGTCGAAACGATGATTCCTTCCTGCACATTGGCGTCGCCGCCGGCGCCCGCGACGACTTGCAGATTGCTTGGATCAATCAACCATTCTCCGCCCTTGCCCACGGTCGGCGCATTCTTGACGTTGAGGCGGGCATGGCCCGAGGTGTCGACGAAGCCGCCCGGGCCCGCGCTGCCCGTGGCCGATATGCGTCCATCAATGTCGGCCGTGTCACCGACCAGCACCACGCTGCCACCCGACAAGCCATCGGCATGGATATGGGACGCCGCTGACGTCGTCACCTCGTTGGCGCGCAGGAACACGCGCCCGCCCACGCTGTGGGCGCTGCTGGCACTGATTTCACCGGCGTTGGCCACCAGCGCCCCCCCCAGCCCGATGCGGCCGGCTTCGGCCACGATGCGGCCCAGATTCCTGGCATTGCCGCCGGCGCCGGACAGCGCGATCGATACGCCCGGGTGGCCGGTATCCAGCAGCTGTACGTTCTGGCCCGCAGCCAGCAGCACCTCGCCATTGGGGGCGTTGAGGCTGCCAGCGTTCTCCACCGTCTGGCCTACCAGATAGATGCGTCCCCCGCCCGCTGCCGCGCCGGCATTGACCGTGCCCGCGTTGCGCACTCCGGCGGCGTTGCCGGCCGAAGTGAAGTTCAGGCGCCCGGCCAGGAAGTCGGAGTCGCTCACATTGAGCGTGCTGGCGATGAAGGCGCCTACGTCTATGCGCGCGCCCTGCCCCACCATGATGCCCGCGGGATTGACCAGCCAGAGCGCGCCATTGGCCGTGATCTGGCCGTAAATCTGCGACGGGTCGCCACCTGTCACACGCGCCAGCAGCGCCGCCGCCGCGCCCGGCTGGCGAATGTCGACCAGCGCAGCCGAGCCGATGTTGAAGCTGGAGAAATTGACCAGCGCCTGAGCCGAAGTCTGGTGGATATTGAGCGTCGTGCCGTTTTGCACGATCGATGCCTGGCCACCGATCACGGTGGCGCCGGTGGGCAGCGCGCCCGGGGCGAGCTGGGCGTGCGCGCCGCCGGCGCACATCGCCGCGACCACCAGCGAGAGAAAGCGCAGCCGGAATGCCTTGTTCGATTTCATGGGGGAAGCTCTCTTTTCTTAGAACGCGAACATCGCGCTCAGATGGGCGCGCCAGTCGCCGCGCTTCTCGGTGTATGAACTGCCGGCATCGAGCACCCGGGCCGCATCCAGCCGGACGCTGAAGTCCCGGCTCAGCGTGTAGCGCGCGCCCAGACCGGTGCTGGCGACCTTGGTGTGGCCCGGCAGGTAGGTGCCCGCCGTCTTTCGGTTGCTGCCATAGCCGGCATCCACGAACACCAGGCCGCGCAGGTTGCCCGGCAGGCCGATGTGCGCGCCCAACTCAGGCGTGTAAAGCTCGGCGTTGAGCACCAGGCCGCCATCCGCGGCCACGGCGCGCTCGTCGAAGCCGCGCACCGCGTTGCTGCCCACCAGGCCCAACTGTTCGCTGGAAACGAGCGGCGTGTGGGTCAGTTGGGCGTTGCCCGCAAAGCGAATCTGCCAGCCGCTGTCCAGCGCCTGCAGCAGCGTGGCGCCGCCGCGCACCACCATGAAGCCGTCGCGCGTGCTGCGATTGCCCGGTGTCAGGTAGGAGTAGCGGTCCGTGCGGCCGTCCAGATTGGTGTAGCGCGCACCGCTGGCGAAGTTGCGCGCCAGCCCGAGGTTGTACGCCAGCGCCTGGTCCACCGCGTCGCGCTGGCCTATATAGGTGATGCTCAACGGCGTCGTGGTGTACGGCACGCAGGAGGAGATCGGCGGCGTCGCTCCCGTGACGCTGATGGGCTGGCCGTTCACATCACAGCGCGAGTCGATCTTCTTGTGGTCCAGGCCGAACACGACCTTGGACGCGGTCTCACCCGTGCGGCCCAGGAAGAGGTTGTAGCGCAGCCCCCAGGTCTCGCCCTTGCCCGTGAAGCCAAGCACACCGCCCAGCGTGGGCGAGCTCGCGGGCGTGTTGACGCTGGAGCGGCCATAGATGAAGTCGATGCTGTCGTTCAGCGCATACAGCGGCACGCGGTAGCCAACCGAGTAGACGTTCAGGTTCTGTCCCGACGGGCCGTCGGGCGACGTGGAGTACGCGAGCGTGCCCACGTGATCGCGATCGAACAGATTCGCATGCTGCAGCGCGATGCCGGTGCGCCAGTGGCCGCTTGCAGCGGTGCCGGTGTTGTCGAGCGTGGCGATGAAGCGCAGCGGCTTATGGTCGACGACGGACACCGTGGCCTCCACCGTGGCTGGCAAAGCGCCTTCGGCCATGCTGACCGACACCTGCTTGGCCGGATTGTCGTTGGCCTGCTGGATGGCCGCCGAGAGCGCCCCCAGACGCGGCGCGCTGCCGGTCTGCAGGACCGCCAGGCTCGCACGGATGTTTTCCTCGCTGAAATGCTGGTTGCCCACGACCTTGACCGAAGTCACCACGGCTTCGACCACGCGGATCTTCACGGCACCGCCGGCGATTTCCTGCTCGGGCAACACCACTTTCACCGCGGTGAAGCCGGCCTGCATGTAGGCGCGCTCGACGGCTTCCACCGCACGCTGGATATCGCTGAATTCACGCTGCGGTCCGGTCAACGGGGCCAGCGCACTGGCGATGGCTTCGCTGGAGACCAGCGTATTGCCTTCGACCTGAAAGCGCGAGATATCGAAGCGCGGCCCGGCTGGTTCGGCGGCATGAGCAGAAAGGCAGGTCAGCGCGGCGCAGAACGCCACAGACCTCAGTCGGACCGACAGGAAACGGCGTGGAGGCATCGGATTTTTTCGGCTGGCGCACGCGGTCGCACTGGCGCGGGCGAATGATTGATATGGACGAGGTGCTCAGTGCGAAATTATCCGCGAGACAAACATTTTTTTACATGAAAAACGATGCTTTACATTGAAACAATATCGGAAAACAGACATTCGTAAACCCCATGTGCGCAGGGCATTGAATCCATCCAACCGCTGTGCAGGCGCCTGCGCCGCAGAGTGGGCAAGGCCTTGGAGCTGAAGGTTTGCGCTCGGGTGTGCACAATATCGGCCTTGTCCGCGGCGCTGCCGCCAGCGCCACAGGCCCCAAACAACACCTATGAATCCGCAGAAATCTCAAGAAAATCAAGCAGTTGCACTCAATTGGCGCATGAGCGTGGCGCCCATGATGGACTGGACTGATAAATAGATAAGCCCTTGTTTTTAAATGGGAAATTATGAGGGCGTCTTAACTTGTCAGCCCCTTGTCACCCCACCCAATCGAACTGACTAAACATCCAGGCGGATCACCGGGTGATCAGACTGGCGGACAGCAGGGGCCTGCTTCCTCTCTCCGGCACCAAATTAGCTTGATTACAAGCCGTTTCCCAGCGTAATTGGGTA
>NZ_JAVWWA010000184.1:0-5467 GCF_036666375.1 Comamonas sp. | reverse complement strand
ACCGAGCGCACGCCGCTGCGGCACAGCAGCACCACTTTCATGCCCTCGGGCACGGCAGCGCGCAGTTGGGCGTCGAAGTCGGCATTCGCCGCCATGCCCGGCCATTGCTTCCAGGCCACGGCCTGGGCTCCGGGCACGCGCCCTACCCATTCGCGCTCGGCGTCGGTGCGCACGTCGACCAGCACCGCCTGCCCCTGCTGCACCCATTGCCAGGCCAGCGCCGCGGGCAGATCGCCTGCATAGCCCTGGGCGGGAAGAACGCCAGGGGTCGAAGAATCGGAAGTCAGGGAATCAGTCATGGCGCACAGTCTCGCAGAACTGCACGCGCGTTTCCAGCGACGGCCTGGCGCGCATCACGGGCTTTGACCCATCAATCGTCCGCATCGCTCCACAACGGAGCGGGCTGGTCGCGCAGGCGCTGGCGCAGCGCCCGATAGTCGGGCAGCACGCCGGCGACCGTGGCCCAGAAGCGCGCGCTGTGGTCCATGTGCCGCAGATGGGACAGCTCATGCACCACGACATAGTCGATGACTTCGGGCGCGTAATGCATCAGCCGCCAGTTCAGCCGGATCGCGCCGTCGCTGCGCGCACTGCCCCAGCGCGTGCGCGCGCTCGACAGCCGCAGGCTGCGCCACTGCACGTCCAGTTGCGGCGCGAAATGGTCCAGGCGCGCGGTGAAATGACTGCGCGCCATCTGCAACCACCAGGCATGCACGCGGCTGCGCACCAGCTCGGGCGGCGCATCGGCGGCCAGCGCCAGCTGCAAGGCGCCGAGCGCGGGCTGCAGCTGCGCCGCGGGCCTGCCGGGCAGCGCAGCGCCGCAGGTCACGCGCAGCGTACCGCCCAGGTACGGCAACACGGTCTGCGCGCCCCATTGCAGGCGCGCGCTCTGCGTCTCCAGGCCGCGCTCTCTTTGTTCGGCGAGCTTGCGCACTATCCAGTCGGCCTTGTCCTGCAACACGCGTTCCACGGCGCCCAGGCCCACGCGCAGCGGCGCACGCACGCGCAGGCCGTCGCTGCCCACGGTCATGCCTACGCTGCGCCGCTGGCTGCGTTCCAGCAGGTAGCCTACGCGTATGCCCGCCAGCTGCAGATGGTGGCTCGCCTGGGGATGGACAAAGTCCACGACAGGCGCGCTGCACGGTGGGGGCAATTCAGGTTGAGGCGGGGGCTCAGGTGCGCACAGCGGAACCAGTTCCATTTGCAGCGGCGCGGCCGGGGCCGCAGCCGCGGGCGGCGCGGCCCCGCGCCGTGGGCGCTTGACCAATTGCCCGTCGACCAGCGGCACCTCTGGCGGCGCCAGCCAGTCCCAGGCACGCTGCAGCAGGCCGGTCATCGTCCGCTCAGCGTGCGTAGGCCTCGGGGTCCAGGCGCCGCATTTCGCTTTCGATCCATGTCTCGGCTTCGAGCATCAGCTCATCATGCTTGCGGCCCGTGGTCGGAATCTGCGGGCCCACGCTCACGTCGACGATGCCCGGACGCTTGATGAAGGCCTTGCGCGGCCAGCATTTGGCTGAGGTCACGGCAATGGGCACCACGGGCACGCCGGCCATGATGGCCAGGCGCGTCGCGCCCGACTTGTAGACGCCCTTCTCGCCGCGCGGCACGCGCGTGCCTTCGGGAAACATGATCACCCAGGTGCCCTGGGCCAGCAGCCGCTTGCCCTGCTCGACCACCTTGTGGAAGGCGCGCGAACCGTCGGAGCGGTCGATGTAGATCATGTCCAGGCTGCCTATCGACCAGCCGAAGAACGGCAGGCGCAGCAGCTCGCGCTTGAACACATAGGCCAGCGGGCGCGGCATGATCGCCGGCATCAGGAAAGTCTCGTAGGTCGACTGGTGTTTGACCAGCAGCACCACGCCCTGCTGCGGGTCGGTCGGCAGATGCTCCATGCCCTGCGTGCGGTACTTCACGCCCGCAAACCAGCCGGCACTGTCGACGCTCAGCTTGAGCCAGGCGCGCGCGATGCGGTAGCGCGTGCGCGGCGAGGCGCCGAACAATCGCACGATCAGAATGGCCAGCGTATAGGGAATGCAGGTCACAGCCATCCAGAGCATGTGAATCACGGAGCGGATCAGTGGCATGGCGAAATCAGTCCAATCAATTAATCAGCGGGGCGCGGAGGCGCTCATGGGTGCAGGGGCCCGGCTCCCGGGAGCTCAGCCTGGCGGCGAAGGCGGCGGCAGCGGCTCGGCGGGCAGCAGGCTCGCGACCAGTTCGGCCAGGCTCGCGTGCGCGCGCACCTGCGGCGGAAATTCGGGCGACAGCGGCCCACCGCCCGCGGTGCGGGCGCAGACCAGATGCAGGTGGGCGCCCAGATGCGCGCCGGCCTGCAGGTGCTCGGCGCAGCTGCCTATCACCCAGGTCTCATGCGACTCGGCGCCATAGCGTTCGGCGATCTGCCGCATCAGCCCGGGCGCGGGCGCACGGCAGCCGCAGCCCTCGCCCGGCGCATGCGGGCAATAGAACACCGCCTCGATGCGCGCGCCGGCCGCAGCCAGCGCGCGGTGTATCCTGGCGTGCAGCGCATTGAGCTCGCCCATGCCGACCTCACCCAGGCCCAGCCCGGGCTGGTTGGTGGCCAGCACCACATGCCAGCCGCCGCGGTTGAGCCTGGCCACGGCTTCGAGCGCGCCGGGCAGCGCGACCCAGCTTTCGGGGGCCTGCAGGAACGACTCGCCCGCCCCATTGAGCGTGCCGTCGCGGTCGAGGATGGCGAGCTTCATGGCGCGGCAGCCTTGCGGATCAGGCCGCGAGGCGCGACAGGTCGGCGACGCGGTTCATGGCTTCGTGCAGCGTCGCCAGCAGGCCCAGGCGATTGGCCTTGAGCGCCGGGTCCTCGGCATTGACCATCACCTTGTCGAAGAACGCGTCCACGGGAGCGCGCAGCACCGCGAGGGTCTGCAGGCTGGCCGTGTAGTCGCCTTCGGCGAACTGGGCGTCGGCGCGCGGCACGGTGGTCTGCAGCGCCTGGTTCAGCTCCTGTTCTGCGGTTTCCTGCAGCAGGCTCGCATCGACGCGCGCCTGCACGGCGGTTTCGGCCTTCTTCAGGATATTGCCCACGCGCTTGTTGGCCGCGGCCAGCGCCGGCGCCTCGGGCAGCGCGGCAAACGCGCGCACGGCTTCGAGGCGCTTTTGCACGTCGGCCAGGCGCTGCGGGCGCAGCGCCAGCACGGCATCGACCTGCTGGGCGCTGAAGCCCTGCTCGCGCAGGTTGCCGGCCAGGCGGTCATAGATGAAGTCGAGCAGCGCGGGCGTGGCGTCGGTGATCTTGTCGCCGAACGCGGGCAGCGTGCTGACCAGCAGCGTCTCCAGATCCAGCGCCAGATCCTTTTCGACCAGCATGCGGACCACGCCCAGCGCATGGCGACGCAGCGCAAAAGGATCGCGGTCGCCCGTGGGCAGGTTGCCTATGCCGAACATGCCGACCAGAGTTTCGAGCTTGTCGGCCAGCGCGACGATCACGCCCACGTCATTGCGCGGCAGTTCGTCGCCCGCGAAGCGCGGCTTGTAGTGGTCTTCGATCGCATCGGCGACCGCGACATCGAGGCCGTCGTTGAGCGCGTAGTAGCGGCCCATCGTGCCCTGGAGTTCGGGGAACTCGCCGACCATGTCGGTCACCAGATCGGTCTTGGCGAGCTGCGCGGCCAGATCGGCCTGGCGCGCGAGCGCGCTGTCGCCCAGCTGCTGGCCTATCGACTTGGCGATCGCACGCACGCGGTCCACGCGTTCACCTTGCGTGCCCAGCTTGTTGTGATAGACCACCTTGCCCAGGCCTTCCACGCGCGAGGCCAGCGTCTTCTTGCGGTCCTGGTCGAAGAAGAACTTGGCATCGGCCAGGCGCGGGCGCACCACGCGCTCGTTGCCGCCAATGACCGCGCTCGCATCGGCGGGGCGGATGTTGCTCACCACCAGGAACTGGTGCGTGAGCTTGCCGTCGGCGGCCAGCAGCGGGAAGTACTTCTGGTTGGCCTTCATCGTCAAAATCAGGCATTCCTGGGGCACGCCGAGGAATTCCTTCTCGAATTCGCAGATCAGCACATGCGGGCGCTCGACCAGCGCCGTGACTTCGTCGAGCAGCGCTTCGTCCTCGATGGGGCGCACGCCGCCACCGACCTTTTCAGCCGCGGCCTGCAGCTGGCGCGCGATATCGGCGCGGCGCTCGGCAAAGCTGGCGATCACCGCGCCCTGCTCGGCCAGTTGCTGCGCATAGCTGTCGGCGCTTTCGATGACCACCGGGTCCACGGCGGCCTCGAAGCGGTGGCCGTGGGTGGCGGAGCCGGCCGTCAGGCCCAGCGCCTTGACGCCGATCAGCACCTGCGTGCCGTGCAGCACGACCAGGCCATGGGCCGGGCGCACGAAGTTGACGCTGGTCCAGCCGTCCTGCAGCTGGTAGCGCATGACCTTGGGGATGGGTAGCTTGGCGATCGCTTCGTCGAGCGCCTTCTGCAGGCCTTCGGTCAGCTGCGCGCCGCGCGCCGTGCTTTCGAAATACAGCACGTCGGCCTTGCCGTCGTGCACGCGCTGCAGGCCGGCGACGGCCGAGGCATCGGCGCCCAGCGCGGCGAGCTTCTTGAGCAGCGCGGGCGTGGCCTGGCCATCGGCCGTGAGGCCCACGGTGGCGGGCATGAGCTTTTGCGACACGGCCTTGTCGGCGGCCTGGGGCGCGACTTCGGTGATGTGCGCGGCCAGGCGGCGCGGCGAGGCATAGGCCGTGAGGCGCGAGCCGGTGCTGGTCAGGCCCTGGGCCGCGAGCTGGTCGAACAGCACGCCGGCAAACGCGTCGCCGAGCTTTTGCAGGACCTTGGGGGGCAGTTCTTCAACGAACAGTTCAACAAGAAGATTCGAGTGGTTCATGGTGTTATCTCTGTCGCAGCGGCTCAGGCGGTCTTCTTGGCGGCGGCGGATTGCTCGGCCTTGGCCAGGTCGGCCAGCACTTCCTCTGCCCAGGCCTTGGGCGCCATCGGGAAGCCCAGGCGCGCGCGGCTGTCGAGGTAGGCCTTGGCGACGGTGCGCGCCAGATTGCGGATGCGGCCGATATAGGCGGCGCGCTCGGTCACCGAAATGGCGCCGCGCGCATCCAGCAGATTGAAGCTGTGCGCGGCCTTGAGCACCTGCTCGTAGGCGGGCAGCGACAGCGACTGCTCGATCAGGTTCTGCGCCTGCTTTTCATGCGCGGCGAAGGCCGTGAACAGGAAGTCGGCGTCGGCGTGCTCGAAGTTGTAGGTCGACTGTTCGACTTCGTTCTGGTGGTAGACGTCGCCGTAGGTCAGCGTGTCGGTCCACTGCAGGTTGTAGACGTTGTCCACGCCCTGCAGGTACATCGCCAGGCGTTCGAGGCCGTAGGTGATCTCGCCGGTCGCGGGCTTGCAGTCGATGCCGCCGACCTGCTGGAAATAGGTGAACTGCGTCACTTCCATGCCGTTGAGCCAGACTTCCCAGCCCAGGCCCCAGGCGCCCAGCGTCG
>NZ_JAVWWA010000183.1:0-5510 GCF_036666375.1 Comamonas sp. | reverse complement strand
CCGACGGACTGCACGGCGGCGCCGACCCGGGCCGCGATGGCGTGGCGCTGCGCACCGCCATCAGCCGCTGATCAGGACTCCCGGCGCGCCGTCAGGCCGGGAGCTTCAAAGGCCGGGGCCATGCCCACCCAGCCCATACATAAAATTGATGTAGGTCATAAATCCCATAGAGATTGCCCTGTTTCTGTGGTCGGAAAGTAACCAGTTGCAATCGATGCTCCACAATGCCTTGGCCGCTTGGGGGCCTGTGCGCGGGCGGCATTTGGTGCGAACTCAGCAAAGGATCAGTGCCTTCTTTCTGCTCCTGACGACGTGCACGCTACTGGACGGCGAATATCGATATGACCGAGTCTGTAAGCACGCAGCCCTGGGGCGGGCTGGCGGTGGATGCCGATGGCAATGTGTATCTCAACGCCGTCAAGCTTGATCTGGCTCCCAAGGAGATGGCCGTTCTGCACCGCCTGCTGCTGCGCTGGCCCCACGTGGTGCGCAAGGACGAGTTCCAGCAGCACATCTGGGCTGGTCGGATGATGTCGGATGAAAGCCTGGCGCGCTGCGTGGCGCGCGCGCGCAAGGTGCTGGGCGCGGTGCCGGGGCTGTCCATCAAGGCGCTCTACGGCCAGGGCTACAGCGTGGAACGCTGCGGCGACATCGGTACCGTCCATACGCCGGTGCCGCTGCATCAGACGGCCTTCCATCGACGGTTGATGGACATTGCCCAGGCACCCTCGCGGCTTGCCGAGACGGTGTCGCATTGCGAAAGCCTGATCCACCTGCGCACCCGCTTCTCGCTGCAGCAGTCGGAGCAATTGCTGCGCGCGGTGCTGCAGCAGGATGGCAACTATCTCGCGGCGCGCTTGCATCTGGCCATCTGCCTGGCCGCGCAGGTGACTTCTGGCATGGCCGATGGCCGCCCGCACACCGACGAGGGTCTGCGCCTGCTGGCGCCGGCCATGGAGCGCGGCACACCGGGCAGCGGCCTGATCTCCGCCCATGCGCATTTGCTCGACTGCAGCTGGCGCTTTGCCGAGGCCCTGCCCCTGCACCGACGCGCATTGCAACTCGCGGCCGACGATGCCGCGACGCACTACAACCACGGCTGGCATCTGCTGGCGCAGGGCCGGCGCGAGCCGGCCGTGGCGGCACTGCAGACGGCGCACGCGCTGCGCCCGTTTTCCGTCGCGATATCCATCATGTACGCGCGCGCGCTGTTGGCGCTGGGGCACATGGACCGCGCGGTCGACGTGGTGGCCGACATGTGCGCGCGTTTTCCGGACAGCGCTGCGGCCAATCTCTACTGGATCTCGCTGCAGGCCGCGCAGGCGCCCAGCGCCGCGTTGACCGAGCGCGCTCGGCAGGTGCGCGTGGACTGCCTGGCCTGGCCGCTGTGCAACTCGAATCTCGCGTACATCCACGCGCGCTGCGGCGACCACGCGGCGGCCTGGCGCTCTATCCGCGCCCAGGACGACGAAGGCCCCACGCTGCGGCTTTCGCATGTCGCGGCACTGTTGCTCCTGGGCGAAGTGGACGATGCCTTCGAGCGCATCGAGCAGGCATACGCGGCGCGGGTCAGCATTCTGCCGCTGCTGCTGCATTTGCCCGAGATCCACGGCGCCGTGCTGGCCGACGCGCGCGGGCGCAGCGTGCTCAAGCGCATAGGGCGCGGACAGTCGCCATCGCAGAAATCATCTTTCGATCAGGATTGAACGCGCCCCGCTTCATACACTGCCGTCCAGCTCGTTCAGTGTGGGCCCTTGTTGCGCCATGTTTTGACTGGCCGACTCGTCTTTGCCCATGCGGGTCGCAACCAGAATTTCTCCCAAGTGAACAGTTTCATGCGCGTCAGCCACGACCCCTACGTGGTGGCGGCTTCCTTTGCGATCGCCTTGCTCGCGTCCTATGTGACCCTGGATCTCGCCCGGCAGGTGCGCAGCCCCGGCCACCAGGGCCGGCTTGCCTGGTGGGCCGCAGGCTCGGTGGTCATGGGCACGGGCATCTGGTCCATGCACTTCCTGGGCATGCAGGCCTTCGTGCTGCCGATTCCGGTGGGCTTCGATGGCGCGCTGACGCTGCTCTCCTGGCTGGCAGCCGTGGCGGTGTCGGGCCTGGCGCTGCATCTTGCCAGCGGCAGGCGCGCCCCGCGCCGCGACCTGGCACTGGGCGCCGTGGTCATGGGCCTGGGCATCAGCGGCATGCACTTCATCGGCATGGGCGCCATGGAGATGACGCCGGCCATCGTCTGGGACTGGGCGCTGGTCGCGCTTTCCGTGCTGATTGCCATCCTGGCCTCGGCCACGGCATTGTGGCTTTACGCGGCGTTTCGCCAGGCCAGGCGCGCCCGGCGGTTTGCGGTACAGCTGGGCGCCGCGCTGGTGATGGCGCTCGCCATCTGCGGCATGCACTACACCGGCATGGCCGCGGCCAGCTTCAGCGTAGGCTCAGTATGCCGCAGTGCCGGCGAACTCAACGGCCCGGCGCTGACCGCGCTGGTGCTGATGGCCTCCGTGCTGCTGCTGATCAGCATGCTGTTTGCCTCGGTGCTCGATGCGCGCCTGCAAAGCACGGCACTGCGGCTGACGCAGTCGCTGCAGGACAGCAACCTGAGGCTGCAGGCGGCCAACGACGAGCTGCAAAAGCGCGCGCTGTCGGACGCGCTGACCGGCCTGCCCAATCGGCTGCATTTCGAGGACCGGCTGCGGCTCGCGCGCCAGCGGCTGGAGCACGCGCAAGGCAGTCTGGCCGTGCTGTTTGTCGACCTGGATGGCTTCAAGCCCATCAACGACTCGTTTGGCCACGCCGCGGGCGATCACATCCTGCGCAGTGCCGCCGAACGGCTGCAGCAGGCGGTGCGGGCGCCGGCCATGGTGGCGCGCGTGGGCGGCGATGAATTCCTGATCCTGCTCGAAGGCATCGCGGGCGAGGCCGAGGCGGTGGGCGTCGCGCAGCGCGCGCTGGCCGCGCTGTCCCAGCCTTTTGGCGTGGCCGAAAAGACCGTGCAGATTGCCGGCTCGATAGGCTTGGTCACCTATCCCGGGACGGGCGACGCCGGCAAGCTGGTGGCCAACGCCGATGCCGCCATGTATGCCGCCAAACGCGCCGGCGGCGCGCGCTGCGTGGTTTTCGAGCCGCACATGGAGTCCGACGCCGCCTGGCAGCTGGCGCTGCAAAACGAGCTGCGCGGCGCCGCCGCGCGCGGCGAGCTGATGCTCCACTACCAGCCCAAGATCGACGGCAAGCAGGGCCGCAGCAGCGGCGTCGAGGCCCTGCTGCGCTGGAACCATCCCGTGCACGGCACCCTGGGCCCGACCATGTTCATCGGCCTGGCCGAGCGCTTCGGACTGATAGGCGAACTGGGCAACTGGGTCATCCATGAAGCCTGCCGGCAGATGGCCGAATGGGCCGCCCAGGGGCTGCACATGCGCGTGGCGGTGAATCTCTCGGTGCACCAGTTGCGCGAAACCGACCTGGCCGAGCGCATAGAGGACGCGCTGCGCACCCACGGGATCGATGCCGCGCAACTGCTGTGCGAGATCACCGAATCGGTCGCCATGGAGGATCTGCGCGCCACCCAGCACACGTTTGAAGGGCTGGCGCGCATCGGCGTGTTCCTGTCCATCGATGACTTCGGCACCGGCTACTCGAGCCTCAACTATCTGCGCCAGCTGCCGGCCCGGCAGCTCAAGATCGATCGCAGCTTCGTCAGCGACCTCGAGCACAGCGCACAGGCGCGCGCCGTGGTCGGCGCGGTGGTGAAACTGGCGCATGCGCTGGGCATGCGCGTGGTCGGCGAAGGCGTGGAGACCCGGGCCCAGCACGACATGCTGCGGGCCGTCGACTGCGACGAGTTCCAGGGCTTCTACTTCGCCCGCCCCATGTCCGCTGCCGCGCTGATGGCCTGGCTGCAGGCGGACCAGCCGCTCGATGCCGGCGACGGCAGCGCCCAGACCCCGCAACACCCGCCCCAAGGCCGCTGAGCCTTACAACCCAAGGTCACTTCATGCGTGTTATCCGTTCCCTCCTGGCTCGACTGGGCCTGCGCGCCGAGCGCAGCGGCCCCCAGATGCAGGCGCTGTACCGCAGCCAGGCCGTCGTCGAATTCGATGCGCGCGGGCATATCCTGCAGGCCAATCCGCAGTTCCTGGAACTGACGGGCTACAGGCTCGATGCGCTGCGCGGGCGCCCGCAGCGCATCCTGCTGGACCCGGCGGCCTGCGACGAAGCCGCGTATCGCGCGTTCTGGGCGCAGCTCGAATCCGGCAAGGCCTTTGTCGGGCGCTGCTGCCACTTGGCGGCCGCCGGCCACCCGGTCTGGCTGCAGGCCAATTACTGCCCCGTGCTTGACGGCAGGGGCCGTGTGCGGCGGGTGGTGATGTACGCCATGGACATCTCGGCAGAAGTGCTGCGCGACGCCGAAGCCGCCAGCCAGCTGGCCGCCGTGGGCGAGGCCCAGGCGGTGATCGAGTTCGGCCTGGACGGGCGCATCCTGCGCTGCAACCGCAATTTTCTCGACGCGCTGGGCTATGCATCGGAGCAGGAGCTGGTCGGCAAGCACCACAGCATGTTTGTCGCGCCCCAGGAGCGGCACAGCGCCGACTACGCGGCATTCTGGGCGCAGCTCGCCCAGGGCCAGCAATACCAGGGCCAGTTCCGGCGCGTGGGGCGTCGCGGCAACGATGTCTGGATCGAGGCGAACTACAGCCCCGTGCTGGACCCGTCGGGCCGGCCTTTCAAGGTCGTCAAATACGCCACCGACATCACCGCCCGCTTCGAGGCCACGCAGCTGGTGCAGGCGGCATTCGAACAGCTGCAGCAGCTGGTGCGCGACAGCGTGGCGCAGGCGCGCGACGCGCATGGCCAGGCCAGGGAGGTCGCCCGCATTGCCCAGCAGGGCGACACGACGCTGGACAACGCCGTCGATGCGATGTCACGCATCATGGCCGACTCCCGGCGCATAGGCGAGATGGTCGGGCTCATTGACGGCATTGCCTTCCAGACCAATCTGCTGGCGCTGAACGCGGCCGTCGAGGCGGCGCGCGCCGGCGAACATGGACGCGGCTTTGCCGTGGTCGCCAACGAGGTGCGCAGCCTGGCGCAGCGCAGCGCCGATGCAGCCAGGGAGGTCAAGACGGTCATAGGCCACTCGACCGATTCGGTGCAGCAGGGCGTGGCGCGCGTCAACGAATCCGGCGACATGATGCGCCAGATGCTGGCCTCGGCGGCGCGCGCCAGCGACATCATGGACCAGATCATCCAGGCCTCCAACGCCCAGGACGCGCGGCTGGGCGACACGCGCGCGGCGGTGCTGCAGCTGCAGAACGCGGTGCTCCAGCGCTAGGAATGCGCTGCGGCTGGGCTGCCGGACCATGCCGGCTGCGCCGCGAAATATGCCGCCATGGTCTTGAGCAGCCCCGTGATGTCGTTGCGCACCGCCGCGAAATTGGCATTGCGTTCGCGTGATTCCTCGTCCATGTAGATCGGGCGGCGGATCTCGATCTGCATGCTGTGGCGCT
>NZ_JAVWWA010000182.1:0-5512 GCF_036666375.1 Comamonas sp. | reverse complement strand
CTTAGAACAGCTCTGCCTTGAGATAGTGCCCGCCTGCCGCGGGATTGAAGTAATAGGGCGGAATTTCCTCGAACCCAAGCTCGGCGTAGAGCGCGCGCGCGGCTTCCATGTCGTCGAGTGTGTCGAGCAGTACGCGGTCGTAGCCGGTCTGGCGCGCCAGGTCGAGCATCGCGGCGGTGATCTCGCGGCCCAGGCCGAAGCCGCGGAACGGCCGGCGCACATACAGGCGCTTCATCTCGGCGGCATTGGGGTAGTCGCTGGCATCGAGCGGCCGCAGCGCGCAGCAGCCCGCGAGCGCACCGTCGACGGTGGCCAGCAGCAACTGCCCGCGCGGCGGTGCATATTCACCGGGCAGGTGGGCCAGTTCGGCCGCGAAATTCTGAAATTCCAGGTCAATGCCCGTGCTGTGAGCGTATTCCTCGAAGATCTGGCGTACGACGTCCAGATCTTGCGGAAAAGTCGCTGTCAGCAGGGCCACAGAAGGCTTATCCACAGGCGGGGCGCAAAAACAACGGAACCCGCAGTGTAGCGGTATGCGCGCGGTATGGTGAAGGCCGGTGCTGTTTCAAAACTGACCTATGCCCCAGGAGATGGCTGCGCACAGCAGTGCTATCCCCAGCGCGAGCAGGCGCTGGCGACTGCCATCGGCCGCCGCCGGCAGCGGGTGCGTGAGTTCGCGGTCGCCGCTGACCATGGCGCGCACCAGCGGACGCCGGCGCGCAAACGTGTACCAGGCGATGGCCAGCAGGTGCAGTCCCAGAAGTGCCAGCAGCAGGTATTGGCCCAGTTCGGCATGCCAGCGCGTTGCAGCCTCGACGATGTCTGCGGACACCAGCCGGCTCAGCGGTCCGGCATAGAAAATGGCGTCGTCGCTGAACAGGCCGGTGGCTACCTGGGCCAGCAGCACCGCGAGCATGGCAAACACCGACAGCGCGCCCAGCGGGCTGTGGCCGGCGCTGTGCGCGGGGCGGTCCTGTCCGCGCAGATAGTCCAGCAGCTGCCGGGGCGCATAGAGAAAGCTGCGAAACCGCGACCAGTGGCCGCCGACCAGCCCCCAGACCAGGCGAAACAGCAGCAGCGCCAGCACCACATGGCCCAGCCGCAGATGCCAGATCATCGCGTTGCCGCCGATCTTGGCGCTGACGATCATGGCGATG
Organism: Comamonas sp.; assembly: GCF_036666375.1. GTDB lineage: Bacteria > Pseudomonadota > Gammaproteobacteria > Burkholderiales > Burkholderiaceae_C > Comamonas. The sequence continues at coordinate 4,355 of NZ_JAVWWA010000182.1, read as the reverse complement.
GTGCTTGCCGCCAGTGACCAGTGAAACAGGCGGGTCGGAAGATCCCAGATGCGGACGGTGTGAAGCATGGTGGTGCAAGGATAGCGAATCGCGCGGCGCGCGCGTTGCCTGCGCCGCCGTCCTTCACCATAATCCTGCGTTGGAGTTGAGGTTTTTGTCCATCACCACAAGAAAGTCCCCATGAAAGCAATCTGCGTTCTGGCCCTTGCGGCCCTCACTGCCTCGTTGAGTCTTCCGGCTGCGGCCCAATTCGCCAAGAAGGACGAGGCGATCGACTACCGCCAGTCGGCGCTGAGCGTGATGGCCGCGCACTTCGGTCGTCTGGGCGCAATGGCTAAGGGCGATATTCCATTCGATGCCAAGGCCGCGCAGGAGAACGCGGACATCGTGGTGTTCATGTCCCGTCTGCCCTGGGCGGGCTTCGGGCCGGACACTGAAGGCGGCAAGGCCAAGCCCAATGTCTGGACGGAAAATGCCAAGTTCAAGGAGCTTGCCGGCAAGATGGAAGCCGAAGCAGTGAAACTTGCGGCGGCGGCAAAGCAGAACGACCTCGCCAGCCTCAAGGCGGCATTCGGCGCCACGGCAGGCAGCTGCAAGGCCTGCCACGACAGCTTCAGGAGTCGCTGACCCCCCTGAGCGCCTGCGTAGCATGACGCCATCGCTGCGGGGCGGCCCTTGCCCGGCGTCCCTGGCCTGGAGCACGCCAGCTTCAGGGGCTGTGAGTCGAAGGACGCGAAATCAGGCTTCGGCCAGCAGCTTTTCTATGAGCCTGTGCAGCTCGGCGAAATCGGGCGCACCGATATAGCGTTTGACGATTTCACCGCGCTTGTTGACGATGAATGTCGATGGCGTGAGCTGCACATCGCCCCATTGCTTGGCGACCGCGCCGGTGTTGTCGATCGCGACCTTGAACGGCAGCTGGCGGCTTTGCGCGAAGTTCACCACGTAGCTCGGTGGGTCGTAGCTCATGGCGACGGCCACGGTCTCGAAGCCCTGCGGCTGGTACTTCTTGTAGGTGGCAATGATTTCGGGCATTTCGGCCACACAGGTGGTGCAGCTCGTGGCCCAGAAGTTGACCAGCGTCACCTTGCCCTGCAGGTCAGCGGTGGTTTTCTGGCTGCCGTCGAGCAGCACGAACGTCGACGCAGGCGCGGGGCTGCTGCCTGCATTCAGGTAAATGAAGCCGCCGACGCCGGCGACGGCGGCAAGCGCCACGCCTGCAATCCATGTTTTGATAGCCATGTGTCGATTGTGCCCAAAGCTGCCGGGAATCCGGAGGTCAGGGGTTATGAGTGCGGCCGCGCGCACAAAGTTCACTGCGCGCTGCAGCCAGCGGGGTGTTCGGGTTGACCACAATCAAAGCTTGTGGCCGGATTGCCCGGCGCACACGGACCGCGCGCCATAATGCTGTACATCCTTCCATCACTTCATGAACACGCGCATTCTTCTCATCACCCATGCTCCTCTGGCGCAGGCGTTGCGCGACTGCGCGCTGCATGTGTTTGCCGACAGCGCAGACGACGTGCTGACCATCGACGTCGGCGCCGATGAGAGCCCCGACGACACGCTGGCGCGCGCGCGCGCATTGCTGGGCACGAGTGGCTCTCCCGTGCTGGTGCTCACCGATGTATTTGGCGCTACGCCCTGCAACGTCGCCCAGCGCCTCGTCGCCGGACGCGCGGCCCAGCTCGTGGCGGGGGTGAACCTGCCCATGCTGTTGCGCGCTGTGAGCTATCGCCATGAAACACTTGATGCCGTCGCGGCGCGCGCCGTGGTGGGCGGTATCCAGGGAGTGATGGCCGTGGCCGCCGCTCCATTGCAGAACCAGAATTTCCGTTCTTTCCATGATCAAGACCACCATCACCATCAGCAATAAGCTGGGCCTGCATGCGCGGGCATCGGCCAAGCTCACCAAACTCGCGGGCAGCTATCCCTGTGAAGTGTGGATGACCAAAGGCGAGCGCCGCATCAACGCCAAGAGCATCATGGGCGTGATGATGCTCGCCGCCGGCATTGGATCGCAGGTGGAACTTGAGACTTCGGGTGAGCGCGAGCAGGAAGCCATGGATGCGCTGCTGGCGTTGATCAACGACAAGTTTGGCGAAGGACAATGAGCCAGGCGCGCTGCTGACGCGGCGCAGCTGACTCGACTGGCGGGTCGCGACGCGCAGCGTGCGCAACGTGGCCGGCCATGACTGACTGAGGGACAGTCCGGATGACGTTTGCAATTCATGGCCTGGCAGTTTCCCGCGGCATAGCCATCGGGCGGGCGGTGCTGGTGAGCTCGAGCCGCATCGAGGTGCAGCACTATTTCATTGGTACGGCCGAAGTGCAGGCCGAGGTCGAGCGCGCGCGCACCGCGCGCCAGGCGGTCATCGAAGAGCTGCAGCGCCTGCAGACCGAGATGCCGCATGACGCGCCCGCGGAACTCGACGCGCTGCTCGACGTGCACCTGATGCTGCTGCAGGACGAGTCGCTGGTGCATGGCGTCGAGCAGTGGATCTGCGAGCGCCTGTACAACGCAGAGTGGGCACTCACCACGCAGCTCGAGGCCATTTCCCGGCAGTTCGACGAGATGGAAGACGACTACCTGCGCGAGCGCAAGGCCGATCTCGAGCAGGTGGTGGACCGCATTCTGCGCCACCTCAAAGGCGTCGCCAGCCCGGTGCCGCCGTCACGCCCCATGGTGCCTGGCGCCGCACCCGAACTGCCGCTGATCCTTGTGGCCCAGGACCTCGCGCCGGCCGACATGCTGCATTTCAAGACCAGCGTGTTCGTCGGTTTCGTCACTGCGGTGGGCGGCAAGACCTCGCACACCGCCATTGTCGCGCGCAGCATGGACATTCCGGCCGTGGTCGGCGCGCGCGCCGCGGCGCAGCTGGTGCGCCCCGACGACTGGCTGATCATCGATGGCAATGCGGGCGTGGTGATCGTCGATCCTTCGCCCGCGATTCTTGCGGAGTACGAAAGCCGCCAGCGCGAGAGCGCGCACGAACGGGAAAGCCTGGCGCTGCTGCGGCACACACCCGCCGTGACGCTCGACGGCCAGCAAATCGAGCTGCTGGCCAACATCGAGCAGCCCGGTGACGGCCCGGCCGCGCTGCAGGCCGGCGCCCAGGGGGTGGGGCTGTTCCGCAGCGAATTCCTGTTCATGGGCCGCGACGGTCCGCTGCCCGGCGAGGAAGAGCAGTACCAGGCGTATCGCCAGGCCGTCGAAGGCATGCAGGGCCGGCCCGTGACCATACGCACCATTGACGTGGGCGCCGACAAGCCGCTGGACAAGGCGCAGGCCAAGGAGTACTCACTCAATCCCGCGCTGGGCCTGCGGGCGATACGCTGGAGCCTGGCCGACCCGAGCATGTTCCGCACGCAGCTGCGCGCCGTGCTGCGCGCCGCTGTGCACGGTCCCGTGAGCCTGCTGTTTCCCATGCTCGCGCACCAGAGTGAAATCGAGCAGACCCTGGCCCAGGTGGACCTGGCCCGCGCCGAACTCGATGCGCGCGGCATGGCCTATGGCGCGGTGCAGCTGGGCGCGATGATAGAGATTCCGGCCGCGGCGCTGATGGTGCGCATGTTCCTGCGCTATTTCGATTACCTATCCATAGGCACCAATGATCTGATCCAGTACACGCTGGCGATCGACCGCGCCGACGAGGCTGTCGCCCATCTGTACGACCCGCTGCATCCGGCGGTGCTGCGTCTCGTCGCCGACGTGATCGCCGAAGGGCGGCGCCAGGGCAAGAGCATCTGCGTCTGCGGTGAAGTGGCCGGCGATGTGGCGATGACGCGCCTGCTGCTGGGCCTGGGCCTGCGCAGCTTCTCCATGCATCCGGCGCAGATCCTGGCCGTCAAGCAGGAAATACTGCGCGCCGATGCGGGCCAGCTCGCTGCCTGGGCACGGGAGGTGGTGCTGGCCGACGACCCTGCCGCCTTGCTGGAGGCCGGCCCCATGCCGTCAACTTCGTGAAACTGCGGTGATCCACATTCTTTTTGAAAATAGTTGAGATTGGTTCTCATTCACGTGTTATGATTCATCCACTGACGCAGCACATATCCTGGTGGGAACAGTGCTCCATCGGTTTCAGTTTCATCGTGGGGCGACTCGTGGGCCTGTTAAGCCTTCAGTCGTTTTTTGCCAGCCAGCGGCTCGCCGGTTAGCCAGGCATTTTTTGGTGGAACACAACGAAGAAAGCCTTCCAATGGAAGGCTTTTTGTTTTGGCGGAAGCGTCCTGTAAATCACGCCGCATGACGTGATGCCGCCGTTCGCCCGTCGGTGTATTCAGGGCGAAAGGGCGCGAGGGACCAAGGCCCCGCGCGCAGGGCAGCCGGATCAGACGCCAGCTGCGTGGGCCTG
>NZ_JAVWWA010000181.1:0-5514 GCF_036666375.1 Comamonas sp. | reverse complement strand
CTGGGTGCGATGCAAAGCCGCTTCGAGAACGCCGTCAGCAACATCGACATCCAGGTGGAAAACCTGTCGGCGGCGCGCGGACGCATTGTCGACGCGGACTTCGCCAAGGAAACCGCCAACCTGTCGCGCACGCAGATCCTGCAGCAGGCCGGCACGGCCATGGTGGCCCAGGCCAACCAGTTGCCCCAGCAAGTGCTGCAACTGCTGCAAAGCTGAGATCCGCGGATCAAGCAATCATGCCTGTCGCTGTGCAGGCCGCGGCCGGCAAGACAGGCGCGCGCCCCATGGCTGCGCGCCTTTTGGCGTGTTGTGCCCCTATAGCACAACGCAGTTCCAGCGAACAATCCAGCTTTCCGGGCTTTTTTCGGATGTTGAGCACCTTCACACTTTGACACAATCCCCCCATGCTCGTCATTCTTGGTTTACTCATCGGCCTCGCCTGTGTCTTCGGCACCTATGTCATGCACGGCGGCAATATCGGCGTGGTCGCAAAGGCCCTGCCATTTGAAATGCTCACCATCGGGGGGGCAGCGCTAGGGGCGTTCATCGTTTCGAACCAGCCCAAGGTGATCAAGGCCACGATGCGCGCGCTGCCCGCCGCGCTCAAAGGCTCCAAATACAACAAGGACCGCTTTCTCGAGCTGATGGCCCTGCTCTACGAAATCCTGCAGAAAGCGCGCAAGGAAGGCCTGATGGCCATCGAGTCCGATGTCGAGGCACCCGAGGAATCTCCGATCTTCCAGAAGTACCCGGAATTGCTCAAGGACCACCACATCATGGAATTCCTCACCGACTATCTGCGCATGATGGTCTCGGGAAATCTCAACGCCCACGAAATCGAATCGCTGATGGAAAGCGAAATCGAGACCCACCACCAGGAGTCGCATGCACCCATCGCGGCCCTGGGCAAGGTCGCTGGCGCGCTGCCCGCGTTCGGGATTGTCGCGGCCGTGCTGGGCGTGGTGAACACCATGGGCTCGGTCGGCCAGCCGCCCGCCGTGCTCGGCGCGATGATAGGCTCGGCGCTGGTCGGCACTTTCCTCGGGATCTTGCTGGCCTATGCCGTGGTCGAGCCGATTGCCGGCCTGATCGAGCAGCGTACGATGGATGCAGCCAAGGAATTCGAATGCATCAAGACCACGCTGCTCGCCAGCATGCAGGGCTACAACCCCGCGACCGCGATCGAATTCGGTCGCAAGGTGCTGTTCTCGACCGAGCGTCCCGGCTTCCTGGAACTCGAAAACCACGTCAAGGGCAAGAAGTAAGCCCGGACTCCACCGGCGTACCGCACCATGGCTGACAAAAAACTCCAACCCATCATCGTCAAGCGCATCAAGAAGGCCGCCCATGCCCCGCATGGCGGTGCCTGGAAGATCGCCTACGCCGACTTCATGACGGCGATGATGGCGTTTTTCCTGTTGATGTGGCTGCTGGGGTCGACCTCCAAGGGCGACCTGCAGGGCATTGCCAACTATTTCAACGCGCCGCTCAAGGTGGCGATGCAGGGCGGCGATGGTTCGGGCAACAGCTCGAGCATCATTCCCGGCGGCGGCAACGACCTGTCCAAGGTCCACGGCCAGGTGCAGCGCTCCGAATCGAACGAAAAGGCCGACCGCAAGCAAAGCCTGGACGCGGCCAAGGCCGAGCGCGCGCGCCAGGATGCGGTGCGCATCAAATCGCTGCAGGCCAAGGTCGACGCCATGATCACCGGCAACCCCAAACTCAACGAGTACCGCTCGCAGATCCGCGTGCTGGTGACTCCCGACGGACTGCAGATCCAGATCGTGGACGAGCAGAACCGCCCCATGTTCGACAGCGGCAGCGCCATCGTGAAGCCCTACATGCAGGACATCCTGCGTGCCGTGGGCGCCGCGTTGGGCGAGACCGAAAATCGCATCAGCCTTTCCGGCCACACCGACGCCGCGCCTTATGGCAACGGCAGCCGGGGCTACAGCAACTGGGAGCTTTCGGGCGACCGTGCCAATGCCTCGCGTCGCGAGCTGATTGCCGCGGGCATGCCCGCGGACAAGCTCGCGCGTGTTGTCGGCATGGCTGAAAGCGATCTGCTCGATACAGCAAACCCGCGTGCGCCGCAAAATCGGCGCATTACCATCACCGTGCTGACCCGCGAAGCCGAAGAACGGCTGTTGGGCAAAGAGCACACGCCTTTGCCTGTTGCAGAAAAGCACGACAATCCACCCGCTGGCACGCGATAGCAATCTTTTGTCACGCTTGCTACCGAGTTTGTCTTTCTCTCCAGAGCACATTACGACCGAAAGGGTCTCACGTGGCTAATGCCTTGCGTTTTTTGATCGTTGACGACTTTTCCACCATGCGCCGCATCGTGCGCAATCTACTCAAGGAAAGTGGTTACCCCGAAGCCGATGAAGCCGAAGACGGCGTGGTTGCGCTGCACAAGCTGCGCAACAGCAAGTTCGATTTTGTCGTCACCGACATCAACATGCCCAACATGAACGGCTTCCAGCTGCTCACCGAAATCAAGCAGGACGAGAAGCTCAAGCATCTCCCCGTGCTGATGGTGACCGCCGAAGCCCGCAAGGAAGACATCGTGGCAGCGGCGCAGAACGGCGCAGCAGGCTACATCGTCAAGCCTTTCACCAAGGCCACGCTCGAAGAAAAGGTTGGCCTGATCCTGAAGAAGCTGGGGATGTAACAGCATGGACAGCAACACGGCCGCCGAACCCGGCGAACTGCACTACAAGATTGGTGTGCTGACGCGTCAGCTGCATGATTCGCTCAATGAACTGGGCTTGGCAGATCGGCTGCGTGGTTCCATGGACGAGTTGCCCGATGCCCAGAGCCGGCTGTCCTATATCGCCCGGCTCACGGGCGAGGCCGCCGAGAAGGTGCTCAACCGCGTCGAGCAGGCGAAGGCCCAGCAGGCCTATATCGCCAGCGAAACGCGGCGCATGGTCGAAGCCCTGGTCAAGGACCCGGTCGCGGCCGTGGCCAAGGGCGACATCATGAACTTCCTCACCGACATGGAAGACGTGACACAGAAGGCCGACGAGCATCTGACCGAAATCATGATGGCGCAGGACTTTCACGATCTGACCGGCCAGGTGATCAGTCGCGTCGTGGCCCTGGCGTCCAACCTCGAGGATCAGCTGGTGCAGATGCTGATCCAGACGGCGCCTCCAGGCGGCGTGCCGCCGGCGGTAGCGGCTTCTGTCGCCCCCGCAGCCGTGGTCGGCGCCGCGGTGGCCACGGAATCGCTCGCCGGTCCCGTGGTCGAAGGCACGCGCACGGCGGAAGTCGTGACTTCGCAATCGCAGGTCGACGACCTGCTGGCCAGCCTGGGGTTCTGAAAACCCGGCCTTGGCCGAGCGGCGCAGGCCGCTCGCACGGCCATGCCCCGGCCCCTGGGCCGGCGCGCGCCTGCTTCACGGGCGGCAAGCCCCTGCCGGCACGGATGAACAGCAGGCTTTCGCGGCTGCTTTTCGGGCTTTAGCGAAACGAGGCCATGGCGACAATGGCGGTGACATTCGGTCACAAACGCCATGGACTCCAGCCAAGACAAAAATCTCCCCGCCACCGAGCGCAAGTTGCAAAAAACGCGCAAGGACGGCCAAGGTGCGCGCTCGCGCGACCTGTCGCACCTGGCGATCCTGGGCATGGGCGCGGCCGCGATGCTCATCGGCGCACAGCCGCTGACCAACCACCTCAAGCTGGCTTTCACGCACCAGTTCTCGTTCAACGCCCAGATCGTGCAGACGCCCGCGCTGATGCTCGAGCGCCTGCTGCAGATGGGCGCCATCGGCCTGATCGCCTGCGTGCTGTTCGCGCTCGCAACCATCTCGGCTGCGGTGATCAGCGGCATTCTGGCCGGCGGCTGGATCTTCAGCTTCACGCCGGTAGCCCCGAAATTCAGCCGGCTCAACCCGCTGTCGGGCATTGCCAACCTGTTTTCCAAGCAGCAGATGGTCACCGTGGTGAAGATGGTCCTGATGACCATCATTCTCTCGTTCGTGGCCTGGAAGTACCTGTCGGGCGGTCTCGAGGAAATGGCGCGCGTGATCAGCCAGCCTTCGCCCATGGCGCTGGCCATGGTCGGCGAGTGGCTGGCCGGCGGCGTCGCCGTGCTGCTGCTGGTGGTGTTCCTGGTCGCGCTGATCGACGTGCCGCTGCAGGCCTTCCTGTTCAAGTCGCGCCTCAAGATGTCGCACCAGGAAGTCAAGCAGGAACACAAGGAATCGGAAGGCAACCCCGAAATCAAGGGCAAGCTGCGTCAGAAACAACGCGAGATCGCCAACCGCGCCAGCATCGGCGCCGTGCCCAAGGCCGACTTCGTGGTCATGAACCCGACCCACTACGCCGTGGCGCTGCGCTACGACGAAGCCAACATGGACGCGCCCCAGGTCATTGCCAAGGGCACGGACCTGCTCGCGCAGAAGATCCGCGAAGTGGCCAATGCCCACGATGTGCCCGTGCTGCAGTCCCCCATGCTGGCGCGCGCGCTCTACGCGCACGCCGAACTCGACCAGCCGATTCCCGCGCCGCTGTACACCGCGGTCGCCCAGGTCCTGGCCTATGTCTACCGCCTCAAGGCCGCAATGCGCGGCGAAGGCCTGATGCCACAGGCGCTTGACGAAATCCCGGTCCCTCCTGAACTCGACCCGCACCAGCGGGCGGCCCCCCTCGCACCGCAACCGCGGGCAGCCCTCTAAGGCAGCGCCACAATGAACACTTCGATGAAATCCCTGCAGCTCATGGGCAGCAAATACGGCGCGGCCGCTCAGGGCATGTCGGCCCCGTTGCTGGTGGTGGCGATCCTGGCGCTGATGGTGCTGCCGATTCCGCCCTGGCTGCTCGACACGTTCTTCACGCTGAACATCGCGGTCGCGCTGATGGTGATGATGGTCGCGGCCTACATGATCCGGCCGCTGGACTTCGCGGCCTTCCCCACGGTGCTGCTGCTCACGACGCTGATGCGCCTGTCGCTCAACGTCGCCTCGACGCGCGTGGTGCTGCTCGAAGGCCACACGGGCCCGGGCGCGGCCGGTGCGGTGATCGAGGCTTTCGGCCACTTCCTGATCGGCGGCAACTTCGCGGTCGGTCTGATCGTGTTCGCGATCCTGGTGGTGATCAACTTCGTGGTGATCACCAAAGGCGCGGAGCGCATTGCCGAAGTCTCGGCGCGCTTCACGCTGGACGCGATGCCCGGCAAGCAGATGGCGGTCGACGCCGACCTGAACGCCGGCCTGATCAATGAAGACGAAGCCAAGCGCCGCCGCGCCGAAGTCGGCGAGGAAGCCAACTTCTTCGGCTCCATGGACGGCGCCTCGAAATTCGTGCGCGGCGATGCGATCGCCGGTATCCTGATCCTGGTGCTGAACATCGTCGGCGGCTTCATCATCGGCATGGCCCAGCACGGCCTGACGGCCGGTCAGGCCGCCGACAACTACGTCCTGCTGGCCGTGGGCGATGCGCTGGTCGCGCAGATTCCCGGCCTGCTGATCTCGGTGGCCGCGGCCATGGTGGTCTCGCGCGTGG
>NZ_JAVWWA010000180.1:0-5568 GCF_036666375.1 Comamonas sp. | reverse complement strand
GTGAGCCTGGTCTGCATGGACGAAGAAGGCTTCATGATGGACATCGAGCGCTTCACCAAGCAGGAGATTCCCGTCCAGCTGCTGCAGGACTTCGGCCCCGAAGAAGGCGAGAAGGCCGAGCCCATCGCCATGGGTCGCCAGACCATCTGGGGCGGTGCGGGCAAGCCGCCAAGCCGTGACGTGATGCAGGCCGCCGCCAAGGCCGCCCGCACCGAAATGATGGACCGCATCCGCGCCAACAAGCCCGCAGCGGGCGAGCGCGGCGCCAAGCCCCAGGGCAATGGCGGTGGCAAGTCGGGCGGTGGTCGCGGCGCAGCCCAGGGCAACGGCGAAGCCCGTGGTCCCGGCAATGGCGGCGGCGGCCGCAGCAACCCCAATGGCCCGCGCGGCGCAGGTGCGCGTGGCGCCGGTCCCCGCGGTGCCGGTCCGCGCCAAGGCGGACAAGGCTTTGGCGGCGACCGTCAGAGCGATTCCCGCAATGACGAGCACCGTGCACCGCGCGCGCCGCGCGAAGGCGGCAATTCGCGCTTCGATGACCAACCCCCGCGCGCCAATGCGCACCTGGGCACCCAGCTGGGCCGCCCGGTGACGCCACGTGGCAGCGCGGCTGGTGGCCAGCCCGATCCAATGCGCACCAGCGTCGACAGCATGGCCCAGGCCGGTCGTCGCAGCGGCGGCTTCCGCAGCGGCGGTGGTGGCGGTGGTGGCGGCTTCGGCGGCGGCGGCGGCGGTGGCGGCCGCAGCGGTGGCGGCGGTGGTGGCTTCGGCGGCGGCCGCAGCGGCGGCGGCGGTGGCCGCGGCGGTTTCGGCCGCTAAAGCCCTGCACCCCGGGGCGCGACGCGCAACGCGCCCGCCCCGCAAACCTGGCTGGCGCAACCTGCGCCAGCCATGCAGATCACCTGCGAGACCGCCCCAGCTCTGCGGGCTGGGCGGCACCCATCCGCTCAAAGCCGATTCCCCATGGAAAACGGTTTGCGCTGACACAATCAGGCATGTTTGAGCGGGTAACATCTTTGCACATCCGACGCCGGCGCCCAATGGCCGGCTTTCGAAATACAAAGGCCCTCACCATGCAAACGCACCCCGCCCTCTTTGCCCGGCTGAACTGCGTCCCGCAGTTGGGCATGACCGTGCGCTTTTCGGCCATTGCCATGGCCGCACTGCTTGCCGCCTGCAGCAGCACTCCTTTGCCGCCATGGCCAGGCACCGCGCCCGGCATGGCCTCGCGTCCTGCCCCCGTAGTGTCTGCGGTGCCCGCACCGCTGGCCACGCCCGCCCCTGCGCCCATCGCGGCCCCCGCCGAATCGCTGCCCTACAGCGCTGCAGTCGCTGCACGCTTTCCCGAACCCACGGTGCGCTATGAGACCCCTGGGCTCGAAACGGGCCGCACCACTTACACCACCCAGCGCGAAATCGAACAGTGGCTGCGCGAGCTCGCCAACAAATCGCTGGGCAGCGGCGCGCTGCTGGGGCTGGTGACCGCTGGCACCTCGCAGCGCGGCCTGCCGATACAGGCGCTGGTGGCGACGCGCGCGCGCAGCATAGAGCCGCGCGCGCTCGATGCTCTCGACCGTCCCACGGTGATGCTGGTGGCGCAACAGCGCGGCGACGAGCCTGCAGCCGCCGAAGCCATGCTGGTCATCGCGCGCGAGCTCGCGCCCGGCGGCCTGCTGGAACCACTGCTCGCGCGCATCAATGTCGTCGTCGTGCCCCGCGCCAACCCGGATGGCGCACTGGCGGGCCTGCGCGCCACGGCCAATGGCGTGGACATGACCCACGACCACCTGCTGCTGCGCACCCCCGAAGCCCAGGCGCTGGCCTCGCTGGTACGCGACTATCGCCCTACCGTGGTGCTCGATGCCGGCGAATTCGTCGCCGCCGGACCTTATCTGCAGAAGTACCAGGCGCTGCAGCGCCCCGACGTGCAGTTGCAGTATGCGGGCACGGCCAACGCCCACGAGTTCATCACCAAGGCCGCGCGCGAATGGCTGCAGGAGCCGATGTCGGCAGCACTCACCGATGCGCAGCTGACCAGCGACTGGTATGCAAGCACCGCCGCCGATCCGCAGGCGCTGGCTCTGTCGATGGGCTCGATTGCCCCCGATACGCTGCGCAACGCCAGCGCCCTGCGCAATTCGCTGGGCCTGATGGTGCGCTCGCGCGGCGTGGGCATAGGCCGCACCCACCTGCAACGCCGCGTGCACAGCCAGGTGGTGGCGATCAGCAGCGCGCTGCGCAGCACGGCCGAGCGCGCGTCCGAGCTGGCTCAAGTCCAGTCTTTCGCGCGGCGTGACATCGCCGCCAAGGCCTGCCGCCAGCAGATGCTGGTGCAGGCGGCGCAGACGCCGGAACAACGCGAAGTCACCATGCTGCAGCCCGAGACCGGTGCCGATTTCACGGTCAAGGTCGACTGGAATTCGTCGCTCACGCTGCGCCCTCTTAAATCGCGCGTGCGCCCTTGTGGCTACTGGCTTTCGGCGAGCGCCACGGCGGCCGTGGACCGCCTGGAATTGCTCGGTGTGCAGGTAATGCGCGTGGCGGAAAGCGCACCGCTGATCGCCGACACCTACACGCCAACGCCCGGCAGCGCGCCGGCACCTGCGGGCGGTAGCGTACGCCTGGCCCAGGTCACACCCACGCGCGGTGCGGTCGATGCCGCGCCGGGCAGCTTTTACGTTCCGATGAACCAGCCCGCGGCCGATCTCGCGGCGGCCGCTCTTGAACCCGACACCGAGTTCAGTTTCTTTGCCCATCACGCAATCGGCAATCTCGACGACGTGGCACGCGTCATGGTCAGACCGGCGCTGGTGTTCGAAGAATGATGCGCGGCCCTTTTGGGGCCTGCCGATAAATGGAAAACGGGCTTGCTCATTACAGAGCAGGCCCGTTTTTCATTGGAGCCCGGGGCTGCGTGCACCTTACGGTATCCGGCACGGCCCGCGCGTCGAACACCGCACTATTTGTTAGTCAGTAGCTATTGAGCAATAAAATTGTTTGTATAAAAACTATCATTGAGATATTCTTTCGGGCTTGCCGCTGACGACTTGAAGCAATGTCGCTGCTGCGATGCCCGTGCATCGAGCGGCGCTGCGCAACCTCTCAGCATTGCAGTTGACCCAACGCCAATGAAGGCAGGACCTGTTGCGCCATTTTCAATAGCTATTAGCTATTGAAATATCAGATTCATTTCAACATCATCATGAACCATATCTATACCGTTCTCTGGAATGCGGTGCTGGGACGCTTTTGCGTGGCCAGCGAACTCGGCCGCAAGCGCAGCACCACAGAGCGTGCAGAACGCTCCGGCGTTCAACCACGGCGTCCCACGGCGCTGGCAGCGCTGCTCGCCATGGCCTGGGCCGGTCCAGGCTGGGCGACTTTGCCTCAAGACCACGCACTGGTGCACGGCCAGGCAACGGTACAAACGGCGAATGGACGAATGACCATCACGCAAACCACGCCCAAGGCAATTCTCGACTGGCAAAGCTTCAATGTAGGCATGACAAATCGTGTCAAGTTTCAGCAGCCGAGCCCGAGTTCGACGGTACTCAACCGCGTGGTCGGGCCGTATTCCTCGGCCATTTACGGCCGCATTCAATCCAATGGGCGAGTCTTTCTGGTCAACCCCAATGGAGTGTTTTTTGGCAAAGGGGCAAGCGTCGATGTGGGCGGCCTGGTGGCTTCCACACTGAACGTCGCCAACGAGGATTTCCTTGCGGGACGCTGCCATTTCAGCGCGCTGCCCAATCAGGAGAAGATCGCCAGCGTCATCAACCAAGGACAGATCACAGTCGCCGAGGGCGGCGCCGTGGTACTGCTTGGAGGCTACGTCGCCAACGGAGGCCAGATCCGCGCCCAGCGCGGCTTGGTCGCGCTGGCTTCGGACGGCAGGGTCACGCTGGACTTCGGCGACGATGGGAGTCTGCAGATGGCCGTGGACGGTGCTGCGTTAAAGGCCGTAATCCACAACAGCGGCCATATCGAGGCCGACGGCGGCACCGTGTGGCTGAACGCCACATCCGCAGACAAGCTGGTTCAGTCCGTGATCGGAAACACCGGCGTCATCCAAGCCCGGACGGTGGGCGAGCACGATGGAAAGATCTACCTGTACGCAGACGGCCCTGGCGCCGTCGTCAGAAACTGGGGTACGCTGGACGTCAGCGCACCGCAAGGAAATGGCGGCGTCATATCCCTTGGAGGCGAGCAGGTGGTGCTCTTTTCCACGACCCAGATTACGGCGCAGGCGGATGCGGGGGAACACGGCCACTTTCAGGTTACGGCGCCCCGCCTGCAGGTCAGCAAAGAGGGGGGGATAGACGCTGACGTCCTGTCGGCGACGCTGGGCCGAAACCATGTCTATTTGAACGCCAATGAAGGCGACATCCAGGTGGATGCCCCCGTGGCATGGGGACAGAACCATTTGACGCTGGATGCCGCACAAAGTGTCCATATCAATTCCACCATGACGGCCAGCGGCACATCGATGCTTAACATCGTTCACGGAGCAGCTGCTGCTGGCGATGAGCAGAGTCCGTCCGACCGCGGATTGAACATGGGCTTGTCCGAAAGCGGCTTTACCGGGCGCGTGGATTTTTTGGACGTTCTCGACCAGAGTGACCCTCAGAACCGACGTCTGTACATCAACGGGGAAAACTATGCCCTGCTGACACAGACCGGTGCCAACGGCAGCCGTACCGGCGTGGACCTCCAAGGCATAGATGGCAAGCTCGACGGCCACTACGCGCTGGCTGCGGACATTGATGCCGCGGCGGCGGAGAACTTCAAGCCCATCGGCAACGAATTAGAGCCTTTCAGTGGCAAGTTCGACGGCCTGGGCCATCAGATTACCAATCTGAGCATAGATCGCAGCTCAGAAACGCATGCGGGACTGTTTGGCCTCAGCGCCGGCAGCACGCGCAATCTGGCGCTGAACAAGGGTAGCGTAAAAGGCGGGGATAACAGTAAAGTCGTGGCCGGCAGCATTGTCGGCACACTGCTCGCGCAGGGCAGCGTGGCGAACGTACACACAAGTGCCTCGGTGCAGGCCCATTCCGATCAAACCCACACGGCCATTGCCATTGCCGGCAACGTAATCGGCCGGATCGACGGCGGAAATCTCAGCAATGCCCATGCGCTGGGCGCCACCAGCGCCAAGACGTTCTCGCGGGGCAACATGACCTATGCCAGGGCCGGAGGCGCCGTGGGTCATCTGCAACGCGGCAGCGTCACCGACACCCACGCAGCGGGGCCGGTGACCGCATCCGCCATATCCCGGAGCATCCAGTACAGCCGCGATGCGCGCGGCGCACCGATCTTCGATTCGAGCGTGCCTCCCACCTATACCGAGGGCACGGCGCTATCTTATGCAGGCGGCGCCATCGGCTTGAAAGGCGCAGGCAAGATAAACAACATCACGGCAACCGGCCCGGTGAGCGACATGTCCATCGGCAGCACTTCGGTCTCCCTGCATGCGCTGGTGGGAAACGACCCCGGCGCAACGCGCGGCCGTGCCGACAAGCTGCACGCCATGCCAGCCGCGCCCGTTCAAACCTTGGCGCCGGCAATGCC
>NZ_JAVWWA010000179.1:0-5666 GCF_036666375.1 Comamonas sp. | reverse complement strand
GCATGGCGGCTGGCCTTGCGGCCCTTGACGGCGCCCGCGATCTGGATCGCGCCCGAGAACAGCAGCAGCTTTTCGGTCAGCGTGGTCTTGCCCGCGTCCGGGTGGGAAATGATGGCGAACGTGCGGCGGCGCCGGGTCTCAGAAGCGTAGGACATGTACGGGTGGGTGGTCGCTGGCGGTGAGGCCGGCTGCAGTAAGGCGGACGGGTGCGCGCGGCGCTGATGCAGCGCCTGGCGACGGGACCCGAAGAAGACCAGGATTTTAGCGAGCGCGGCGCGTCTATGGGGAGCGGTGGGAATAAACGGGGCGCGGCGGCGCTGCCGCAGTCCGGTTGGCGTCCGACGCAGAGGGCCTCGATGATGACGGCGCGGGCGCTGGTTTTGACGACAGGGCGCTGTCTGGATTCGCTGGCATGGCGGGGTTTTGACTTCGATGACCATAAGGCCAGAGCGATGCGCGCGCCCCAACCGACGAGGAGCCTGTCCGATGAAGAACATATTAGCGCTGGCTGCCGCCCGAAAGGAACGCCTGGCGGCCCATTCATTCTTCGCGTGGATACGCGACGCGCAGGTCCCTCTGGAGATCAAGCTCGACATCGCGCCGATCATGGCGAACTTCGTCATGAACTTCCGCGACATGAACCTCTGGTTCATACGCTTCGAAGGCGCTGCCAACGCGTTCGAGCAGGTCATCAACGGCAATACCGACGAGGACGAGACCCACTCGCGTCTGTTCATCGAGGACTGGCGCAAGCTGCATCTCGACGACAAGCTCGGCTGGCGCGCGTCCGACGCGCTCTGGTGGCTGTTCCTCGCGCCCGAGACCGAGCCGTTTCGCGGCTATGCGTTCGACTTCGCCCGGATGACCGTGGCCGATCGCGGCGATCCGCTGCTGCGCTTCGCCCATTCGGAGGCCGGCGAGGCCTGCGGCAACGCCTTCTTCAGCGCCGTGAGTCCGCTGGCGGTCGAGTTGCGGCGCCAGACCGCCGTCGACTACCGCTATTTCGGCGACTACCACCTGCAGCGCGAGCAGGGGCATGTGATCGCGTCCGAAGGCGTGTTCGACCGCCAGGAACTGGACCCGCAGCGGCGCGAGAAGGGGCTGGCGCTGGCCAACGCGATGTTCGACATCTTCTTCGGCATGCACGACTGCTTCGACGACTATGCGCGCAGCTACGTCGGCCGCGGCGTGGTGCCGCAGCGCACGCCCGGCCGCCTGCCGCCCATGCGGCCCAGGCCCCAGGCGCAGCCGCCCCAGGCGCAGTCGATCGCGGGACGCCATGCCGAGGTGCAACGCGTGCTCGAGAGCCGCAAGGCGGCCACGGCGCGCCATCCCTTCTACGCCTGGCTGCAGGCCAGCGGCCCGCTGCCGCCGCTGCGCCGCCTGCAGCGCTTCGTTCCGATGTGGGTGATGGACATCATGGGCTATCGCGACCTGAACCGCTACGCGCTGCGCTTCAAGACGCCGCAGCAGGCCGACGAAGTGGCATTCAACCGCTGGGTGCAGGCGCTGGAGACCCACAGCGAACTGTTCCTCAATGACTGGGATGCCCTGGGCATGGACGACGCCCTGGGCTGGAGCGCCAGCGATACCCTGGAGTTTCTCTTTCTCGATTCCGGCACCGACCTGCACCGTGGCAACATCGCCAGATTCACCAAGCTTGCGCTTGCGCATGAATCGACGCCGCTGCGGTTCTGGCTGCTCGAGGCGCTCGAAGCCAGCGGCGAGGCCTTCTTTGCGAACACCCGCGAACTCGCGCTTGCCGTCGAGCGCGACTGCGGCCTGCGGCTCGACTACCTTGCCGACCGGCATTACCTCGCCCATGCCGAAGGCCAGGTCGACCCCGGGCGAAGCTATCCGTTCAAGAGCGAGCCGCTGAGCGCCGAGCAGGCGCAGATCGCGATCGCCATGGTCCACACCGTGTTCGATGCCGTCGATGCGCAGCTGAGCCTGTCGCTGGCCGTGGCCGCGCAGGACCGCTTGGGCATAGACCGCCGCGCCGCGGCCATGGGCCCGGCATGAACGCGCTGCCGCCGGGCCCGCGCTGGCTGCGACCGCTGAATTTCTTCCAGGCCGGGCTCACGCCGCCGGCGCCGGTGCTCGCGCGCCTGGCCGCAAGATATGGCGATCCGTTTCGCGTGTCCTACTTTTCGCGCCCCGTCACTTTCACCGGCAACCCCGAGGCGCTGCGCGCGATCTACACGGCCAGCCCCGACTGCTTCGATGTGTGGGGCGGGGGCTTCATCGAGCCGGTGTTCGGCGCGACCTCGGTGGTGGTGATCTCCGGCGACCGCCACCGGCAGGACCGCAATATCCTGGCGCCGGCGTTCACCGGGCCCGCGCTGCGCGCGGACGGCGAAACCATGGCCGCAGTGGCCGAAGAAAAGATGGCCCAGGTCGACGTGGGCCAGCCGTTTCGCATGCTCGACGTGACCCAGCGCATCACGCTCGACATCATGATCAGGGTGGTCTTCGGCATGCAGGACGCGGCGCGCATCACGCGCACGCGGGCGGCGGTGCTCGAGCTCATCGAGTCGCTGCATGTGATCCTCTTTCTCTTCCCGTCCGCGCGCCGCGTTCTGGGCGGCCATGGCCCCTGGGCCAGGAACCAGCGCGCGGTCGACGCATTGAGTGCGCTGCTGCGCGAGCAGATGCGCGAACGCCGCGCGTCGGCAGCGCTCGGTGCCGATCTGCTGGGCCGCATGCTGGCCGCGCGCTACGACGACGGCGCGGCCATGGACGATGCGCAAATCCTCGATCAGCTGCGCGGATTGCTCTTTGCGGGCCATGAGGCGACGGCCACGGTGCTCGCCTGGATCTTCTATTGGCTTGCGTGCGAGCCCGCGGTGGGCGCGCGCGTCGCCCAGGAAATCGCCGACCTGGGGCCCGCGCCCGCGCCCGAAGCGCTCGCGGCCCTGCCTTACCTCGAAGTGGTCTGCAAGGAATGCCTGCGCCTTTATCCGCCGGTGGTCGATCCGGCGCGCGTCGCGCGCGCACCGTTCGAGCTGCTGGGCTATACGATTCCCGCGGGCGAGGTGCTGCGCGCCTCGAGCGCGCTGCTGCATTCCCGGCCCGAGCTCTATCCCGAGCCCGGGCGCTTTCGGCCCGAGCGCTTCCTGGAGCGCAAGTACTCGCCGTTCGAATACATTCCTTTCGGCGGCGGTGCGCGCCGCTGCCTGGGCGCGGCGTTCGCCATGTATGAACTCAAGGTCGTGGTCGCAACCATCCTGCGCCGCCACAGTCTGCGCCTGCTCGGCACACAGCCGGTGGCGCACGCGCGCCGCGCGCTGAGCCTGGGGCCGCGCGGCGGCATTCCCATGGTGGTGCAGCGGCGGCGGGCGTGAATGGTCTGCGCGCTGCGCGAAGTAGTGTTGCGCCGCACAATCAGCAGGTCTGTCTTCCTCCTGCTCTGTTCATGTCTTCCCCAACAAGCGGCGCCGCGCCGCAAGCTTCCTGGGTCGTGCGCGGCTCGCCGGCCTATCGCCGCATCAGCGTGGCGCTGTTTCTCGCGGGTTTTGCGACCTTTTCGCTGCTGTACTGCGTGCAGCCGCTGCTGCCGGCCTTTGTCGCCCACTTCGGCGTCACGCCCGCGGCCAGCGCGCTGTCGCTGTCGCTGACCACGGGCTGCCTCGCGGTGTCCATCGTGCTCGCCGGCGCGCTGTCCGAAGGCCTGGGGCGGCGCGGGTTGATGTTTGTCTCCATGCTGCTCGCGGCGCTGTGCAATCTCGCGGCCAGCCTCGCCCCGACCTGGGAGACGCTTCTTGCGGCGCGCGCGCTCGAAGGCTTTCTGCTCGGCGGCGTGCCGGCCGTGGCCATGGCCTATCTTTCCGAAGAGATGGAGCCCCGTGGCCTGGGCTTTGCGATGGGCCTGTATGTCGGCGGTTCGGCGCTGGGCGGAATGCTCGGGCGCGTGGCCATGGGCGTGATGACCGAGTACGTCGACTGGCACATGGCGCTGGCCGCGCTGAGCCTGGTCAACCTGTGCGCGGCCATAGGCTTCTATCTGCTGCTGCCGCCATCGCGCAATTTCGTGCGCAAAACGGGCCTGGGCGCGGCCTACCATCTGCAGGCCTGGGGCCGGCATCTGGCCCAGCCCGGCCTGCTGTGGCTGTTCCTGATCGGCTTCGGCCTGATGGGCGTGTTCGTCAGCATCTACAACTATGTCGGCTTTCTGCTCGCCGGCGCGCCCCATGCGCTGAGCCCGCTGCAGATCAGCCATGTGTTCTACGCCTACCTGTTCGGCGTGGTGGCTTCGCCCGTGGCCGGCGCACTCGCCGACCGTTTCGGCCGCGCGCCCGTGCTGCTCGGTGGCGTGGCGCTGATGGCGCTGGGCGTGCTGCTGACCTTGATGACGCAGCTGAGCGCCATCGTGCTGGGAATCGCGCTGCTGACCATGGGCTTCTTCACCGCGCACTCGGTGGCCAGCGGCTGGGTGGGCCGGCTCGCCACGCAGGCCAAGGGCCATGCGTCGTCGCTGTACCTGCTGGGCTATTACCTGGGCTCCAGCCTGCTGGGCGCGGCCGGCGGCTGGTTCCTGCAGAACACGGGCTGGCCCGGGCTGGTGGCGAGCATGCTGGTGCTGCTGGCGGCGGTGCTGTTGCTGGCGCTGCGCGTGCGGCACCTGGCGCCCACGGCAAGGCCCGCTGGGCCTCATTAGGCAGGCCGTTCATCGTTCGACAAGCCCGGGACAAGCGCCGGCGGCCAGCATGCCGCCCGCTTTTTAGTACAATGCGTGCTTTCCGAGGAGCGTTGCAGCGCACCCCCGCACCATCCGGTGCCCGGCGGAGCGTGAGGCTCGGAACCCGCCTGTGACCTTCGGTCCGGCGTTAGCAACGACGCTCGCCCACGTCGTCTGTGCGGTGAGTGTCTTCCCCCCAGAGCGTGGTTTTGCCATCCGTAACGGAGAAAACCATGAACGCAGCTATCCCTCTGAACACCCTTGATTCGGCCATCGCCGACATTTCCCTGGCCAACTGGGGCCACAAGGAAATCCGCATCGCCGAGACCGAAATGCCCGGTCTGATGGCAATCCGCGAAGAATTCGCCGCCGCCCAGCCCCTCAAGGGCGCGCGCATCACCGGTTCGCTGCACATGACCATCCAGACGGCCGTGCTGATCGAGACGCTGCAGGCCCTGGGCGCGCAGGTGCGCTGGGCATCGTGCAACATCTTCTCTACGCAGGACCATGCAGCCGCGGCCATTGCCGACGGCGGCACGCCGGTGTTCGCGATCAAGGGCGAGTCGCTGGCCGATTACTGGGACTACACCCACCGCATCTTCGACTTCGGCCCCAAGGGCAGCGAAGGCGAAGGCCCGAACATGATTCTGGACGATGGCGGCGATGCCACCATGCTGATGCATCTGGGCCAGAAGGCCGAGAAGGACCTGTCCGTGCTGGCCAACCCCGGCAGCGAAGAGGAAGTCATCATGTTCGCCGCGATCAAGGCCAAGCTGGCCGTGGACGCCACCTGGTACACGCGCAAGTCGGCGCAGATCATAGGCGTGACCGAGGAAACCACCACCGGCGTGCACCGCCTCAACGAAATGTCGGCCAAGGGCACGCTGCTGTTCCGCGCGATCAACGTCAACGACTCGGTGACCAAGAGCAAGTTCGACAACCTGTACGGCTGCCGCGAATCGCTGGTCGACGGCATCAAGCGCGCCAC
>NZ_JAVWWA010000178.1:0-5905 GCF_036666375.1 Comamonas sp. | reverse complement strand
TCATCCAGAAGCTGAAGTTGTTCAGGAACGGGAAAGCCACGTCGCGCGCGCCGATCTGCAGCGGCACGACGTAGTTCATCAGGCCCGTGACCAAAGCCATGGCCACGAAGAAGATCATGATGGTGCCGTGGGCCGTGAAGATCTGGTCGTAATGGTGCGGCGGCAGGAAGCCCAGGCCGTCCACCGTGGCCATGGCCTGCTGCGCACGCATCATCAGCGCGTCGGCGAAGCCGCGCAGCAGCATGACGATGCCCAGGATCATGTACATGATCCCGATCTTCTTGTGGTCGATGCTGCAGATCCAGTCGCGCCACAGCGGGCCCCAGAGCTTGAAGCGGGTCAAAAGGGCGAGCACCGCCAGGCCGCCGAGGATCACGCCCGCGAAGGTGGCGAGAAGAATCGGCTCGTGCAGCGGTATCGATTCCCAGCTCAACCGTCCGAAGATCAGTCGGGCTGTATCAAATTGGTCAGACATAAAGGGTCTCTTGTGAGGTGGACAGCTGGCCGGGCAGGCCGGCTATCCACCGAATTGCTTATTGCTGGATGACGGCAGGGGAGGCCACGCCGGGTTCCAGGGCTGCCGTGATTTTGTCGGCGTCTTCGGTCGTGCAGATGTCGGCCGTGAGGTTCAGGCCCTTGGCGCGTGCATAGGACTCGCCGCCTGCCTTGTCGATGGCCATCATGGTGTGCATGCACATCTGGCCTTCTTCGACGCAGCGGTTCAGGACCGTGTGGTAGAGCTTGGGGTCGACATTGCCGAAGCGTTCGACCGGGTTGCGCTCGCTGGGCTTGGCCAGTGCGAGGTAGCTGTCGCGGTCGAGCGTCTTGCCTTCGGTCTTGGCCTTGGCGATCCACTCGGCGAAGCCTTCGTTGCTCAGGCCGTGGAACTTGAAGGTCATGCCCGAGAAGCCCGCGCCGCTGTAGTGCGAGGACATGCCCTTGTAGACGCCTTCCTTGTTGATCACGGCGTTGAGTTCGGTCTGCATGCCGGGCATGGCATAGATCATGCCGGCCAGGTCAGGCACGTAGAACGCGTTCATCGTGGTGGTCGACGTCAGCTTGAAGTGGATGGGGCGGTCGACCGGCGCAGCGAGTTCATTGACCGTGGCAATGCCTTGCTCGGGGTAGAAGAACAGCCATTTCCAGTCCATGGCCACGACTTCGACGGTCAGCGGCTTGACGTTCTCGGCCAGCGGACGCTGGGCGTCGATGCGGTCGAGCGGACGATAGGGGTCGAGCTTGTGGGTGCTGATCCAGGTGATCGCACCAAGGATGATCACGATGATCAGGGGCGCCGTCCAGATGATCAGTTCGAGCTTGGTCGAATGATGGAAGTCGGGATCGTATTCGGCTTCGGTGTTCGACTGGCGGTATTTCCAGGCGAAGAAGAACGTCAGCAGAATCACCGGAACGATGATGATCAGCATCAGCAGGGTGGCCAGCATGACCAGATCACCTTGCTGCGCGGCGATATCGCCTGCGGGGTTGAGAACTACGGCTTTGCTGCAGCCGCTCAGAGCGGCGACAAGCGCAGTAGCTGTGAGCCACGCAGGCCCACGGATTTCCTTGGATTGAAGCATGTCATGGGCGCGCCAGAGCGCGCTTAGGTGTAAACGTGAGATTGGAACCAGCGTAAATGTAATAAAAAGGAGCAAATTGTCGATTGGACATTTTGTCCCACGTCAAGACGTGGGTGTATTGCGCCATTCTTGGTAGATCAGCGGATTTCGATGTAGGCGGGTAAGCCGAACCGATGTCGGCGGGCTTCATGCCCGCCGGGGTGAGGGGCTGGCGATGGCCGGGCTGTAGTTTTTGGCTGACGCGCTCAGGCGCAAAAGCCGCACCAGGCCCTGTCGTTGACCAGCGTAGAAAGAGCTAGTCATTGAAAGGGAGCATCTCTATGAGCGCAACCGGTTACACAGCATTGTCTGCAGGGGGCCGCGAAAGCCCCGAAGCACTTTCCCGCGCCGACACGGACGAAGAGGTCAGCCCTGGTGATATCGCGGTCGGCGTGATCATTGGCCGGTCGTCCGAATATTTCGACTTCTTTGTGTTCGGCATCGCCTGCGTGCTGGTCTTTCCCGCACTGCTGTTTCCCTCCTTTTCACGTCTTGACGGCACGCTTGCGTCGTTCGCCATCTTTTCGCTGGCCTTCATTGCCCGGCCTTTCGGTACCGCCATCTCCATGGCGGTGCAGCGGCGCTGGGGTCGCGCCACCAAGCTGACGCTGGCGCTGTTCCTGCTCGGCACTTCCACCGTGGGCATGGCCTTCCTGCCCGGCTACCAAAGCCTGGGCATCTGGGCCATCGTGCTGTTTGCCGTGCTGCGCATAGGCCAGGGCCTGGCGCTGGGCGGCTCCTGGGACGGCCTGCCGTCGCTGCTGGCGATCTCCGCGCCGCGCGAGCGCCGCGGCTGGTACTCGATGCTGGGGCAACTGGGAGCGCCCGTGGGCTTCTTCATGGCCGCAGGCCTTTTTGCCTACGTCTACGAGAACATGAGCGCCGAGGAGTTCCTCTCCTGGGGCTGGCGCTTCCCGTTCTTCGTCGCCTTCGCGATCAACGTGGTGGCGCTGTTCGCGCGGCTGCGGCTGGTCGTGGGCCAGTCGTTCTCCCATCTGCTGCACCAGAATGAACTCGAGCCGGTCAAGGCCTCCGAAGTGGTCGCAAACGAAGGCCGCAACGTGGTCATCGGGGCATTCGCGGCGCTGGCCAGCTTCGCGCTGTTCCACCTGGTGACCATCTTCCCGCTGTCGTACATCGAGCTGTATTCCGAGCAGCCCGTGGGCGACGTGCTGCGCGTGCAGATGCTGGGCGCGGCTGCGGCCTGTGTGGCGATGGTAGCTTCAGGCTGGCTCGCCGACCGGTTCGGGCGGCGCAACACGCTGGGCACGATGGCCGCGCTGATCTGCGTGTTCAGCTTTGTCGGTCCCGGCCTGCTGGGCAACGGCCAGGGCGGCAACAACACCTTTCTGATCGTCGGCTTCATCCTGCTGGGCCTGTCCTACGGCCAGGCCTCGGGCACGGTCACGGCGAACTTCACGCCGCGCTACCGCTACACCGGTGCGGCGCTGTCGGCCGACATGGCCTGGCTGGTCGGTGCGGCTTTCGCGCCACTGGTCGCGCTCGCGGTGTCGGCCCGCTTCGGCCTGTTCGGGCTGGGCATCTACCTGCTGTCGGGCGGTATCTGCACGCTCGCGGCGCTGGCGATCAACCGCGCGATCGAAGCGCGCGATAGCGAGTGATCACGCCCTGAGCGCCTGCGCGGCATGGGCCGCGCGCGCTTGCCCCTCTCAACCTTCGTTGGAGGGGGCGGCAGCCTTGCGGGGCTGCCCTTGCTCGCTGCCCCCATGCTGGGGCACGCCAGTTTCCTGAGGGTTGCGCGAAGGCCATGGAGGCAAATTCAACTGCCGTCAAAATCGGGCCGCACAAATCTATAATGGAAGATTGTCCCGCTGCACAGCGGCGCGCCTTTTCATGCGAGCGTGCAGGCGCTGCGCACTTCCAAACCATACGCCATGAGCCAACCCACTTTTTCCGTTGCCGAAATCAGGAAGTCGTTCCTGGACTTCTTCGCCTCCAAGGGCCACACCATCGTGCCGTCGAGCTCGCTGGTGCCGGGCAACGACCCGACGTTGATGTTCACCAATTCGGGCATGGTGCAGTTCAAGGACGTGTTCCTTGGCACGGACAAGCGCCCCTACACCCGCGCCACCTCGGTCCAGGCCTGCCTGCGCGCCGGCGGCAAGCACAACGACCTGGAGAACGTGGGCTATACGGCCCGCCACCATACGTTCTTCGAAATGCTGGGCAACTGGTCGTTCGGCGACTACTTCAAGCGTGAATCGCTCAAGTGGGCCTGGGAACTGCTGACCGAAGTCTACAAGCTGCCCAAGGAGCGACTGCTCGCGACCGTGTACGCCGAAGACGACGAGGCCTACGACATCTGGACCAAGGAAATCGGCCTGCCGCCCGAGCGCGTGATCCGCATCGGCGACAACAAGGGCGGCCGCTACAAGTCCGACAATTTCTGGATGATGGCCGACACCGGCCCCTGCGGCCCCTGCTCGGAAATCTTCTACGACCATGGCGACCACATTCCCGGCGGCCCTCCGGGCAGCCCCGATGAAGACGGCGACCGCTTCATTGAAATCTGGAACAACGTGTTCATGCAGTTCGACATGGACGAGCAGGGCCGGCTGACCAAGCTGCCCGCGCCTTGCGTCGACACCGGCATGGGCCTGGAGCGCCTGGCCGCGATCCTGCAGCATGTGCACAGCAACTACGAGATCGACCTGTTCGCGGCGCTGATCAAGGCCGCTGGCCGCGAGACCCATGTGGCCGACCTGAGCAATCCTTCGCTCAAGGTGATTGCCGACCATATCCGCGCGACCTCGTTCCTGGTCAGCGACGGCGTGATTCCGTCGAACGAAGGCCGCGGCTACGTGCAGCGGCGCATCGTGCGCCGCGCGATCCGCCACGGCTACAAGCTGGGCCAGAAGACGCCGTTCTTCCACAAGCTGGTCAAGGACCTGGTGGCCGTGATGGGCGACGCCTATCCCCAGCTGCGCGAACAGGAAGCACGCATCACCGAAGTGCTCAAGGCCGAGGAAGAACGCTTCTTCGAGACCCTGGCCAACGGCATGGAAATCCTCGACAGCGCGCTCGCGGGCGACGTCAAGGTGCTGCCCGGCGACGTGGCGTTCAAGCTGCACGACACCTATGGCTTCCCGCTCGACCTGTCGAACGACGTGGCGCGCGAGCGCGGACTGAGCGTCGACGAAGCGGGTTTCCGCGCGGCCATGGAAGAGCAGAAGAACAAGGCGCGCGCGGCCGGCAAGTTCAAGATGGACCGTGCGCTTGAATACACGGGCGCGGCGAACGCCTTCACGGGCTACACCCAGCTCGCGACCCCGGCCAAGGTGCTCGCGCTCTACGCCGACGGCACCAGCGTGCAGTCGCTGGCCGCGGGCCAAAATGGCGTCGTGGTGCTGGACAACACGCCTTTCTACGCCGAATCGGGCGGCCAGGTCGGCGACGAAGGCCTGATCACGGCCGACGGCGTGCGCTTTGCCGTGCAGGACACGCTCAAGATCAAGGCCGACGTGTTCGGCCACCACGGCACGCTGGAGTCCGGCAGCCTCAAGGTGGGCGATGCGGTCTCGGCCGAAGTCAACACCGAAGTGCGCGCTGCCACCATGCGCAACCACTCGGTCACGCACATCATGCACAAGGCGCTGCGCGAAGTGCTGGGCGACCATGTGCAGCAAAAGGGCAGCCTGGTCAACGCCGAGCGCACGCGTTTCGACTTCACGCACAACGCGCCCGTCACCGACGCGCAGATCCGCGAGATCGAGCGCCGCGTCAACGCCGAGATCCTGGCCAACAGCGACACCCAGGCGCGCGTGATGGACATCGAGAGCGCGCAGAAGACCGGCGCCACCATGCTGTTTGGCGAGAAGTACGGCGAGACCGTGCGCGTGCTGGACATCGGCTCCAGCCGTGAACTGTGCGGCGGCACGCATGTGCAGCGCACGGGCGACATCGGCCTGTTCAAGGTCGTGGGCGAAAGCGGCGTGGCCGCGGGCGTGCGCCGCATCGAAGCCGTGACCGGCGCCAACGCGCTGGCGTACCTGCAGTCGCTCGAAGAGACCGTGGGCCAGGCCGCGGCCGCGTTCAAGGCACCGGCCAGCGAACTCAATGGCCGCATCGGCCAGGCGCTCGAGCAGATCAAGGCGCTGGAGAAGGAAATCGCCGCGCTCAAGGGCAAGCTGGCGTCCAACCAGGGCGACGAACTGCTGACCCAGGCCGTCGAGATCAAGGGCGTGAAGCTGCTGGCCGCACGCCTCGAAGGCGCCGATGCGAAGACCCTGCGCGACACCATGGACAAGCTCAAGGACAAGCTGGGC
>NZ_JAVWWA010000177.1:0-5970 GCF_036666375.1 Comamonas sp. | reverse complement strand
TGCTGACGTCTCAAGCGCATGGAATATAGTTATGAAATATATCTATTCTTCAGCCAGGTGAATGCTCTGGGCTTGCGGCCCTGGGCCATTGCCTCGACCACGAAAGCCATGCCATGAAACACCAGGACCTGGTGGCCATCGACTTCCATACCCATGCCGAAGTCAGCTGCCGCAACCCTTTCGACAACTACGGCGAGGAGTTCGATCGCGCGGCCGACAAGTACTTCGGCAGTTCGGCGCGGCCGACGATTGCCGAGACCGTGGCGTATTACCGCGAGCGCAAGCTGGGGCTGGTGATGTTCACTGTCGACGCCGAGTCGCAGATGGGGCGACGGCGCATTCCCAATGAGGAGATCGCCGAAGCCGCGCGCGCCAACAGCGACATGATGGTGGCGTTTGCCAGCGTCGATCCGCACAAGGGCAAGATGGGCGCGCGCGAAGCCGAGCGGCTGATCAAGGAGGAGGGCGTCAAGGGCTTCAAGTTCCATCCGACGGTGCAGGGCTACGACCCGTACGACCGCATGGCCTGGCCGATCTACGAAGTGATCAACGCGCACAAGCTGCCCGCGATCTTCCACACCGGGCACAGCGGCATTGGCAGCGGCATGCGCTGCGGCGGCGGGCTGCGGCTGTCGTACAGCAATCCCATGCTGCTCGACAACGTGGCCGTCGACTTCGGCGACATGCAGATCGTCATGGCCCACCCTAGCTTTCCGTGGCAGGACGAAGCGCTGTCGGTGGCGATGCACAAGCCCAATGTCTGGATCGATCTGTCGGGCTGGAGCCCCAAGTACTTTCCCAAGCAGCTGGTGCAGTACGCGAACACGCTGCTCAAGGACCGCGTGCTGTTCGGCAGCGACTTCCCGCTGATCACGCCCGAGCGCTGGATGAAAGACTTCGAAGTCGCGGGCTTCAAGCCCGAAGTCATGCCCGGCATTCTCAAGGGCAACGCCGTGCGCCTGCTGGGTTTCGACAAGGCCTGACGCGCAGCGGGGCGCTGTCCCGGAGCCTGCGCCGCGCAGGCGTTACCATCGCGCACATGTCTGAGACGCCTGCGCTTCGCGAATCCCCTCCGCCCGCGGCCCATGGGCTGCCGCTAGACGCCGACAGCATCCTGGCGCTCGCGGCGCGCTCGATGTTCCATCTGTTCTCGAGCATGAGCCAGGGCATGTTCCTGGCCGATCGTTCGGGCCGCGTGGTCTGGGTCAATGAAGGCTACCGGCGCTTCCTGCCGGCGCTGGGCGTGGCCTCGGTCGACGACTTTCTGGGCCATATGGTCGAGGAGGTGATTCCCAACACCCAGATGCGCCGCGTGCTCGAGACCGGCCAGCCGGTGCTGATCGATCTGCTCACAAACCAGGCCGGCACCTTCGTCGTCAGCCGGCTGCCGCTGCATGACGACGCGGGCCTGGTGATAGGCGCGATCGGCATCGTGTTGTTCGATCACCCCGAGACCACGCTGCAGCCGTTGATCAGCAAGTTCGCGCGCCTGCAGCGCGACCTCGACGATGCGCGCCGCGAACTTGCGGCGCAGCGCGGCCGGGCCCAGTCGGGCACCGGCCTGCGCCAGGCCAAGCATACGTTCGCAAGCTTCGTCGGTGCGAGCCCCGCGGCCACCGAAGTCAAGCGCCAGGCGCGGCGCGCTGCCCAGTCTTCGAGCCCGGTGCTGCTGCTCGGCGAGACCGGCACGGGCAAGGAACTGCTGGCGCATGCGATCCATGCGGCCTCGCCGCGTGCCGCAGGCCCGTTTGTCGGGCTCAATATCGCGGCCATTCCCGACACGCTGCTGGAAGCCGAATTCTTTGGCGTGGCGCCTGGCGCCTACACCGGCGCCGACCGGCGCGGGCGCGACGGCAAGTTCAAGTTGGCCGATGGCGGCACGCTGTTTCTCGACGAGATCGGCGACATGCCCGCAAGCCTGCAGGCCAAGCTGCTGCGCGCCCTGCAGGAAGGCGAGATCGAGCCGCTGGGCTCCAACCAGCTGCTGCCGCTGAACGTACGCGTGGTCGCTGCCACGTCGCGCGATCTGCCGGCCATGGTGCGCGCGGGCCAGTTCCGCGAAGATCTGTTCTATCGCCTGCATGTGCTGCCGATACGCGTGCCGCCGCTGCGCGAGCGCCGCGCCGATATTCCCGCGCTGGTCGAAGTGCTCAGCGACGACATGGGGCTGCGCAACGACATGCCGCCGCCCGAATGGCATGCCGATGCGCTGGCGCTGCTTGCGGCCCAGGAGTGGCGCGGCAATATCCGAGAACTGCGCAATGTGCTGGAGCAGGCCGCGATGCGCGGCGACAGCGGCGTGGTCGATGCGCGCCTGCTGGGCGAAGTGCTGCGCGCCGCAGGCGTCGAGCCGAAACCGGCGCTGACCGATTTGGCCCCGGGACTGCCACGCACCCAGGCGCAAGATGAAAGCCAGCGCCTGCTGCGGCCGCTGCATGTGCAGGTGGCCGAACTCGAACAGCAGGCGATTGCCGCATCGCTCGCGGCCAACGGCGGCAACAAGCTCGCGACCGCGCGCCAGCTGCAGATTTCGCGTGCCACCTTGTACGCGCGCATCGATCAAACGGCTTGAATGGCTTGCTGCACTTTGGTGCAAACCCTGTGCTTGAAACAGACAGATGTCTGAAATTCAGACGGTTGATGTTGTCTGAAAATCAGGCATTTTGTAACCTGTCATGGCCCATGACTGCCGCGTGCTGAGCAAAATCAAGGGCTTGCGCGCGTAGCCGCCAGAGATCGCCGCCTGGCACAAAGCCTGCTGTATCTTGTCCACTATTCAAAAGGAGACAAGCACCATGCAACGCCGTACCCTGGTTCATTCCGCCGTTCTCTGTGCGCTGGCTTTGACAGGCGCCCAAGCGGCCCTGGCGCAGTCGGGCGAGATCCGCATTGCCCACGTTTACAGCAAGACCGGCCCGCTCGAGGCCTATGGCAAGCAGACGCAGGCCGGACTGATGATGGGCCTCGAGTACGCGACCGGCGGCAGCATGACCGTGGCCGGCAAGAAACTGGTGGTGATAGAGAAGGACGACCAGGGCAAGCCCGATCTGGGCAAGAGCCAGCTCGCGACCGCGTACTCCGACGACAAGGCCGACATTGCCGTAGGCCCCAGCGCATCGGGCGTGGCGCTGGCGATGCTGCCCGTGGCCGAGGAGTACAAGAAGATCCTGCTGGTCGAGCCCGCGGTGGCCGATTCGATCACCGGCGACAAGTGGAACAAGTACATCTTCCGTACCGGCCGCAATTCAAGCCAGGATGCGATCAGCAATGCCGTGGCGATCGATCGCGCGGGCGTGACGATTGCGACGCTGGCCCAGGATAACGCGTTCGGCCGCGACGGCGTCAAGGCGTTCAAGGACGCGGTGAAGAAGGGCAAGCTGGTGCACGAGGAGTACCTGCCCGCGGCCACGACCGACTTCACGGCCGGCGCGCAGCGGCTGATCGACAAGCTCAAGGACCAGCCGGGCAAGAAGATCATCTGGATCGTCTGGGCCGGCGCGGGCAACCCATTCAAGATCGCCGATCTGGACCTCAAGCGCTACGGCATTGAGATCGCCTCGGGCGGCAACATCCTGCCCGCCATGGCCGCGTACAAGAACCTGCCGGGCATGGAAGGCGCGAGCTACTACTACTTCGGCATTCCCAAAAATCCGGTCAATGACGCGCTGGTGGCCATGCACTACAAGCAGTTCAAGACGCCGCCGGACTTCTTCACCGCGGGCGGCTTCTCGGCCGCGATGGCGCTGGTGACCGCGCTCAAGAAGACCAACGGCGACACCAAGACCAACACGCTGATCAAGGCCATGGAAGGCATGTCGTTCGACACGCCCAAGGGCACGATGACCTTCCGCAAGGAAGACCACCAGGCAATGCAGAGCATGTACCACTTCCGCGTGAAGAACGACCCGGCATTTGCCTGGGGCGTGCCGGAACTGGTGCGGGAGATCAAGCCTGAGGAAATGAGCATCCCGATTCGGAATGGGCGTTGAATGGGTTTGGCGAGGTTGTCCCTTCGCCCTGAAACGCCCTTCGACAGGCTCAGGGCGAACGGTATTGGCGAGTTAGACGGAGACACCCTTCGACAGATGGGGCGCGGCGCGACATCCGTTCGTCCTGAGCCTGCCTTGCCGGCCGCGTCGAAGGATGAACGGCCCACCCTAAGAACTTTTCGCGCCGCATATTTCGAATCCCCGCCGCCAACGCCTGCCGCCGCAGGCGTTGCGGCCCGTCACATCCTTTTTATGCTTGAAACCCAGAACCTGACGATTCGTTTTGGCGGCCATGTGGCCGTCAACGGTGTGAGCTGCCGCTTTGCGCCGGGCACGCTCACGGCCATCGTCGGCCCCAATGGCGCGGGCAAGACGACCTTCTTCAATCTGATATCTGGTCAGCTCAAGGCCACGGCCGGGCGCGTGCTGCTCGGTGACCGCGAGCTCACAGGCCTCGCGCCTTCGGCGCGCACCCATGCGGGGCTGGGCCGGGCGTTCCAGCTGACCAATCTTTTTCCGAATCTGAGCGTGCTGGAAAACGTGCGCCTGGCGGTGCAGGCGCGGCTGCCGGGCAAGCACAGAGGCGGGCTCAATCTGTGGAGCATCTGGAGCGACCACGGCCGGCTCACGGCGCGCGCCCAGCAGGTGCTCGAACAGGTGGCGCTGTGGCCGCGGCGCGCCGAGCCCGTGGCGAGCCTGCCGCATGGCGACCAGCGCAAGCTGGAAGTCGCGCTGCTGATGGCGCTGGAGCCCGAGGTCTACATGTTTGACGAACCCACGGCCGGAATGGGCCATGACGAGGCGCCGGTGATTCTCGATCTGATACGCGATCTCAAGGCGGACCGCAGCAAGATCATCCTGCTGGTCGAGCACAAGATGGATGTGGTGCGCGAGCTGGCCGACCGCATCATCGTGCTGACCAATGGCACGCTGGTGGCCGACGGCCTGCCGGCCGAAGTCATGGCTTCGCCCGTGGTGCAGCAGGCTTACCTGGGCATAGCGCCGCAAGAGGAGGCCGCATGAATTCCACCGCTTCCATGCTGTCACTGCGCGGCGTGCACACGCACATCGGCGCGTACCACATCCTGCACGGCGTCGATCTCGAAGTGCCGCGCGGCGAACTCACGATGCTGCTGGGGCGCAACGGCGCGGGCAAGACCACGACGCTGCGCACCATCATGGGACTGTGGCAGGCGTCCCAGGGCCAGGTGCTGCTGGGTGGCCAGGACATCACGCGCCTGCCCACGCCCGCGATTGCCCAGCGCAGCGTCGCCTATGTGCCCGAGAACATGGGCATCTTTGCCGACCTGAGCGTCAAGGAAAACCTGCTGCTGGCCGCGCGCCAGGCAAGCCACGCGGCGCAGATGGACGAGGCGCGGCTGCAGTGGATCTTCGGCCTGTTTCCGGCCGTGGAGAAGTTCTGGAACCATCCCGCGGGCAAGCTGTCGGGCGGACAAAAGCAGATGGTGGCCGTGGCGCGCGCCATTGTCGAGCCGCGCGATCTGCTGATCATCGACGAGCCCAGCAAGGGGCTGGCGCCGGCCATCATCCAGAACATGATCGCGGCCTTCGAGCAGCTCAAGGCCGCGGGCGTGACGATTCTTCTCGTCGAGCAGAACCTGGCCTTTGCCACGCGCCTGGGCGACAGCGTGGCGGTGATGGACAACGGCCGCGTGGTGCACGCGGGCCGCATGGCCGATCTCGCGGCCGACAAGGCCTTGCAGCAGTCGCTGCTGGGGCTGGCGCTGTGACGCGGCGCGACAAGGAGCACACATGAATTTCAAGGAATTGGACTGGAAACCGCTGGCGCTGGTGCCGGCGCTGGCGCTGGTGACGCTGCCGCTGGTCGGCTCGCCCAGCACCTGGCTCACGCTCACCGTGGCGGGCCTGGCCATGGGCATGATCATCTTCATCATCGCCTCGGGGCTGACGCTGGTGTTCGGCCTGATGGACGTGCTGAACTTCGGCCATGGCGTGTTCA
>NZ_JAVWWA010000176.1:0-6160 GCF_036666375.1 Comamonas sp. | reverse complement strand
AACAGCCCGCGGCAGTTCATGCGGGCCAAAAAGCTGGTTGCCAGCCGCGCGCCGGTGGCGCAGCTGGTGGCGGGCGCCGCCGCAGCAGCCTGAGCGCGGCCGGCGCGGGGTCTAGAGGTCCAGCACCATGCGGTCCGAGCGGCAGCGCGAAACGCACACCATCATGCATTGCTGCCCGGCCTTCTGCGCTGCGCTGAGAAGGCTGTCGCGATGATCGGCCTCACCTTCCAGGATAGGCGTCTCGCAGGCTCCGCAGACGCCTTCCTCGCAGCTGTATTCCACCGCAATGCCCGCGGCCAGCAGCGCGCCCAGCGGCGGCGTGTTCTTCGCGATCTCCAGGGTCAGACCGCTGCGCCTGAGCTCGACGCTGCAGAAACCGTCGACGGCCGCCGCGAGCGGCTGGGCCTGCGCCTTGAAGCGTTCGACATGGACATTGCCAAAGCCCAGCGTCTCGCAGCTGCTCTCGAAGGCCTGGAGCATGGGCCCAGGGCCGCAGCAGTAGAAGTGATCGGTGGACAGATGCCGCGAAAGCAGTGTTTGCAGATCGGGAGGGCTGCCGGCCTCGTCGTCGAAGTGGGTCTGCACGCTGATGCCGTGCGGGGTCAGCGTTGCCAGCAGGTCGAGAAAGGGCGCGCTGGCCCGACTGCGCGCGCAATAGATCAAATGGCCCGGTTTTCCCAGCGCCACCAGGCGCTGCAGCATCGACAGCACGGGTGTCACGCCAATGCCGCCGGCGACAAACACCGAGCGCTGCGCCTGCTCGTCCAGCGCGAAATGGTTGCGCGGCGCCGAGATCATCAGCCGGTCGCCGGCACGCAGGTTTTCGTGTATCCAGCGGGAGCCGCCGCGGCCGGCGCGCTCGTGAAGCACGCCTATCACATAGCGATCCTTCTGTCCGGGCGGGTTGTGCAGCGAGTAGCTGCGCACCATTCCTCCTGGCAGGTGCAGGTCGATATGCGCACCCGCGTCGAAGGCCGGAAATCCGGGGGTGGGCGCTGCGGGCTGCAAGGCGATGCTGAGCACGCCCTCGCTGACCGGCGTCACCGCTGCGACCAGCGCCTCGCGGAGTCCGGGATGGTCGGTGAGCGTCTGGGGCTCAAGGGTTGCTGTGGGCGCAAGTGCGTCTTCAAGGGGGGCAGGCAGGTTCATGGCAAAGCGGCAGGTGGCGTGAAGTTCAGCCGCAGTAGGCCGCAGCTTGCCGCGCAGCGTCAACGCGCTGCGGGCATTGGTCCGCATGGTGAGAATGGCACGCCGTTGCCTATGGCCGGGCGGGGGGCTGCAGCCGCTGGCCGACCTGCGTCTCCAGCCATTGGCCCAGGCCCAGCAGCGCGGCGTCGGCACCGCGCGCGCCCACGGCCTGCAGGCTCACCGGCAGCGCATCGACCAGGCCCGTGGGAATCGACAGCGCGGGCACGCCGACCAGCGAGAAGGGCAGGGTCTGTCCCAGAACCGCTTCGCGCACGGTCATCGGCCCGCTCTCGACCTCGACATGCAGCTGTCCGCGCAGCGGCGCGACCACGGCCGACGTGGGCAGCAGCAGCGCATCGCAGCCGGCCAGCACGGCATCGAGTTCGGCGGCGATGGCCGCGCGCATCCGCAGCGCGTCGATGTAGTCGGTCGCGGCGATCTGCCGGCCGCTTTGCAGCGGTGCCAGAACGCTTGGCGAAAAGCCTGCGCCGCCTTGCAGCAGTGCCGCGCGGTGGGTCCAGGCGGCCTCGGCCTGGACGATGGTCGTGAAGCAGCGCGCGGCCTGCGGCAGCAGCGGCGTGGCCACGTCCACCAGCTGCGCGCCGGCCCGGGTGAGCCGCTCCAGCGTGCGCTCGAAGTGCGCCCGCACGGCGGGCGCCAGGCGCCCGTTGAGCCAGGCGGTGGGCACGCCAAGGCGCGGCGCGCGCGCCGTGCGCGTCACCGCCAGGCTCCGGGCCGCCATCACCTCGAACAGCAGCGCGCAATCGGCAACGCTGGCGGCCAGCGGGCCGGCGTGGTCACAGGTCCAGGAGAGGTGCAGCGCGCCGTCAAGCGGGATGGCTCCGTGGCTGGGCTTGAAGCCGGTCACGCCGCAGAAATTGGCCGGAATGCGCACCGAGCCGCCGGTGTCGCTGCCGATGCTGGCCACCCCCACGCCGGTGGCCACCGCGACGCCCGCACCGCTTGACGAGCCGCCGGCCTGGCGCAGCGTATCGAAGGGGTTCTTCACATCACCGGTCCAGCTGTTTTCGCCCGTGGAGCCGAGCGCAATTTCATGCATGTTGGTCTTGCCGAAGATCACCGCGCCGGCCTTGCGCAGGCGGCTCACGAGCAGGGCCTGGTCCAATGTGCCCGCAGGCAGCGCGGCGCGCGTGCCGGCGTGCATGGGCATGCCGCGCACCGGGTACAGGTCCTTGATGGACAGCGGCAGGCCGTGCAGCGGGCCTAGCGCCTGGCCCGCTGCACGCGCGGCATCGCACTGCTGCGCCGTGACCTGCGCGCCCTCCCAGTCGGCAAAGGCCAGCGCGTTGAGATCGACGCTGCGTTCGGCCTGTTCGCGTGCCGATCGCAGGAGGGAGGCGGCGCTGATGGTGCGCTCTTCGAACTGTCGGGCAAGGGTCGAAAACGTCTGCATGGTGGGCCTGCTGGTGGAAAAAAGCCGCACCGTAGCACGCGGTCTGGCGGTCTCACGATGTGGGCAGTTCGCAGTGCCGGCTACCCGCTGCAGGTCGATCATGTGACACTGAAATCGCTCTCCAAAACCACAGGAATTTCACCCATGTTGCGCTCCACGATCGTCCGTTTTTCCGCGAGTCTGGCACTTGCTTTGCCGTGTCTGGTGGCGGCTCCCTTCGCACTGGCCCAGCCCTATCCGGCCAAGCCGGTGAAGATGGTCATCGGCTACTCGCCGGGCGGCCCGGTCGACATCCTGGGGCGAGTGCTGGCGCAGCGCCTGGGCGCGGCCATGGGGCAGCCGTTTGTCGTTGAAAACCGCGGCGGCGCCGCGGGCACCATAGGCGCAGAAGCCGTGGCGCGCGCGGCGCCTGACGGCTACACGCTGCTGTCGACGGTGCCCAGCGTCTTCACCATCGTGCCGCACACGATGGACAAGACCCGGGTGCAGGCCAGCGACTTCACGCCCGTGGTGCAGTTTGCCGAAGCGCCGCTGGTGCTGGTCGTGCACCCCTCGGTGCCGGCCGCGCGCTGGAGCGAGCTGCACGCGCTGCTGAAGGCGCCGGGCTCCAAGCTGTCGTATGCGTCGGCGGGTGAAGGTTCGTTGCCGCATCTGGCCATGGAACTGCTGCTGGCGCAGGCGGGCGGGCGACCGGTGCATGTGCCCTACAAGGGCAGCGGCCCCGCGGTGCAGGATCTGCTGGGCGGCCAGGTGGATTTCATGCTTGACGTGCTGCCCTCGGCCTTGCCCATGATCAAGGCTGGACGGCTCAAGGCGCTGGCCGTGACTTCGCGCACGCGCGTGGCGGAGCTGCCCGGTGTGCCTACCCTGGCCGAGGCCGGTGTGCCCGGCTACGAAGCCGTCAACTGGTTTGGAATCTACGCTCCGGCGTCCACGCCCAAGCCCGTCACAGACCGGCTGCGCGCCGAGGTGGAGCGCATCGTCTCGGCCAAGGACATGCAGCAGCGCCTGAGTGAACTCGGCGCCGTGTCCCGGCTGCGCGGACCGGACGAGGTCACCGAGCGCCTGCAGCGCGAGTCGTCGCAATGGGGCGCGCTGATTCAGAAGCTGGCCTTGAAGCCGGGGCAGTGACAATGGCCAACGGTTCATTTTTCTTTCAACCGAGGCATCCCATGTCGCCCATTCAAGCAACAGCCCAGGCCGGGACCCAGAGCCTGCGCCGCACCGTACAGCTGTTGCGCGAACTGACGCATGCGGGCGAACGCGGCGCCAGTGCCGGCGAGCTGGCCCAGCGCTGCGACCTCACGCGGGCAACCACCTACCGCCTGCTGGCGACGTTGACGCAGGAAGGCCTGGCCGTCCATGCGGCCGGTGTCCGGCGCTATTTTCTCGGCCCGTTCGCCTATGAGATGGGCCTGCAGGCCTTTCCGCAGCTCGGCTTGCGCGAACTGTGCGCCGGGGTGGTGAGCGGCCTGGCCCGGCAGACGGGCGAGTGCGTCTTTCTTGTGATGCGCAGCGGCCTCGACACCCTGTGCCTGGATCGGCAATCGGGGGCCTTCGCAGTCGAGGCGATGCCGGTGGACATAGGCTCGCGCCGTCCGCTGGGCGTGGGCTTGAGCAGCATCGCCATCCTGGCGGCATTGCCCGAGGCGGAGCGCGAGGCCATCATGCGCGCCAACGGCATGCGCTACCAGGAGACCGGGCGTCTGGCCGCCGAGCGCATCCGGCTCATGGTCAAGCGCACCGCGGACCGGCGCTTTGCGTTCACGGCCAGCGACTACATCGACAATGTCGGCGGCTTTGCCCTGCCGATACGCAGGCCGTCCGATGGCGTGCCCTTTGCGGCGCTGAGCATTGCTTCGGGCATCGCGCGCATGAAGCCGCCGCGGGGCGAGGAAATCGTTCCCCTGCTCGAGTCGGCGATCCACACCATCGAGTCGCGGCTCTGATCCTATCCGGGTCCCGAGGCCCGGTCACCTTGCGGCCGCCACTGCGCTGGCGCCGCCCTATTTTCCTTCCCGCCGCGCCGGCCGTCCCCATGCACGGGAGTGCCTGCGCGCGCCCATTCGAGAATGCCCATGGAAACACTTCACAACCCTGCGCCCAGCCTCGGCGAATACGTGGCCCATTCGTGGAACGAACTGTTCGACAGCTGCACGCGCTGCGGCAAATGCGTGGAGGTCTGCCCCGTCGTTCCGTTCGCGGCGCAGATTGCCGCGGCGCCGCCCGCGGCGGTGGTCGCCGGCGTGCTGGACTTCATGCGCGACAGCGGCCAGCCGATGCGCGCGGAATCGGCTGCCTGGACAGTGCAATGCAACGGCTGCGATAAATGCATTCCCGCCTGCCCCGAGAACATCAACCCGCGGCGCATGCTGATGCTGGCCAACGCCGAGGTGTCGGCCAAGACGCAGCCGACGCCGCACATGTTCCAGAAAATGGCGCGCGCGATCCGTATCCTGGTCTCGATGCAGGTCATACCCGAAGACGCGGCCCGGCTGCTGCGGCTGAAGAAGGCCAGGGACGTCGACGTGGTGTTCTTCACCGGCTGCAACCCGGTGCGCACGCCGCAGCTGCTGTTCAATGCGATGACCGTGCTCGATGCGCTGGGCGTCAACTATGAGGTGATGGGCGGGCCTGCCTCCTGCTGCGGCGTCATTCATAGCAAGTGGGAAGGCGATCTGCAGCGCGGCGGCAAGGTCAGTGAACAGACGCTGCACCGCTTCGGCACCTTCAAGCCCAAGAAGGTGCTCAACTGGTGTCCCTCGTGCAACATCCACCTGACGGAGACCATCAAGGACTATCGCTCGGTGGAGTTCGATTTCGACCACATCACGAAGTTTCTGATCGAGCGCGAGGATCAGCTGCGCCAACTCTTCACCACGCCGGTGAACGAGCGCGTCATCGTGCATACCCACCATGGCATGCACCAGGTCGGCCAGGATGTACTGCGCCTGCTGCGTGCCATTCCCGGGCTGACGATCGTCGAGGAACTCGAGGAGCCGGGCTACATGTGCGGCGTGTCGAGTGCCGAGCGTGCGCCGGCGTTGAAGGCGCATGTGCGCGCGCAGACCATTGAACGCTGCCGGCAGGGCGGCGTGGACGCACTGGTCTCGCTGTACCACGCCTGCCACCGGCAACTGGCGGCGGACGGCAAGGCGCATGGCTTTCGGGTCGTCAACTTCACGGACCTGCTGGTGCGCGCGCTGGGACTGGAGCCCTGCGCGGACACGCTGGAGCCGTTTCGCGGGCGCACCGACTACCGCGAGATCGTGCGCGAGGCCACGCCGCTGCTCGAGGCCAATGGCATAGACATGAACCCCGATGAACTTGCCAAGGTGCTGCCCGAGATCTTTGCAATGGCGGAGTGGAAGGGGGGTCTGTGCAGTTTTGCACCGCAGGAATGATGACCACCGGGGCCATGGCACCGGATGGCTGAGCGCGCCTGCGGGCTCGATCTTCAGCGCGCTTGCGGCGCCAGCGCGACACCCAGCCGGTTGAACGCGCCCAGCGTCGCCAGCACCGAGGCGGTGGCAATGCTTTCATGTATGCCCACGCCGA
>NZ_JAVWWA010000175.1:0-6289 GCF_036666375.1 Comamonas sp. | reverse complement strand
CCGTGTACGAAGGCATGATCATCGGCATCCACAGCCGTGACAACGACCTGGTGGTGAACGCCACGCGTACCAAGCAGCTGACCAACTTCCGCGTGTCCGGCAAGGAAGATGCGATCAAGATCACGCCCCCGATCGACCTGTCGCTGGAATACGCGGTGGAATTCATCGAGGACGACGAGCTGGTTGAAATCACCCCCAAGAGCGTGCGCGTGCGCAAGCGCTTCTTGAAGGAAAGCGATCGCAAGCGTGCTGGACGCTGAGATCGTTGAAGAACGCCTGCCCTGCATTGCGTTCGCCAAAAAAAGCCGCCTTGTGCGGCTTTTTTTGCGTCTGCGACACGGGCAGGCGGCGAGGCTCGGTTAAGGTTCACGGTTGGCGCGCGGCCGCGTGGCTGCGCTGAATCACAGGTAGACCAGAGGAACACAATATGACGGAGACAACGGCGCCAGTCCTGACCGAAGTGCGCGGCCGCATCGGCTGCATCACGCTCAACCGTGCGCGCGCGCTCAATGCGCTGTCGCTGGAGATGGTGCGTGAATTGATGGCTGCGCTGCTCGAATGGCAGGACGACCCGCAGGTGCTGGCGGTCGCGCTGCGCGGCAGCAACAAGGAAGGCGTGTTCGGCGCGCTGTGCGCGGGCGGCGATATCCGCTTCCTGCACCAGGCCGGCAGCACGGGCAACCCGCAGCTCGAGGATTTCTTCACCGAGGAATATGCGCTCAACCACCTGATCCACCATTACCCCAAGCCCTACATCGCTTTCATGGACGGCATCGTCATGGGCGGCGGCATGGGCATCAGCCAGGGCGCGAGCGCGCGCATCGTGACCGAGCGCACCAAGATGGCCATGCCCGAGACGGCGATCGGCCTGTTCCCGGATGTCGGTGGCGGCTACTTCCTCAGCCGCTGCCCGGGCCGCGCGGGCGAATGGCTGGGCCTCACTGGCGAGACCATTGCTGCGGGCGATGCGATCGCGCTGGGCCTGGCCGATGGCCTGGTGCCGTCAGCGCAGTTGCCTGAATTGTGGGAGGCCCTGGCCACGCGCGACTTCGCCGACGGCGCTGCGGTGCAGCAGTGGATCGATGCGCAACTGGGCACGGCGCCCACGCATTTCGCGCACCGCCAAGCCGAGATCGACCAGTACTTCGCCCTGCCCACGGTCGCGGCCATCGTCGCCGCGCTGGAGGAGGGCGGCAGCGAATGGGCCCAGGCCACGGCCGCGCTGCTGCGCAAGCGCTCGCCGCTGATGCTGCATGTGGTGCTCGAACAGGTGCGCCGCGCGCGCGCCATGGGCCTGGCCGACGACCTGCGCATGGAGCGCGACATGGTGCGCCATTGCTTCTACCTGCGCCCAGGGCGCAGCGAAACCCTCGAAGGCATTCGCGCGCTGGCCGTCGACAAGGACCATGCGCCGCGCTGGAATCCCGCGCGCATCGAGGACGTGCAGCAGGCCGACTGGCAGGCATTCTTTGCCAGCCCCTGGCCGGCGCATTCGCATCCGCTGGCGGGGCTGGCGGACTGACGGGCCAGAGTGAGCGGTGCGTCGGAACATGATTCATGTCTTGGGAGCACCGCACCGGGTTTTCTCCGTTCGCCCTGAGCTTGTCGAAGGGTGAACACATGGTGCAAGCGCTTTAGCAGCGCATTTTGCGGCGCGCCCTAAAACGCCCTTCGACACGCTCAGGGCGAACGGATGATGGGCACAGAGAGCCCCCTGGCCCGTTCGGGCCTGAAGCGCAATCAGCGATTGCGCCCCTTCATTGCGCGCTCGACTTCGCGCTTGCCTTCGCGGTCCTTGATGGTGTCGCGCTTGTCGTGCTCGCCCTTGCCCTTGGCCAGCGCGATCTCGGCCTTGACCAGGCCGTTCTTCCAGTGCAGGTTCAGCGGCACCAGCGTATAGCCCTTTTGCTCGACCTTGCCGATCA
Source organism: Comamonas sp. (assembly GCF_036666375.1). Classification (GTDB taxonomy): domain Bacteria; phylum Pseudomonadota; class Gammaproteobacteria; order Burkholderiales; family Burkholderiaceae_C; genus Comamonas. Next base: position 4,364 of record NZ_JAVWWA010000175.1, on the reverse strand, counting down.
GGCGCTTGATCTCTTCCTTGTGCAGCAGCAGCTTCTTGGTGCGCGCGGCGTCGGGGCTCACGTGCGTGGAAGCGGTGCGCAGCGGGTTGATCTGGCAGCCGATCAGGTACAGCTCGCCATCCTTGATGACCACGTAGCCGTCGGTCAGCTGGACCTTGCCTTCGCGCAAGGCCTTGACTTCCCAGCCGTGCAGGACCATGCCCGCCTCGTGGCGTTCCTCGAAGAAGTAGTTGTAAGCCGCTTTTTTGTTGTCGGCAATGCGGGACGGGGAATCAGTTTGTTTTGCCATGTATGAATTAAGTGCGGCGCAATTCAGGAGATAAAAGCTCTCCCTACAATGTTGTTTGTCGTCTCGCTGCAGAGATTTTAGTTTCCATCGGCCGGCAATGCTGCGATGGCCTTCGCAGCATCCCTATTCAGGCCCCTTTTCCATGAAAACAGTCAACAAATCCGTCCTCATCTGGTACAGCCCCGAAGAAATGTATGCCTTGGTGACGGATGTGGACCATTACGCCGACTTCCTGCCCTGGTGCGACCATGCACGCATCCTGGAACAGGACGCGCAGGGCATGACGGCGGAAGTGGGCATGGCGCTGGGTGGCTTGAAGAAATCCTTCGTGACCCGCAACACCCACGAAGAAGGCCGGCGCGTGACCATTCGACTGGTCAAAGGTCCATTCTCGCATCTTGAAGGCGACTGGTTCTTTCATCCGGTGGGCGACGGCTCGCAGCGCGCCTGCAAGGTGGAGCTGCGCCTGAGCTATGGCTTCGACAACGTGGCGCTGGCGGCGCTGGTCGGGCCGGTGTTCGATCGCATTGCGGGCTCGATGGTCGATGCCTTCATCAAGCGCGCGGAACAGGTCTATGGCTGAAGCATTGGCCGCCGGGACGCAACTGAGCGTGGAGGTGGTGTTTTCTGCCGCGGCCGGCCAGGCGCAGGAGTGGACGCTGCAGCTGCCGCCTGGCGCCTGCGTGCTGGACGCGCTGCGCGCCGTGGGGCTGCAGGACAGCGCCTGCGCCGCCGGTATCTGGGGGCGGCGTGCCGAGCGCAGCCAGTTGCTGCACGACGGCGACCGTGTCGAACTGTACCGTTCGCTGCTGGTCGACCCCAAGGTCGCGCGGCGCGAGCGTTTCGCGCGCCAGGGCGCACGCGGCGCGGGCCTGTTTTCGCGCCAGCGTCCAGGCGGCAAGGCCGGTTACTGAACGCCTGGCTGGGCCGCCTTGGGCGCCGGGCCGCAGTCGCTGGCTATGGTGCTTTGCGCGCGCTGGCGTTCGGCGCTGCGCGCGGCGTCGTCCATGAACACCCGTTCGCCGTTGGCGTTGGTGTGCGCAATCAGCCGGCCATCGGTCAGGGCCGTCTGCGCGGCCTTGGCGCGTGTGCAGTTTTCCTGGCGCGCCTGGGCCAGCTTCTTCTCCTGGGCATCGGCCTCGGCCTGTTCGCGCCTGGTCTTTTCGGCTTCCTCGGCGTTTTTCTTGGCCTGCAATGCGGGGTCCACGCCGGAGCTGCGGCTCACGGGCGCCGCCGAAGATGAGGCTGCGGCCGGGCCCGGTGCCTGGGAGGCGGGTGCCGGCGCGGATTTGGCGCCGCCTGGGCGCTTGACGATGCGCTCGGTCGGTATTTCCACGGGCGGCGGCAGGTCGCTGAACACCTTGCGCCCCTGTGCATCGACCCACTGCCATTGCGCCAGCGCATTGGCGGAAAAAAGGCTGCTCGCGCAGAGCAGGACAAGCGTGAAGACGTTCATGGCGGCAGGATCAAAGTGGGAAGGCCGGTGCAATGGAGCAGGCCAGCGGCGGAATCTTCGCACTTCCCATCGACCCTGCCAAGGTCGCGCGGGAAAAAACCAGGCGCCGTCTGTAAGAATTGCACTCACAGGTACAATCGTTTTTTTGGAGCTTTCACATGCGCCTTCTTGGTAAAGCACTGACCTTCGACGATGTGTTGCTGGTACCCGCTTACTCCCAAGTCCTCCCCAAGGACACGTCTCTCGCGACACGTTTTTCCCGCAATATTTCCCTGAACATTCCCCTGGTGTCCGCCGCGATGGACACCGTGACGGAAGCGCGCCTGGCGATCGCCATTGCGCAAGAGGGCGGTATCGGCATCATCCACAAGAACATGACGGCCCAGGAACAGGCCGCCGAAGTGAACAAGGTCAAGCGCCATGAGTCCGGCGTCGTGATCGACCCCGTGGTCATCACCCCTGAGCACACTGTACTGCAGGTGCTGCAGCTTTCGGAAAACCTCGGCATCTCCGGTTTCCCGGTCTGCGATGGCGGCAAGGTCGTCGGCATCGTCACCAGCCGCGATGTGCGCTTCGAAACGCGTTACGACGTCAAGGTCAGCCAGATCATGACGCCGCGCGAAAAGCTGATCACCGTCAACGAAAAGGCCGGCACCACGCCCGCCGAAGCCAAGGCGCTGCTCAACAAGCACAAGCTCGAACGCATTCTTGTCGTCAACGATGATTTCGAGCTCAAGGGCCTGATCACCGTCAAGGACATCAACAAGCAGACCACCTTCCCCAATGCCGCGCGCGACGCCGCCGGCCGACTGCGCGTGGGCGCAGCCGTGGGCGTGGGTGCAGGCACCGAAGAGCGCGTTGAACTGCTGGTCAAGGCCGGCGTGGACGCCATCATCGTCGACACCGCCCACGGCCACAGCCAGGGTGTGATCGAGCGCGTGCGCTGGGTCAAGCAGAACTACCCGCAGGTCGACGTGGTCGGCGGCAACATCGCCACCGGCGCGGCCGCGCTGGCACTGGTCGAAGCCGGTGCCGATGCGGTCAAGGTCGGTATCGGCCCGGGCTCCATCTGCACCACGCGCATCGTTGCCGGTGTGGGCGTGCCCCAGATCATGGCGATCGACAGCGTGGCCACGGCCCTGCTGGGCACGGGCGTGCCGCTGATCGCCGACGGCGGCGTGCGCTTCTCGGGCGACATCGCCAAGGCGCTGGCCGCTGGCGCCTCGACCATCATGATGGGCGGCATGTTCGCCGGCACCGAAGAAGCTCCGGGCGAAGTCATCCTGTACCAGGGCCGCTCGTACAAGAGCTACCGCGGCATGGGCTCGATCGGCGCGATGCAGCAAGGCTCGGCCGACCGCTACTTCCAGGAATCGTCGACCGGCAACCCGAACGCCGACAAGCTGGTTCCCGAAGGCATCGAAGGCCGCGTTCCCTACAAGGGCTCGATGGTCTCCATCGTCTACCAGATGGCCGGCGGCGTGCGCGCGGCCATGGGCTACTGCGGTTGCTCGAGCATCGAACAGATGAACAACCAGGCTGAATTTGTCGAGATCACGACGGCCGGCATCCGCGAAAGCCACGTCCATGACGTGCAAATTACCAAGGAAGCCCCGAACTACCGCGCCGATTAAAGTGGCTGAATCCACCCAGCAAATCGTAGATTTGCGGTTGAGGCTAGGCGCATTGCCGCAGACAGTGCGAATAGCACGGCAAGGCAAAGCAACGACGCATCAAGGGTGGAGTGAGCCACTTTAAAATCGGTTGATCGCCATCCAACGGCCCGATCCGCTGCGCAAGCAGGCAGGTCGGGCCTTGCCATTTTCCAGACCATGCAACACGACAAGATCCTCATCCTCGACTTCGGCTCCCAAGTCACCCAGCTGATTGCCCGCCGCGTGCGCGAAGCCCATGTCTACTGCGAAGTCCATCCTTGCGATGTGAGCAGCGACTGGGTGCGCGAGTTCGCCGCCGACGGCAAGCTCAAGGGGGTGATTCTTTCGGGCAGCCACGCCAGCGTCTACGAAGTCGACGACCGCGCGCCTGATGCGGTGTTCGAGCTGGACATTCCCGTGCTGGGCATCTGCTACGGCATGCAGACCATGGCGACCCAGCTGGGCGGCAAGGTCGAAGGCTCGAACAACCGCGAATTCGGCTACGCCGAAGTGCGCGCCCACGGCCACACCAATCTGCTTGAAGGCATCGAAGACTTCACCACGGCCGAAGGCCACGGCATGCTCAAGGTCTGGATGAGCCACGGCGACAAGGTGACCCAGCTGCCCGAGGGCTTCAAGGTCATGTGCTCCACGCCGTCCTGCCCCATCGCGGGCATGGCCGACGAATCGCGCCGCTACTACGCCGTGCAGTTCCACCCCGAAGTCACGCACACCGTGCAGGGCCAGGCCATGCTAAACCGCTTCGTGCGCGACATCTGCTGCGCCGCGCCGGACTGGATCATGGGCGACTACATCGAGGAAGCCGTCGCCAAGATCCGCGAACAGGTGGGCGACGAGGAAGTCATCCTGGGCCTGTCGGGCGGCGTCGATTCGTCCGTGGCCGCGGCGCTGATCCACCGCGCCATCGGCGACCAGCTGACCTGCGTCTTCGTCGACCACGGCC
>NZ_JAVWWA010000174.1:0-6369 GCF_036666375.1 Comamonas sp. | reverse complement strand
GACCGCATCACGCTGGGCAACACCAGCGTCACGCTCCATGTGATTCCCGGCCACACCTGGGGCACGCTGGCTTCGGTGTTCGATGTGGCGTGGCAAGGCAAGACGCACCGCGTGCTGCTCTGGGGCGGCACGGGCTTCAACTTCGGCAAGGACATACCGCGGCTTGAAGCCTATGGCGCCTCCACGCAGCGCATGGCCAGTCTTTCCCGCAGCCAGGGCATCGATGTGATGCTGTCCAACCATTCGCGCATGGATGGTTCGCAGACCAAGCTGGAGAGACTGCGCCAGGACCCGGGCACGCCTGCCAATCCTTTTGTGATTGGCCAACCCACCGTCGAGCGCACGTTGACGGTGATGAATCAATGCGCATTGGCGCAGCGCGACCGGTTTGCGCTGATGCCTTGATGCGTGATGCCGGCCCGGCGGCCGGCAACATGGCGCCTAGCTGGTGTGCCAAGGCCCGCAAGGAGCTGTCGGCAAGGAGGGGAGCAAAACGCCTGTCAGTTCGATGTCCGTCGGGACATCGATGACAGCCGGGCAGGGGGCGGCGACTTGCGTGGACAGGTCGATGTCCGACATGGTTTGATTCGTCTCCATGCCATCGGTATCGTCGTGGTTCACGGCTCCCGGCAACACCTGGACATTGTGCTGATCGTCAGACCTTGCTGACCATGGCAGCCGGGCAGGGTCGGTGCCTGGCTGTTCCACGCGTGAATCGCGTTGCGCGAGCATCGCGTACAGCTCCTGCCCAACCCCTTGCCACTGCGCAATCAGCCAGGCGGTCTGCCCGGTGTATGGATTGGCAAGATGTTCATTTGCGCCATTTTCCACAAGCACCTCGGTGGCGTGAAAGTTGGCGTTGTAGAGCGCGACCATCAAGGGGGTGTTCCCGTCGAAGGGATTGATGAAATTGGGATCTGCACCGTGCTCCAGCAGAGTTTTCATCGTGTTCCCAAAAGGCATGGACATTGCCACGATGATGGGGGTAACGCAGGTCCGCGAATCGACGAAATTCACATTCGCTCCACCCTTTAGCAGCCTCCACACTTCCACAGGCTCCGCGCGTTCAACCGCGTCCATCAGCCTCCTGTCCAGCATCAGTTGCGACTGCGCATCGGCCGCCAGTGCGGCCATCAGGGTTTCGCCCGTGGCGCGCGGCGCCGTTGGAACCATTGCGGGCAGCAGGGGCTGCGCGGCATCCTGTTCCAATGCGTCTGCGGGCAGGTAGCTTCGCTTCACCGTGGCGACATCGTCGTCTTCTTCCGCGGGTGGCCGCGGCCGGCGCATGCCCTCGATACACGGTGAAGAGGGGGCCGCATGCATCCCGGTGCTGTTGGCCGGCTTGGGGTCACGCATGGGCAGTGCCTCCGGCATCTTCGGTGTGCATGGGAAGCGGATGGCAGTGTGGAAGCTGGTTTCGCATCTGATGTTGAAGTTGAATTATCTATCGATTGCAATTACACAATAGATTTTATCTATTAAAAGAATTTTTATGTTGAACGCGACGGATTTGTCGTTTTGAAAACACGCCTGCTGCGGTCGATGGGTGCGCAAGGCGCGCAGGCCCTGCATGTTTCTGCAGCGGACAACCGCTTGGCTACTGCGCCAGCGCCAGGAAGTGCTGCACCTGCGGTTTGTCCGGACCGCTGTGCCATTGCAGCACCTCGCCCTGCAGATCCGCATCGGCTTTCGACACGCGCTGGTGCTGGCGCAGATGTTCGGCCCACGACGCCACCAGAAACCATTCCATCACCTGCTGCGCGTCGGCGCTGTGCTCCATCACGCCCCAGGCGTAGGCGCCGTCGCGCAGCCGTTCATGCGACAGGCGGCGGATGGCGGCAAGGAATGCCGGGCGGTTTTCAGCGCGCACCTGGTAGGTGATCTGCACCATGACCGGGCCGCGGTCGTGGGCCACGGGTTCGCTCGGCAGCGGCTCGGGCCAGTGGTTGGATGGTTGCAGATCCGCCTCGCCGGCCGGCAGCCGGGCGCGGTGGAACAGCAGGGCAACGATCACCAAGCCGGCAGCGCTCGCGGCCAGCGCCCAGGGCAGGCCGATGGCGCGCGCCAGCAGGCCCCAGCCCAGGCTGCCCGCGGCCAGCGCGCCGTTGAACACCGTGAGGTAGACGGCGAGACCCCGGCCGCGCACCCAGTTCGGCAGTATGGCCTGGGCCACGCTGTTGAACGTGGTCAGCGCCGTGATCCAGCCCATGCCCAGCAGCAGCATCAGCACGACGGCCAGCCATTGCGGCGGCGCAAACACTAGGGCGGCCATGACACCGGCGCTCAGCAGCGAAGCCGCCAGCACCAGGCCGTCGGCATCGAGCCAGCGTCGCAGATGCGGCATGACCAGTGCACCGGCAATGGCGCCCGCCCCCACCGCGCCCAGCATCACGCCATAGAAGCCCGCCGTGCCGCCCAGCATCTGGCGCGCCACCAGCGGCAGCAGCGCCCAGACCGCGCTGGCGAACAGGAAGAACACGGCGGCGCGCAGCAGCACGCGGTGCAGCTCCTGGCTGGCCCAGGTGTAGCGCAGGCCGGCGCGAAACGCGCCCAGGAAGTTCTCCGACAGCGTGCTGTCGGCGGCTTTCGGCCGCTTCCACCACACAAGGGCGGCAATCACGAACACGTAGCTCAGCACATCGAGGCCATAAGTCACGGCCGCGCCAAAGCTCGCCAATATCAACCCGCCGGCCGCGGGGCCGATGGCGCGCGCGATATTGATGCCCAGCGAGTTGAGCGCCACCGCGCCCTTGAGGTCGGCACGCGGCACCAGCTCGGGAACGATCGACTGCCAGGTCGGGCCCATCAGCGCCGCGCCAATGCCGCCGATGAAAGTCAGCGCGATCAGATATTCCACCGTGAGCGCGCCGGTATGCGACAGCAGCAGCAGGCTGCCGCTGACGGCGGCCAGCACCAGTTGCACGAAGATCAGGAAACGCCGGCGGTCCAGAATGTCCGACAGCACGCCCGCGGGAATCGCCAGCAGGAAGATGGGCAGCGTGGCCGCGGTCTGTATCAGTGCCACGGCCGTGGGGCTGGCCGACAGGTCGGTCACGAGCCAGGAGCTGGCGACGTCGCGCATGAAGCTGCCGGTGTTGCCGAGCACGGTGGCGGCCCAGAGCACGGCAAACACCGGCTGGCGCAGCGCGGCAAAGCTGCCGGCGCTGGAGGGGGTGGCGTGGGTGCCCATGTTCATACCGCCCAGCATGCGCAGCCCAGCGCGCCCCAGAAGCTCTTGGCGTCCGATGTGGGCAGTTGCGTGTTCCAGGAACTGCCGTGCGCATGGCCGTGCACATTGCACAGGCTGGCGCAGGCACAGGCCGCCGCGGCCTGCTGGGCCAGATTCTTCAGCGGGCCGCTGTCCTTGGCGCCCCAGGCACCGTAGCCGCCGAAGCGGCGCACCGGAGACCAGTCGGGCATGGCCGGAGGCAGCGCGGCTTCGTCGAAGCGCGTGAAATCGCCCCCGGCGTAGACCACCTTGCCGCCCACCATGGTCAGCAGCGCCGAAGAGTCGGCAATGTCGGATTCGGGGCAGGCAAAGAAGTCGCGGTCGGGAACGACGAGGTCGGCGAGCTGGCCGGCCTCGATGCGGCCCTTCTTGCCTTCCTCGTTGGAGAACCAGGTGACGTTCTCGGTCCACATGCGCAGCGCCTGCTCGCGGTCCAGGCAGTTGCGCTGGGGCGTGAGCTGCAGGCCGCCGACGGTGCGGCCCGTGACCAGCCACGACAGCGAGACCCAGGGGTTGTAGCTCGCGACCCGCGTGGCGTCGGTGCCGGCCGAGGTCTTGACGCCCATCTCCAGCATGCGCTTGACGGGCGGCGTGGCCTCGGCGGCGCGCGCGCCGTATTGCTCGACGAAGTATTCGCCCTGGTAGGCCATGCGGTGCTGCACGGCGACGCCGCCGCCCAGCGCCGCGACGCGTTCGATGGAACGGTCGGAAATCGTCTCGGCGTGGTCGAAGAACCAGTTCAGACCCGTGAGCGGAGTGTCCTGGTTGACCTTCTCGAACACATCGAGCGCGCGGCTGATGGTCTCATCGTAGGTCGCATGCATGCGCCAGGGCCAGCGGTTCTGCGCCAGCACGCGCACCACTTCCTCGAGTTCGCCTTCCATGCCGGCTTCGAGCTCGGGCCGCGGCTGGCGGAAGTCCTCGAAGTCGGCGGCCGAGAACACCAGCATTTCACCCGCGCCGTTGTGGCGGAAATAGTCGTCGCCCTGCTTGTACTTGGAGGTCGCGGTCCAGTTCAGGAAATCTTCCTTTTCCTGCTTGGGTTTTTGCGTGAAAAGGTTGTAGGCCAGGCGTATGGTCAGCTGGTCGGCTGCGGCCAGTTCCTCGATCACCGCGTAATCGTCGGGATAGTTCTGGAAGCCGCCGCCGGCGTCGATGGCGCCGGTCACGCCCAGGCGGTTGAGCTCACGCATGAAGTGGCGCGTGGAGTTGAGCTGGTATTCGCGCGGCAGCTTGGGACCCAGGGCCAGCGTGGCGTAGAGAATGGCCGCGTTGGGCTTGGCCAGCAGCAGTCCCGTGGGGTTGCCCGCGCTGTCGCGCAGGATCTCGCCGCCATGCGGCGCGGGCGTGTCGCGGGTATAGCCGACGGCGCGCAGCGCCGCGCCGTTGAGCAGCGCGCGGTCATAGAGGTGCAGGATGAACACCGGCGTGTCGGGCGCGGCGGCATTGAGCTCCTCCAGCGTGGGCAGGCGCTTTTCGACGAACTGGTGCTCGGTGAAGCCGCCGACCACGCGCACCCATTGCGGCGCGGGCGTGATGTCGACCTGGGCGCGCAGCATCGCCATCGCGTCGGCCAGGCTGCGCACGCCGTCCCAGCGCAGTTCCATGTTGAAGTTGAGACCGCCGCGGATGATGTGCAGATGGTTGTCGATCAGGCCCGGCAGCGCGCTGCGGCCCTGCAGGTCAATGCGGCGCGTTCCCGCGCCCGCGAGCGCGAGTACTTCGGCATTGCTGCCCACATGGACAAAGCGGCCGTCGGTGATGGCCACGGCCTGGGCCGTGGGATTGGCGCGGTCCAGCGTGGTGAAGCGGCCGTTGAAGAGAACGAGGTCGGGCGTGGAAGGCAATGGCATGGTGTGTCCTGGAATGCGGGGCGCACGCACCCCATTGGTCTTTGGCAGACGCCCCGAGCGTAAGCCCCGGGGCGCGTCCCATCAGCCTTCGTGGGCGTTGAACATGCTCTTGGCGTAGTTGATGCCAATGCCGTAGGCGCCGCCGAACTTCTTGGCAATGCCGGTGGTCATCTCATAGGAATCGGTGCGCGCCCAGTCGCGCTGCAGCTCCAGCAGGTATTGCAGCGAAGTGATGGGGCGGGCGCCGGCCTGCACCATGCGGTCCATCGCACGTTCATGGGCTTCGGTGGAAACATCGCCGCAGGCATCGGCAATCACATAGACCTCGAAGCCCTGGTCCAGCGCCGACAGCGCGGGGCCCACGATGCAGACGCTGGTCCACAGGCCGGCCAGCACGATGCGCGGCTTGGCGATCTCGTTGACGCGGCGGATCACGGCCTCGTCTTCCCAGGTGTTCATCGAGGTGCGGTCCAGCAGCGCCTGGCCGGGGAAGGGCGCGGTCACTTCCTCGAACATCGGGCCGCTGAAGCTTTTCTCGGCCACCGTGGTGAGGATGGTCGAGACGCCGAAGCCGGCGGCGGCATGCGAGACCAGGGCGGCGTTGTTGCGCAGCGTCACGGCGTCTATCGAGTGCGTGGCAAACGCCATCTGCGACTGGAAGTCGATCATCACCAGCGTGTGGTCGTTGGCGTTGAGCAGCGTGGCGCCGGGCTTGGCCACTGCGACAGGTTGAGCGACGGGTTGGGCGCTGTTGGCGTTGTTCATGGCGATATCTCCGAGACTGAATGAATTAAATGAATTGAATGAATGCGTGAAAACAGGGGCTTACATGCCGGGCAGCTCGTTGGGGCGCAGGTCGAAGACCAGCACTTCGGCGTTCTCGCCCTTGGCGAAGCGCAGCGCGCCGGCGTTGCGAATCCGCGCACCGTCGCCTTCGGCCAGGCGCTCGCCGTTGACTTCGACGCTGCCCTGGGCCACATGCACATAGACATGGCGGTTGGCGGCAACTTCCAGCGTCGCGGCTTCGTCGCCGTCGAACAGGCCGGCGTAGACCCGGGCGTCCTGGCGCACGGCCAGCGCGCCTTGTTCGCCCTGGGGCGCGATGATCAGGCGCAGGCGGCCGCGCTTTTCGGCTTCTTCAAAGTGCACCTGCTGGTAGCGGGGCTCGGCGCCGCGCTCGTTGGGCACGATCCAGATCTGCAGGAAGTGCACCGGAGCTTCGGCCGAGTGGTTGAACTCGCTGTGCTGCACGCCGCTGCCGGCGCTCATCATCTGCACGTCGCCGGG
>NZ_JAVWWA010000173.1:0-6385 GCF_036666375.1 Comamonas sp. | reverse complement strand
AATTAACTGCCCGCGACCTTCATGCGGTTGATCAGCATCGAGCCCACGGTCTTGGCGCCGTAGTTGTAGGCGTCGGAGCCAATGGCCTCGATGCCCTTGAACATGGTCTTGAGGTTGCCGGCAATGGTGATTTCATGCACGGGAAAAGCGATTTCGCCGTTCTCGACCCAGAAGCCGCTGGCGCCGCGCGAGTAATCACCGGTCACGTAGTTCACGCCCTGGCCCATCAGCTCGATCACGAACAGGCCCGTGCCCAGCTTCTTGAGCATGGCATCGAGGTCATCGCCTTCGCGTGTGAGGCGCGAGCTCATCACCAGGTTGTGCGAGCCGCCCGAGTTGCCGGTGGTCTTCATGCCCAGCTTGCGCGCCGAGTAGCTCGACAGGAAGTAGCCTTGCACGCGGCCGGCATCGATCACCTTGCGCGGCTGCACGCGCACGCCTTCCTCGTCGAACGGCGAGCTGCCCTTGCCGCGTAGGATGAACGGGTCTTCAAGCACGTCGATGTGCTTGGGGAACACCGGCTTGCCCAGCGAGTCGAGCAGGAAGCTGGTCTTGCGGTAGAGCGCGCCGCCGCTGACCGCGTGCACGAAGCTGCCCAGCAGGCCCGAGGCCAGCGTGGATTCAAACAGCACGGGGCATTCGGTGGTCGGGATCTTGCGGCTGCCCAGGCGGCTCAACGCGCGCTGCGCGGCGTAGCGGCCGACTTCGGCGGGCGAGGCCAGCTCGGAAGCGGCGCGCATCGAGCTGTACCAGGCATCGCGCTGCATTTCGGCGTTGCGCCCGGGCAGCGAAGCGATGGGCGCGACCGACAGGCTGTGGCGCGAGCTCGCATAGCCGCCGCGAAAGCCGTTGGAATGGGCGCTGAAGAAATGGCTTTGCTGGGCCGAGACGCCCGCGCCTTCGCTGTTGGTGATGCGCTTGTGCGTCTTGAGCGCCGCGGCTTCGCATTCCATGGCGATGGCGGCGGCCTCTTCGCTGGTGATGGCCCAGGGGTGGAACAGGTCGAGATCGCGGTGCGTGCCGGGTTCGGCGATGTCGGCGGCATCGGGCAGACCGCCCGTGGGGTCTTCTGCGGTGAAGCGCGCGATGTCGTACGCGGCCTGCACGGTCTGGGCAATCGCGGCGTCGGAGAAGTCGGAGGTGCTGGCGTTGCCGCGGCGGTTGCCCAGGTAGACCGTCACGCCCAGCGACTTGTCGCGGTTGCGCTCCACGGTCTCCAGGGCGCCCTTGCGCACGCTCACCGACAGGCCGCAGCCCTCGGAGGCTTCGGCGCCGGCGTCGGTGGCGCCGAGCTTCTTGGCATGCACCAAGGCACGGTCCACGAGGTCTTCAAAGAAGGGGCGGCTGTAGCTGAAGCCGGAATCGGCCTGCAATGCGGCGGTGCTTACGGAGCGGGGGCGGGGTTTTTTCATAGCGACAGCTATGATACTTGCCACTGCGATGCGCCCTGCATTGCCATCCTATTGCCCCCTACCATGTCACGCAAACCAAAAAAAGGCTACTTCGTAAAAGGCCAGTTCGTTGCCGAAGGCAGCGAACTCGACCTTGAACTCAAGGCCGAACTCAAAGGAACCTGGGACTCCAGCCGTACCGATATGAAGCGCGAAAGCGACGCGCTGCAAAAGCTCGGTGAAGACCTGCTGAACCTGCGCAGCGATCTGCTTGCGCGCCTGCAGCTGTCCGACAAGCTGCTCGACGCGCTGGCCGAAGCGCGCCGCATCACCAACTTCGAAGGCAAGCGCCGCCAGATGCAATACATCGGCAAGATCATGCGCAAGCTCGAGGAGCCGCTGGTCGCCGCGATTCATGCCGCCATGGAAGAGCAGCGCAGCGGCTCGCCCACCGAGAAGCTCACGGTGCTGCAGGCCGAGCAATGGCGCGAGCGCCTGATGGCCGATGACGGCGCGCTGGCCGAATGGCTGGACAGCTTCCCCGAAACCGATTCGCAGCAGATCCGCGCGCTGATCCGCCAGGCGCGCAAGGACGTTCCGGCCGGCACGCCCGCTGCTGCCGAACCCGCCGAAGAAGGCACGCCCAGCGCGCCGCGCAAGGTCAGCCGCGCCTACCGCGATCTGTTTGCGCTGCTGCGCGAGCAGCTCTCGGGAAGCAATGGTTTTCGCGGCGCGGTAACGCCTGCGGCGCCCGCAGCCGATGACGACAGCGATGACTGAGAACGCCGCAGCCTGCGACGCAGTGCGCATTGGCATCGTGTCGGTCAGCGACCGCGCAAGCAGCGGCGTCTACGTCGACCAGGGCCTGCCCGCGCTGCAGGACTGGCTGGGCCGCGCGCTGCGCAACCCGGTCACTTTCGAGTCGCGGCTGATTCCCGACGAGCAGGAACAGATCAGCCAGGCGCTGATCGAGCTGGTCGACGCGGGCTGCTGCCTGGTGCTGACCACGGGCGGCACGGGCCCGGCGCTGCGCGACGTGACGCCCGAGGCCACGCTGGCCATTGCCGACAAGGAGATGCCGGGCTTTGGCGAGCAGATGCGCCAGATCAGCCTGCGCTTCGTGCCCACGGCCATCCTGTCGCGCCAGGTGGCGGTGATCCGCGGCCAGAGCCTGGTCATCAACCTGCCGGGCCAGCCCAAGGCCATTGCGCAGACGCTTGAAGGCCTCAAGGATGCCGACGGCAAGAGCATCGTGCCCGGCATCTTCGCGGCCGTGCCTTACTGCATCGATCTGCTGGGCGGCCCCTACCTCGAGACGCGCAGCGAAGTCTGCGACGCCTTCCGGCCCAAGAGCGCACAGCGCGCGCCCTCGGCACGCTGACCGCACCGAGCGCCTCCACCGAGGCGCTTTTTCTTTCTACTGTTTGCCCGCCGGCCAGCTCACCCTGGCCGCTGCCGTTTCCGGCCTGTTACCCGCTCTATGTCCCAATTGAAACTCACCCTGATGCTGGCGCTGTTCACCATGCTCGGCCCGCTGGGGATAGACACCTATCTTCCTTCGTTCCACGCCATCGCCCAGGAATTCGCGGTGGACGCCACGGTGGTGCAGCAGACGCTGAGCGTCTATGTGCTGGGCCTGGCGGTGATGATGCTGGTCTACGGCACGCTCTCCGATGCGATAGGCCGGCGCCGCGTGATGCTGTTCACCGTGACCGGCTTCGGCCTGGTGTCGCTGCTGGCCGCGCTGTCGCCGAGCATTGAGACGCTGATCGCACTGCGCGCCGCCCAGGGCGTGATGGCCGGCGCAGGCATGGTGGTGTCGCGCGCGATGGTGCAGGACCGCTACCACGGCGCCCAGGCGCAGCGCATGATGGCGATGATCATGGTGGTGTTCGGCCTGGCGCCCGCGCTCGCACCCATTCTGGGCGGCTGGCTGCAGCTGCATGGCGGCTGGCGCGCGTCGTTCGGGTTTCTGGCGCTGTTTGCGCTGCTGCTGCTGGCCACGGCCTGGCGCGGCCTGCCCGAGACGCTGGCGCAGGAAAAGCGCACGCCGCTGGCCTGGCGGCCGATCGCGCGCAACTACCTCACCGCGATCCGTCACCGACCGTTTCGCCGCATGCTGCTGGCCATAGGCCTGATGGGCTCGGGCATGGCGGTCTACATCGCCTCGGCCGCGGAGTTCGTCATCACGCTGCTGGGCCAGGACGAGACCGGCTTTGGCTGGTTGTTCATCCCACTGGTGGGCGGCGGCATGCTGGGCTCGGTGATCAGCACCGTGCTGGCGTCGCGGCTGTCGCCGGCCCGCCAGAAGCAGATCGGCTTCACGATCATGGCGCTGGCCTGCGTCGTCAATGTGGGCTACAACCTGCTCTTCACGGCCACCCTGCCCTGGGCCGTGCTGCCGATCGCGCTGTACACGCTGTCCTGGTCGCTGATCAGCCCGCTGGTGGTGCTGCAGGCCGTGGGCTTCTTTCCGACGATGCGCGGCCTGGCGTCTTCGCTGCAGGGCTTTGTGCAGATGATGCTGTTTGCGCTGATCACGTCGGCCCTGGTGCCGCTGCTGTTCCACAGCGCGCTGTGGCTGGCGCTGGGCCATGCGGCGCTGATCGTCAGCGGAATGACGCTTTGGTATTTTTGCGCCCGCGAGCACCACGGCTGACGCACAGGCCGCACTGTCATAAAGCGGCAAGAGAGTGTCATCTGGTTTACACAGACTGTAACTAGCATGTGACAAACCGCCCGCAAGCCGAGGTCACCTCCGGCGCTGCGGGCCTGCTTTCCTCTCAGCTCTGTGCGTCCATGTCCTCCTCTCTCGCCCTTCGACTGCCGGCCCAGGCTCTGACCCTGGCGCCGACCGAAACTCCCCACGCCTTCCCACCTGCCGCACGCACGCGCATTGCCTGGCGGCGCTCGCTGGGCGCGCGCCTGCAGCTGATCTTCGCGCTGGCGCTGGCGCTGGGCTGGGGCTGCGCCGGCGTGGGGCTGTGGGCGCTGGACCGCAGCCAGGACGCGCTGCACCGCGTGATGGCCGAGCGCAGCGCCGCCGAGCGCCAGGTCGCCGACGCGTTCTGGCTGCAGTCGCGCAACATCGAACGCCTCAAGGCCATGGCGTTGAGCTCGGAGCCCGAAGTCGGCGACGTGCTGGGCGCCGAGGTCGCGACCGACGAAAAAGCCTATGCCCAGCTGCGCCAGACCGTGAGCCAGCGCACGCACAGCGCGGCCGAGCAGACGCTGTGGCAGGACCTGGACCAGCGCCATGCGGACTTTCTGGCCGCCAGCGCGGCCCTGGTCACGGCGCGCGACAGCGGCCTCACGCAGCGCATACGCGAGACCGTGGACCAGCGGTTCCTGCCCGCGGCGCAGGCGCTGACGCAGCAGCTGCAGGCGCTGTCGAACTACCAGCGCCAGGCGATGGACGACGCCGCGCGCGCTGCCGGCGAAAGCGCCGCCACGGCGCGCAGCGTGCTGCTGGCGCTGTGCGCGGCCTCGGTGCTGCTGGGACTGTGGCTGGGCTGGGCGCTGCGCCGCTGGATCGTGCAGCCGCTGGCCCAGGCGCACAGCGCGGCCCAGCGCGTGGCCGCGCTCGACCTGCGCACCGACCTGGAAAGCCGTGGCCGGGACGAAGCCGGCCAGATGCTGGGCGCGATGGCGCGCATGCAGACCAGCCTGCGCGATCTCGTGGGACAGCTCCAGGGCGCGACGCGCCATGTGGCCCACGCTTCCGAAGACATCGCACGCGGCAACCACGACCTGTCGCAGCGCACCGAGCATGGCGCGCTGCAGCTGCAGGCCGCCAGCGAGCATCTGGCAATGCTGTCCGAGACCACCACGCTGGCCACCCAGGCCGCCGAGCGCGGCCAGCAGGTGGCCCAGCAAGCCAGTGCCAGCGCCCAGGCCAGCGGCGCCTCGATCGAGGCGCTGGCCGGCACCATCCACCACATGGCGGGCAGCGCCCAGCGCATTGCCGACATCACGGGCGTGATCGACACGCTGTCGTTTCAGACCAATCTGCTGGCGCTGAACGCGGCCGTCGAAGCCGCGCGCGCCGGCGAACATGGCCGCGGCTTCAGCGTGGTCGCGGCCGAAGTGCGCGCGCTGGCCAACCGCAGCGCGGCCGCGGCCAAGGAAATCAAGCAGCTGGTCCAGGCCTCGAACGCCCAGGTCGATGAAAGCAGCCGCCTGGCCGTCCAAGCGCGCGCGCGCACCGCGCAGATGCTCAAGGCCATAGAACAGGCCACGCTCAGCATGGCCGACATCACCAGCCAGGCCCAGGGCCAGCAGCAGGACATCGCCGCGCTGCACGAAGCCGTGCATGCGCTCAGCGACCACGCCCAGCACAACTCGGCGCTGGTGCAGGAGTCGGCCGCCGCGGCGCTGAGCCTCAAGGACCAGGCCGGCGCGCTGTCGCGCATCGCGACCCGCTTCGCGTTGCCGGCCTGAACCTCACCACCTCAGGCAGCACCCGTTCGTGGTGAGCTTGTCGAACCATGAACGTCACGCCCCATGCCACGCGCGCTGCATGGCCGTGGTCGCCGCGGCCCGACAGTCGCCAGCGCCTTACCTGACCGGCGTGATGGGCAAGTAAAACTGCCCGCCGGCCTGCTGGAACTCCTGCGCCTTGGCCTGCATGCCTTCGGCCAGCGCCGCGTCCTCGGCCAGGCCCTTCTGCGCGGCGAATTCACGCACCTCCTGGGTGATCTTCATCGAGCAGAACTTCGGCCCGCACATCGAGCAGAAATGCGCGACCTTGGCGGCGTCCTTGGGCAGGGTTTCATCGTGGTAGGCCTGGGCGGTGTCGGGGTCCAGCCCCAGGTTGAACTGGTCCTGCCAGCGGAAATCGAAGCGCGCCTGCGACAGCGCGTCGTCGCGCGCGCGCGCTCCGGGATGGCCCTTGGCGACGTCGGCCGCATGCGCGGCGATCTTGTACGCCATGATGCCCTGCTTGACGTCGTCGCGGTCGGGCAGGCCCAGGTGCTCCTTGGGCGTCACGTAGC
>NZ_JAVWWA010000172.1:0-6466 GCF_036666375.1 Comamonas sp. | reverse complement strand
CTGGTCATGGCCTACCAGTTCGGCACCAACTGGAGCGGTTTCTCGAACTTCGCGGGCGGCGTCACCGGACCGCTGCTGGCCTATGAAGTGCTCACGGCGTTCTTCCTCGAGGCCGGCTTCCTGGGCGTGATGCTGTTCGGCTGGAACAAGGTCGGGCCGCGCCTGCACTTCTTCTCGACGCTGATGGTCGCGCTGGGCACATTGATTTCCGCGACCTGGATACTGGCATCGAACAGCTGGATGCAGACGCCGCAGGGCCACGAGATCATCAACGGCATCGTCGTGCCGGTCGACTGGATTGCCATCATCTTCAATCCATCCTTCCCGTACCGGCTGGTGCACACCGTGATTGCGGCGTTTCTCGCCACGTCGCTGATCGTCACGGCCACGGGTGCCTGGCATCTGCTCAAGGGCAACCGCACGCCGATGGTGCGCCGCATGACCTCCATGGCGCTGGCCATGCTGCTGGTCGCCGCGCCGCTGCAGGCCTTTGTCGGCGATCAGCATGGGCTCAACACGCTCGAACACCAGCCCGCCAAGCTCGCCGCGATCGAAGGCCACTGGAAGCACCACGCGCCCGGGGCCGGCGTGCCGCTGGTGCTGTTCGGCCTGCCCGACCAGACCAACCAGAAGAACGATTACGCGCTCGAAGTACCGCGCCTGGGCAGCCTGCTGCTGACGCACAGCTGGGACGGCACCATTCCCGCGCTGTCCGATTTCCCGCCCCAGGACCTGCCCCATGTGGCCACGGTGTTCTGGTCGTTCCGCGTGATGGTGGGACTGGGTTCGCTGATGATTGCGCTGGCCCTGTGCGCTGCCTGGCTGCGCTGGCGCGGGCGGCTCTACGACAGCGCCTGGTTCCACCGCTGCTGCGTGGCCATGGGACCGGCCGGGCTGGTCGCGCTGCTGGCCGGCTGGTTCGTCACCGAGACCGGACGCCAGCCCTGGATCGTCTACGGCGTGATGCGCACCGCGCAAGGCGTGTCCAACCACGACATTTCGCACCTCGCGATCTCGCTGACGCTGCTGGTCGTGGTCTACCTGCTGGTCTTCGGCACGGGCACGCTGATGGGGCTGAAGATGCTCGCCACCGCGCCCCATGCGGGCGAGACACCGCCCGAAGGCGGACCCGGCGAAGCCAACCAGCCGATGCGCCCCATCTCCGGCGCCAATCCCGAACCTCTGCACTGAATCCTTGCGAAAGAAATCCCCATGGGAATCGACATGTCAATCATCTGGGCCGGCATCATCGTGCTGGGCGTCTTCATGTACGTGGTCATGGACGGCTTCGATCTGGGAGTGGGAATGCTGTTCCCGTTCTTCCAGGACCGCCACGACCGCGACGTGATGATGAACACCATCGCCCCGGTCTGGGACGGCAACGAGACCTGGCTGGTGCTCGGCGGCGCGGGTCTGCTGGCGGCGTTTCCCGTCGTCTACTCGGCGGTGCTCAGCGCGCTGTATCTGCCCATCATGCTGATGCTCATCGGCCTGATCCTGCGCGGCGTGGCCTTCGAGTTCCGCTTCAAGGCCAGCGACGCGCGCCGCCATATCTGGGACAAGGCGTTTGCCGGCGGCTCGCTGCTCGCCACGCTGATGCAGGGCGTGACGCTGGGCGCGATACTGATGGGTATCGAGCTCGATGGCGGCGTGTTTGTCGGCGGCGCCTGGGACTGGCTCAGCCCGTTCAGCGTGTTCACCGGCTGCGCGCTGGTCGCGGCCTACGTGTTTCTGGGCAGCACCTGGCTGGTGATGAAGACCGAGGGCCGGCTGCAGCAGGAGCTGCGCCGGGCCGCGCGCGCCAGCACCATTGCGATGGCGGTCGCAATTGCGGCCGTGAGCCTGTGGACGCCGCTGCTGCACGGACATATCGCCGAGCGCTGGTTCGGCTCGGATGCACTCCAATGGCTGCTGCCCGTGCCTTTCCTGGTCGTTCTGAGCCTGGCCGCGCTGTGGCGCACGCTGGGCTCGGAACGCCGCAATGCCAGCCCGTTCTCGCTGGCGCTGCTCGTGACCTTTCTGGGCTACTCGGGCCTGGTGATCAGCATCATGCCCATCATCCTGCCGCCGTCGCTCACCATCTGGCAGGCTGCGGCGCCCGCGTCCAGCCAGGGCTTTGCGCTGGTCGGCGCGCTGTTCATCATTCCCATCATCCTGGGCTACACGGCCTGGAGCTACTACGTGTTCCGCGGCAAGGTGCGCCACGGTGAGCACTACCATTGAGGAGACCCCATGCGCACCACACTGCGCCAGCTCGGCTGGCTGCTGATGATCTGGACCGCAAGCGTCGCTTCGCTCGCGGCCATGGCCTGGCTGATGCGCCAGCTCATGGCCTGGGGCGGCATGGTCGGCTGAACGACCGCGCCGCCCGCGCGCCCCGTCAGTCCTTGATGTTGGCGAACTTCACCAGTTCCGCATACTTGCGGCCATCGTTCTGGATGATGGCCGCGATGTCCTCGTTGCCCGTCGCGGGCACCAGGCCGCCATCTTCAAGGCGGCGGCGGTAGGCCGGATCCTGCAGCGCCGCGCGCAGGTTGGCGCGCAGCTTGTCGGCCATGTCCGCGGGCAGGCCCTTGGGCGCGGCCAGCGACAGCCAGCCGGTCAGCTCGTAGCCTGACAGTGCGGGATGCTCGGCGATCGCGGGCACATTGGGCGCGGCCGGGCTGCGCTTTGCCGAAGTCACGCCCAGGCCGACCAGCCGGCCGTTGGCGATGAACGGGTTCGCTGCCGTGGTGGTGATCATCGCGCAGTCGAGGTTGCCGCCGACCAGATCGGTCAGCAGCGGCGCGGTGCCGCGGTACGGAATATGGCTCATGAACAGCCCGCCGCGCTTTTTCAGCAGCTCGCCCGCGAAATGCAGGGTCGAGCCCACGCCCGAGCTGCCGTAGCTGTATTTGCCGGGATTTTTCTTGACCAGCGCGAGGAACTCGTCCATGTTCTTCACGCCCAGCTTGGGGCTGGCGACGAACAGCACCGGCGATTCGCAGACCATGCCGATATGCGTGAAACCCTTGACCGCATCGTATTTCTGCGCCGGATTCACATGCGCCGTGGCGCATAACTCGTTGCTTGAGCCCACCATCAGCGTGTAGCCATCAGGCTGGGCCTGCGACACGCGCTGGGCCGCGATCACGCCGGCCGCGCCCGAAACGTTCTCGACCGTGACGATGGCGCCGGCCAGCCTGGCCGCGAGAAAATCCGCGGTCGCGCGGCAGGCGAGATCCACCGAGCCGCCGGGTGCATAGCCCACGACCACCTTGATGGGACGGCCCGTGGGCCAGGCGGATTGCGCATGCACCACCAGGGGGGTGCAAGCCAGTGCGCCAAGAATGCTGCGGCGTGTGAAATTCATGGTGGTTTTCTCAACGGGAAAATGGGACACAGGGAAAGCTTCAGGCGGTGGGCGCGAGAAAACGCCGCACCAGCTGCACCCAGTAGCTCGATGCAATGGGCAGGATCGCATCGTTGAAGTCGTAGCCGGGGTTGTGCACCATGCAGCCGCCGGTGCTGTGGTGGCCGCCTTCGCCGTTGCCAACGATCAGATAGCAGCCGGGAATCTTTTCCAGCATGAACGAGAAGTCCTCGCTGCCCGTGAGCGGCTGCATGCCCTGGATCAGCGCGTCCTCGCCCAGCCATTCGGCGGCCACGCTGCGCGCCAGCTCCGTCGCCGCCGGGTCGTTGATCAGCGCGGGATAGCGCCAGTGGTAGTCGACCTGGGCCTGCACGCCCAGCGTCACCGCCTGGGCCTGGACCAGCGCCGTGATGCGCTCGCGCAGCATCTGGCGCACTTCGGGACGGTAGGCACGCACGGTCAGGCGCATCTGCACGCTGTCGGGAATCACGTTGGGCGCATTGCCGCCATGGATGGCGCCCACGCTGACCACCGCCATGTCGCGCGGGTCGTTGTTGCGCGCGACGATGGTCTGCAGCGCGACCACGATATAGGCCGCGGCCACGACCGGATCGGCCGCCTGGTGCGGTGCCGAACCGTGTCCGCCCTGCCCTTGCACGGTCACCGTGACCGAATCGGACGAAGCCATGAACGAGCCGCCGAGAAAGCCGAACTTGCCCACCGGAAAGCCTGGCATGTTATGCAAGGCGAAGATCTGGTCGCAGGGAAACTTCTCGAACAATCCGTCCTCGACCATGTGGCGGCCGCCGCCCAGGCCTTCTTCCGCGGGCTGGAAGATCAGATGCACCGTGCCATCGAAATCCTGCGCCTGCGCGATCACACGCGCCGCGGACAGCAGGATGGCGGTATGGCCATCGTGACCGCACGCATGCATCTTGCCGTCGTTGCGGCTCGCATACGGCAGCCCGGTGTCCTCGTGGATAGGAAGCGCGTCCATGTCGGCGCGGATACCTATGGCGCGCG
Source organism: Comamonas sp. (assembly GCF_036666375.1). Lineage (GTDB taxonomy): Bacteria > Pseudomonadota > Gammaproteobacteria > Burkholderiales > Burkholderiaceae_C > Comamonas. The sequence goes on along the minus strand of NZ_JAVWWA010000172.1, from coordinate 2,091 downwards.
CGCTGGTGCCGCGCTTCAAGCTGCCGACGACACCCGTGCCGCCCAGGCCGCGGTGCACGCTGTAGCCCCAGCGCGCGAGGTTTTCGGCCACCAGATCGGCGGTGCGGAACTCCTCGAACGCGAGTTCGGGGTGGGCATGGATATCTCGGCGCAGACGCACCATGTCGTCGGCGGAGTCACGGATGGCCGGCAGCACTTTGTCGGCAAGAGCGAATTCGGGGAGGCAATGCATGCCGCAAGTGTATGTAGCGATGCTTTATCGCCATAGATTGCCAAAACCGTTCATTGAACGCATTTACCTGTCTATGCAGCATGGCTGTGCTACTGTCGCGCCATGAAACTCAACCAACTGCGTTACCTGGTCGCGCTGGGCGCGCAAGGCAGCATCCGGGCGTCGGCGCGCTCCCTGGGACTCGCACAGGCGACCGTGACGCAGGGGCTCAACGACCTGCAGGCCAGCGCCGGCGTGGTGCTGCTCGAGCGCCACGGCCGCGGCGTACAGCTCACGCCCGCCGGCAAGGAGCTGCTGGAGCAGGCGCGCACCATCGTCGGCCAGGTCGCGCGCGCCGAGCAAGGTCTGGAGCGCCACCGCCAGGGCGGCAGCGAGCGCCGGCTCGCGGTCGGCGTCACGCCCTGGGTCGGGCAGACGCTGCTGGCACCGGTGGTGTCGGCTTTCCGCAAGGCGCTGCCGCATGTAGGGCTGGAGTTCGTCGACGGCTTTGCCGCGTTGGCCTACCCGCGGCTGCGCGAAGGCACGCTCGATCTGATGATCGGCCGCATAGGTCTGCCGCATATGCTCGAGGGCCTGCAGGCCGAGCCATTGTTCCGCTATGAAATGACCGTGGTCGCGCGCGCCCAGCACCCCCAGGCGCAGGCGCGCTCCTTGTCCGAGTTGCTGGAAAGCGACTGGATACTGAGCCACGGCCAGCTGGAAAACGAAAGCGTGATGCAGGAGCTGTTCGGCAAGCATGGCCTGACGCCTCCGCATGCACGCATACAGCTCGCACATTCCGGCTGGCTTGCGCTGGCATTGATGAAGCGCGTGGACATGCTCAGCTACTGGCCCTGGCCGCTGCTGGAAACGCAGAATTCCAACCGTGATTTTGTCGCGTTGAACCTGAACGAGCGCTTTGCCCACCACGAAGTGGGCATGGTGCGCCGCGCGCACGAGGCCGCAAGCCCGTCCGCGGCCTTGTTCATGGAGCTGTTCCGCGAACAGGTGCGCGCCGCGGCGCACAGTACCGATCCCGCGTGGAAGCGCTTTTTCTACACGCTCGACTGGCTGCCGGGCGAGGCCTGAGCCCCGCGCGCTCGCGTCCGATTCGGCGGCGCCGGCCCTCACCTAGTGGGGTGCCCGCCCGCCCCTCAACCTTGGGCAGCCTCATGCAAGGCCGCACTTGCCGGACTCCCGTCCTCAGGGCGCGGCCTCCTACGTGCCGCAGTTCACCTGACTGACGAACCCGGCGGCCGGATCCAGCCACAGTCACTGCTATTCCTTCCTCCAAAAGCACGACCATGGACTCCACCCAGCCGCTGCCTCATCCGCCGACCACTTTTCTCCCGGCCGCGGCACGGGCATCGTTCCATGTCGTGCGCGATGGCGCGGCACTGGCGACACCGCTGCTGCGCCAGCGGCATGGGGCCGGCGGTTTCGCCCACGCCCGGCCATCCAGGCTCGATCTCGCCGAATTCCGCGCGGACCATGGGCTGCGCCATGCCGTTGCGCCGCCGTCCGATGCGGCCTGCGACCCTACTGTTCTGCGGCTCATGGCACCGCGCGGCGCGGCGGCGTTCAGCGCCATGGACCCGCACTTTCGCCACCGCTGGGACACGCGCAGGCTGCTCTTCATGCACCCCTGCGACATGGCCGCTCGCGGGCTGATCGAAGGCGACCTGGCCCATGTCGCTGCGGTGGAACGAACCGAACAGTCCTGTGAACTCGCGGGCATGCGCGTGGTGCCCTACGACATGCCGCGCGGCAGCGTCGGCGCCTATTTCCCGGAATGTCAGCCCCTGCTTGGGGCGCCGGAGCGCGCCGGCTGGAGCATAGCGGTGCGCATAAGAAGCGCCACGGCCTGATCCCGCCCATCC
>NZ_JAVWWA010000171.1:5871-6648 GCF_036666375.1 Comamonas sp. | reverse complement strand
GCCGTGCGCTGCTGGCTTTGCAGCGAAAACAGATCCTGGTCTTCGCGGCTGATGCCGTAGCGCCGCGCAACGATGTCGGCGGTATCGATCATCGCCATGTACAGATCGGGCTTGTGCTCGAGCAGCCAGGGGTCGATGTCGCTGGCCAGGTTGTTGCCCGGACGCAGGCCGGAAATGGTCTCGACGCCGCCGGCAATCATGGCCGGAACGCCTTCGGCCACGATGCGGCCGGCGGCAATCGCTATCGACTGCAGGCCCGAGGCGCAGTAGCGCGCCACGGTCATGCCGGCAACCGACAGCGGCAGACCGGCGCGCAGCGCGGTCTGGCGCCCCAGGTTGCGGCCCTGGAAGCCGTCGGGATTGCCGCAGCCCAGCACCAGGTCCTCGAACCTTTCTGGATCTACGCCCGAGCGCTCGACGGCGGCCCGCACGGAAAACGCGGCCAGCTGCGCTGCCGGCGTGACATTGAACTCGCCGCGATGCGACTTGGCCAGCGGAGTGCGGGCGGTGGATACGATGACTGCTTCACGCATGGTGTTGTCTCTGTTAAGTTGGCTGGCTGGCTGGCGTCTGCGCCGGCCCGGTGGGCGGCGCAGCGCTGGCTCTAATTTCGAATAGACAACCGTTCGTGGTGAGCTTGCCTGCGCGGCCCGGTCGAACCATGAACGGCCTGCCCTCATGCCATGAGCGCAGGACGTTCACCCTTCGACAGGCTCAGGGCGAACGGGGGGGGGGCGCGATGGGCGAAGGGGCGTGAAAGCCCCCTCACTGCGCCTG
>NZ_JAVWWA010000171.1:0-5861 GCF_036666375.1 Comamonas sp. | reverse complement strand
AGGGCCAGGTATCCGTTCGTGGTGAGCTTGTCGAACCATGGACGGCCTGTCCTCATGCCATGAGCGCAGGACGTTCACCCTTCGACGCGGCCGGCTAGGCAGGCTCAGGGCGAACGGCGGGGGGCGCGATGGGCGAAGGGGCGTGAAAGCCCCCTCACTGCGCCTGGTTCAAACTATCAAAGCCCTTGCCCTCTTTGACCAAGCGCACCAGCAAGGGCGCGGGCTGCCAGAACAGCGGGTCTTCCTTGGCAAAGGACTCGATGTCGGCCAGGATCTTGGGCAGGCCTTCCATGTCGGCCCACTTCATCGGGCCGCCGCGGTGGCGCGGGAAACCATAGCCCGACATGAAGGTCACGTCGACATCCAGCGGACGCAGCGCAATGCCCTCCTCCACCACCTTCGCGCCTTCGTTGACCATGGCCGCCATGTAGCGGCGCAGGATTTCCTCCTGGGTGAACGAACGCGGCGTCACGCCCTTCTTCTGGCGCTCGGCATCGACGATGGCCAGCACTTCGGGGTCGGGCTGACCCACGCGCGCGCCTTCGGGGTAGAGGTAGAAGCCGCGGCCGGTCTTCTGGCCGAACCAGCCGCGCTCGCAGATGCGGTCGGCAATTTCCACGTAGCGCGCCGCAGGGTTGCGGGTCGCCGCGCGGCGCTTGCGCGTCGCCCAGCCGATGTCGCCGCCGGCGAGATCGGTGACCTGGAACGGGCCCATGGGGTAGCCGAACGAACGCACGGCGGCGTCGATCTCGTAGGGGCTGGCGCCGTCTTCCATCAGGTAGTCGGCGGCCTGCTTGTACACGGCCAGGATGCGGTTGCCGATGAAGCCGTCGCAGACGCCGGCGCGCACCGGCACTTTTTTCATCTTCTTGGCCAGCTCGAAGGCCGTGGCCACCACGTCGGCGCTGACCTTGGACGGCACGACGATCTCCAGCAGCTTCATGATGTTGGCCGGGCTGAAGAAGTGCAGGCCGATCACGTCCTGCGGACGCTGGGTGGCGTCAGCAATCGCCTCGATGTCCAGATAGGAGGTGTTGGTGGCCAGCACCGCGCCGGGCTTGCAGACGCGGTCGAGTTCGCGGAACACGGCCTTCTTGACTTCGAGGTCCTCGAACACCGCTTCGATCACCAGGTCGACCTGGGCGATGTCGTCATAGCTGGTCGACGGCGTATAGCGCGCCATGATGGCGGCCTTGGCTTCGGCCGTCATGCGGCCCTTGGCGATCAGGCCGTCATAGACCTTCTCGACATTCTTGCGACCGCGCGCGATCGACTCAGCGTCGCGTTCAATCATCGTCACGCTGAAACCGGCGTCCAGCGCCGACACGGTGATGCCCGCGCCCATGGTGCCGCCGCCGATGATGGCGATGGTGGAGAAGGCGCGCGGCGCGGCCAGCTTGGCCTCGGGCACCTTGGCGACTTCGCGTTCGGCAAAGAACGCATGCACCAGACCCGCACGCTGCGGGCTGGCCACGCATTCGATGAACTGCGCGCGCTCGAAGGCCAGGGCTTCGTCAAACGGCTTTTGCACTGCAGCCTGCACGCATTCGATGATCTTCAGCGGCGAGAACAGGCCGCGGCTTTTCTTCGCGGTCTCGGCCTTGAGCACTTCGAGCTCGGCCAGCGCGGCGGCGGGATCGGCGATCACGATGTCGCGCGTGCGGCGCACGGGCGCGTTCTGCGCCAGCAGCTCATTGGCATAGGCCAGGCCCGCGGCAACGGCGTCTGTGCCTTCGGCCAGGCGGTCCACCAGTCCGGCCTTCAGCGCGGCCTTGGCATTCATGGGCTTGCCGCCGAGCATCAGTTCGGTAGCGGGCTTGATGCCCATCAGGCGCGGCGCGCGCTGCGTGCCGCCCGAGCCGGGAAGCAGGCCCAGCAGCACTTCGGGCAGGCCCAGGCTCGCGGCCGGCAGCGCCAGGCGATAATGCGCCGACATCGCCACTTCGAGGCCACCGCCCAGCGCCGCGCCGTGAATCGCGGCAACCACCGGCTTGCTGCAGTTCTCGATAGCCGCGCAGGCTTCGGGCAGCGAAGGAGGCACGGGGGGCTTGCCGAATTCGCGGATATCGGCGCCAGCGATGAAGGCCTTGCCCGCGCCCACCAGCAGCACGGCGCGCACCGCGGCATCGGTCTCGGCCTGCTGCATGGCAGTCACCAGACCCTGGCGCACGACCTGACCCAGCGCGTTGACCGGAGGATTGTCTATCGTCACCACCAGAATGGCGCCGTGAAGGGCTGTGTTGACAGCTAAAGCTTGAGGGGCAGCGCCCATGGACGTTCTCCGGGATTGACAGTAATACCTCCATTGTGGGGACGCCAAACAATCTTGACAATTACATGGATGATTGACAGACTGTCAAATAATATTTGACAAGCATTCCATGGAACTCCACTCCTTGACCCTGCTGGTGGACATCCTTGATGCCGGCAACCTGAGCCAGGCCGCGCGCAACCTCAAGATGACGCGCGCCAACGTCAGCTACCACCTGAACCAGCTCGAGAAATCCGTGGGCGCGCAGCTGGTGCGCCGCACCACGCGCCGCGTCGAGCCCACCGAAGTGGGCCTGCGCCTTTATGCGCACGGCCTCGCCATCCAGAACGAAATGCGCGCCGCGCGCGAAACCATCACCACGCTGGGCCAGGGCCTGCAAGGCCGCGTGGGCCTGAGCGTGCCCAGCGGCTACGGCCAGCTGGTGATGTCAGACTGGCTGATCGACTTCAAGCGGCTGTATCCGTTCATCGTGCTCGACGTGCGCTTCGAGAACCGCGTCGACGATCTGATACGCGAGGACATCGACATCGCCATCCGCGTGATGCCCGAGCCGCCGCCCACGCTGGTCGCGCGCGACCTGGGCCAGGTACGCTATATCGCCTGCGCTTCGCGCGGCTATGTCGCGGCCCACGGCCTGCCCACTGAACTCGAGGCGTTGCGCACCGCGCCTTTGATCACCGCGGGCGTGGTCGGTCGCCAGTTGCGCCTGAGCGCCTACCAGGGAGCGCTGCGCGAGGAAGTGATGCTCGAACCCACGCTGATTTCCGAGCACTTCCCCTTCCTGCGCCAGGGCATTCTTGCCGGCCTGGGCGTGGGCCTGGTGCCCGATTACGTGGTCGAGGACGCGGTCGCCAGCGGCGAAGTGCTGACCACGCTGGACGACTGGCGGCTGAGCATCTTCGGCACGCAGATGTACATGCTCTACATGCCCCAGCGCCACCAGACGCGCGCGGTGCGCACCTGCATCGAGTACCTGCTGGCGCGCGCGCGGCCCGCGGGCGCAGCATAGGCCAGGCCGGCCATCGCCCCCCTGCGGGGCATAGGCGGATTGCATAAAAAATGCAACGAAGTTGTGTGGGGCGTTACCTACATCGCACACAACTACCTTGATGGCACGCAGCCCCGGGCTGCCGTGTCACGCCTGCCATGAACCACATCTATAGCGTGCTCTGGAACAGTGCACTTGGACGTTTTTATGTCACCAGCGAACGGGGCCGCAGTCGCAGCCGCGCCACCCCACGCCGCGCCCGCGGCCGCGGCGCGAACCGACGGCCAGGCTTTGCCGCACTGGCTGCCTGCGTGGCAATGGCCTGGAGTGCACCGGCCTGGTCCCAGGCCGCCTTGCCCCAGGGCGGGCAGGTGGTCAGCGGCAACGCCGCCATCACCCAGGCCGGCCCGCAGATGACGATTCAGCAGGCCAGCGACAAGACCATCTTGAACTGGCAAAGCTTCAACATCGGCGCCGGCCACCAGGTCACGTTCCAGCAGCCCGATGCTTCGGCGGTGGCCCTGAACCGCGTGGTGGGCGCCGATGCGTCGGCCATCCATGGCACGCTGCAGGCCAATGGCCGGGTGTTCCTGGTCAATCCCAACGGCATGCTGTTTGGCGCCGGTGCAAATGTGAACGTGGGCGGCCTGGTGGCCTCGACGCTGAACATTGCCGACAACGATTTCCTCCAGGGCCACTATCAGTTCAGCGGCCAGGGCAGCGCCATGCAAGGTGCCGCGCTGCGCAATCAGGGCCGCATCACCGCGGCCGATGGTGGTGGCGTCGCGCTGCTCGGCGGCAGCGTCAGCAACCAGGGCACGATTGCCGCGCGCCTGGGCTCGGTGGCGCTGGCCGCGGGCAATCAGGTCAAGCTGGACTTCGCGGGCGACGGCCTGCTCAATGTCCAGGTGCAGCAAGCGTCGCTCAATGCGCTGGCCGAAAACCATCAACTGATCGAAGCCGATGGCGGCAGCGTGCTGATGACCGCCAAGGCCACCGACGCGATACTGCAGACCGTGGTCAACAACACCGGCACGGTGCGGGCCCGCAGCGTGGAAAACCGCGCAGGCAAGATTGTGCTGCTGGGCGGCTTCGAAGGCGGCACGACGCGGGTTGCGGGCACGCTGGATGCGAGCGCGCCCGCAGGCGGCAACGGCGGCTTCATCGAGACCAGTGGTGCCCACGTCGAAATCGAAGATGGCGCCAAGGTCACGACCCTGGCCGCCAACGGCCGCAGCGGCAGCTGGCTGATCGACCCGAATGACTTCACCGTGGCGCGCAGTGGCGGCAACATGACGGGCCAGCAAGTATCGGATGCGCTGAACCACAACGACGACTTCACGATAGAGACCGCCGTCATGGGCACGGCCGGCGGCCAAGGCGATATCCATATCAACGATGCCATCACCTGGACGCAAAGCACGCTGCGCCTGAACGCCCAACGCAACATCAACGTCAATGCAGTGATGTCGGTCCAGGGCAGCGGCAAGCTGGCCTTGAATTACGGCGACACCCAAGGCAACGCCGGCACCAGCGCCGTCGTCGGCAGCAATGTCAATGTCAATGGCGGCGGGCGCGTGGATTTCGAGAACGGCGGCGCCGACCGACTGAGCGTCAACGGCCACGGCTATACGGTCATCAATACACTGTCCGAGCTATCGGACATCCAAAATCTGGGCGGCAAATATGCGCTGGGCAGCGACATCGACGCGAGTCCCACGGCCTCTACCGCACAAGGCTTTGCGCCCATCGGTGGAGCGAACACCCCGTTCACTGGCGTATTTGACGGCCTGGGCCACACCATCAGCCGACTGACCATCAATCGTCCACTTGCCATCGACCCGGTCGGTCTTTTGAGCTACACGCATAACGCAGTGCTGCGCAATATTGGCCTGGTGGACGGCAGCATCATCGGAGCAACAACTACAGGTGCTTTAGTCGGCTACAACATCGGAGGCAGCATCAGCAATGCCTACGCAACGGGCAGCGTGAAGGGCACCAACGTTACGGGCGGCCTGGTCGGGCACAGCCAGGGCAGCCGCATCAGCAACGCCTATGCATCGGCCGGCGTGTCGGGTGCACGCTACGTGGGCGGCCTGGTCGGCGCTCTAAGCGACGGCATGATCAGCAACGCCTATGCAACGGGCAGCGTGACGGGTGACAGTGAAGTGGGCGGCTTGGTGGGTAACAACAGCATCAGCAGCATCACCAACGCCTATGCAACCGGCAGCGTGACCGGCAACAGCAATATTGGCGGTCTGATCGGCATGCAAACAGGCGGCGTCATCAACAGCGTCTACGCAACAGGCAACGTGAAGGGCAACAGCAATGCCCGCGGTCTGATCGGCTTGAGACTTGGCGGCAGCGTCAGCTACGCCTACTGGAACACCGAGACCACCGGTCAGCAAACCAGCGACGGCACGCGCCTGACCACCGCACAGATGTTTGACACCAGCAAATGGGCTGGCTTTGATTTCGGCGCGGTCTGGGGCAATGCCAATGGCCAGACCACACCCTATCTGCTGAACATGGCGGGCAACCAGGTATTCAACAAGAACGACCTGCCGACGGGCACCATCACGATTGACAATCGCCCGGTGC
>NZ_JAVWWA010000170.1:0-6652 GCF_036666375.1 Comamonas sp. | reverse complement strand
ATCGAAGAGCTGTCGCGCTACATCGTGGACGAAGTCCAGGACGTGTACCGCTTGCAAGGCGTGAAGATCAACGACAAGCACATTGAAGTGATTGTTCGTCAGATGCTGCGCCGCGTGGTGGTCGAGAACCCCGGTGAATCGACCTACATTGCCGGCGAGCAGATCGAGCGCTCGGAGATTCTCAACACCAACGAGAAGCTGCTGGCCGAAGGCAAGATCCCCGCGACGTACTCCAACGTGCTGCTGGGTATCACCAAGGCTTCGCTGTCGACCGATTCGTTCATCTCCGCGGCTTCCTTCCAGGAAACCACCCGCGTGCTCACCGAGGCTGCCATCATGGGCAAGCGCGACGAGCTGCGCGGTCTGAAGGAAAACGTGATCGTCGGCCGCCTGATTCCCGCTGGTACGGGTCTGGCCTACCACCAGGCACGCAAGGCCAAGGACCTGATGGACGACGCCGAGCGCCGCGCCATCGCCGAAGCCGAAGCGGCCGAGCTGGCTGGCATCATCGAAGAAGGTGCCGACACGGTGTCGGTTGGCGATCCTTCGGTGGACTAAAGCAAGCACCCCCTGAGCGGCTTACGCCGGATGGCCGGCCTCCGCTTCCCCCTCTCAACCTTCGGTGGAGGGGGACGGCACCATCGCTGCGGGGCGGACCTTGGCTTGTGCCCCTGAACTGGTTCACGCCAGTTTCATGGGCCCTGGGCCATGGTCAAGTTGACTTTATTTTGAGCCGCGCCCCCGTACCGCTGATGGTGGACGGGGGCGTTTTCATTGGGTTTTTCATCGAACCGGCGCGCGATCAGCGAAGTGGGCCGGTCCCTGTGCATGTGGTCTATCTCCCTGGACTGGATTGTCCTGGCCGTGTTGGTCTTCTGGGCCGTGGGCGCCTACAACCGCGTGATGCGTTTGCGATCGGCCTGCGTTCAGGCCTTTGGCGCGCTGGACAGCTATTTCCTGCAGACCCAGGGGCTGCTGAGCGAATGGAGCGCGGCGCAGGCCAATGCCGACGATCCCGAAGGCACGCAGCGCCTGGCCCATGCGGCCTGGCAGCAAAGCCTGGCCGCGATGGGCGCGGCGCTGGCCGGCGCGCGTGCGCGGCCTTTGCACGCCCAGTCCATGCAGTCGCTCGAGCGCGCGCATGACGAGCAGTTCGCGGCCTGGCAAGCCTTGAAGAACCTGCCCGGGGCTCCCGATGACCTCGCCTGGCGCCTGCGCTGGCAACAGCAGCAGGCACAGACCGGACTGGCCGCCGACCAGTTCAACACCGCAGTGGCGCAATACAACGCTGCCATTGCCCAATTTCCAGCGCGCGTGCTGGCGTGGTTCTTCGGATTCCGCGCGGCCCGCCCGCTTCAACCGGCCCTCGGGTCGCAGCTACCAGACACCGCAGCATGAGCCGTATATTCCCTCCTTCTTCCCGCGAGCCGGCACCGGCCGCTGGCGGCGCGGCGCCTGCGCTGTCGCAGCAACTGGCCGAAGTCGCCCAGGCCTTGCAGGCCATTCTGGCTGGCCAATCGGGGACCCAGGCGCTCGCGGCCGTGCCCCAGCGCCTGCGCCCCGGCGTGCAGGCGCTGCTGTTCCAGGTGCTGCGCCAATTGGGCCGTGCCCAGGCGCTGCGCGCCGAACTCGCGCCGCGCACGCCGCCGCCGCGCGTCAACGCGCTGCTGTGCACGGCGCTGGCCCTGGCCTGGGATGAGAGCCAGGCACCTTATCCGCCGTTCACGCTGGTGAACCAGGCCGTCGAGGCCGCCAAGCGCGGCCCGGCCCAGCGCCAGGCAGCGTTCATCAATGCCTGCCTGCGGCGCTTTCTGCGCGAGCGCGATGCGCTGGTGGCAAGGACCGATGCCCAGCCCCAGGCACTGTGGAATCACCCCCAATGGTGGATCGCGCGCCTGCAGCAGGACCATCCCGCGGATTGGCAGCAGATTCTCGCGGCCAACAACCGCCATGCGCCCATGACGCTGCGCGTCAACACGCTGCAGGCGACGGTCGCGCAGTACCAGCAACTGCTGTCTTCGCAGCAGATGGACGCCAGGCCCGTGGGTGAGAGCGGGCTGGAGCTGGCACAGCCGCAGCCGGTGCAGGCCTTGCCGGGCTTTGCGCAAGGCCAGGTATCGGTGCAGGATGCGGCCGCGCAGATGGCCGCGCCGCTGCTGCTTCAGGGCCTGGACCTGACGCAGCCGCTGCGCGTGCTCGACGCCTGCGCCGCGCCCGGCGGCAAGACCGCGCATCTGCTGGAGTATGCGGGTGTGGGCGCGCCATTGCAGGTCACGGCGCTGGAGATCGACGCCGAGCGCAGCGAGCGCATCCATGAGACGCTGGCGCGCGTGGGCGTGCAGGCGAAAGTCGTCGTCGCCGACGCCTCGCGCCCCGACCAGTGGTGGCAGCAGGCCAGCGGCGGCGCGCAGTTCGATGCCATCTTGCTGGACGCACCCTGCACGGCCTCGGGCATCGTGCGCCGCCATCCCGATGTGCGCTGGCTGCGCCGCGACAGCGACATCGCCCAGCTCGCGGCGATCCAGTCGCGCCTGCTCGACACGCTGTGGCCGCTGCTGCGCGCCGGCGGGCGCATGCTGTACTGCACCTGCTCGGTCTTCAAGGCCGAAGGCGATTTGCAGGTGAAAGCGTTCCTTGCACGCAACACTCAGGCGCGCTTGCTGCCATCCCCAGGCCATTTAATTCCGGGCAATGCCGCGCAAACCGCGGCTGTCCCGGACAATGAACCGGGTGACCATGACGGATTCTTCTACGCCCTGCTGGAAAAAGCCCCCTGAGAGCGCTGCGCTCGCAGGTGTCTGGCGTGGACGCTGGCCGCACCTGCTGCTGGCCTGTCTGCTGTGGTTCGTGGCCTGCCTGCCCGGCGAAGTCCGCGCGCAGAGCGGGGCCTCGATCACGCAGATGCAGGTCGAGCGAACGCCCGAAGGCATGCTGCTGAGCGCGGCGCTGGCCTTCGAGCTGCCCGAGCATGTCGAGGACGCGCTGCTCAAGGGCATCACCATGCATTTCGTGCTGCAGGCGCAGGTGCTGCGCGAGCGCTGGTATTGGTCCGATCTGGAGATGGCGCATTCCGCGCGCTATCTGCGCCTGAGCTACCAGCCGCTGACGCGCCGCTGGCGGCTGCACACTTCGTCCACGCCTTTCACGGGATCGGGCCTGGGGCTGGCGCTGTCGCAAACCTATGACGATCTGGCGGAAGCGATCAACGCCATGCAGCGCATCGCGCGCTGGAAGATTGCCGACGCCGGGCAGGTGCCCGAAGACATGCCGGTCACGGTACAGATGCGCTTCGGCCTGGATATGTCGCAGCTGCCGCGGCCGCTGCAGATCGGCGCGTTTGGCCGCTCGGGCTGGAACCTGCAGATGACACAGAGCCTGCGCCTGGCCGGCGGAGGCGCACCTTGAGCGTGCAGGACAAGACGGACGCCGTGGACGCGCCACTGCCGGTCTCGCGCCTGTCGCGCTCCGCGCGCTGGGCGCTGGGCGTGGCCGTGGCGCTGATGTGCGCCATCGGCCTGGTGCTGATGTTCCTGCTGGCGCTGGCCACCAACAACCGCGAAGTCTACGAGCGCAACTACAACTGGCTGTTCACGATGAACGTGCTGGTCGCGGCGGTGCTGCTGGGCCTGCTGCTGTGGGGCGGTGTGCGCCTGGCGCTGCGCCTGCGGCGCGGGCGTTTCGGCAGCCGCCTGCTGCTCAAGCTCGCGGGCATCTTCGCGCTCGTGGGCGTCGTTCCCGGGCTGCTGATCTATGTGGTGTCGTACCAGTTCGTTTCGCGCTCCATCGAAAGCTGGTTCGACGTCAAGGTCGAAGGCGCGCTGTCCGCGGGCGTGAGCCTGGCGAGCGTCACGCTCGAGACCGTGGCCAAGGACATGGCGCACAACACGCGCACCGCCAGCGAGTCGCTGTCGCAGGTGCCGAATGCGGCCGCGGGTTTCGAGCTCGAGCGCATACGCGAGCAGTTGGGCGCCGTCGATGTGGTGTTGTGGAACGAATCGGGCAAGGTGCTGGCCAGCGTCGGGCCGTCGAAATTCGATCTGCTGCTGCCCGAACGGCCCACCGCCCAGGAAAAGCGGGCGCTGCGCGAGCAACCGGCCTTGGCGCGCATCGAAGGGCTCGACGATGTGTCTGCCGTGAACGACCCTGCGGCGCTGGAGCGCATGCTCGAAGCGGTGCGCGTGCGCACGCTGGCGCTGGTGCCCAACCCCGCCGTGGGCCTGCTGGCCGAGCCGCGCTATGTGCAGGCCACGCTCAAGCTGCCGATGGCGCTGCTGACCAATGCCATCGCGGTGCAGGAAGCCCACCGCGAATACCAGGAGCGCGCGCTGGCGCGCGAAGGCCTGCAGCGTATGTATATAGGCACGCTCACGCTGAGCCTGTTTCTTGCGGTGTTCGGCGCCATCTTGCTGGCCGTGGTGCTGGGCAACCAGCTCGCGCGGCCGTTGCTGATGCTGGCCCAGGGCGTGCGCGAAGTCGCGCGCGGCGACCTGCGGCCCAAGGCCTCGCTGCCCAGCGCCGACGAACTCAGCGGGCTCACGCGCGCCTTCGCGCTGATGACGCGCCAGCTTGCCGAAGCGCATACGGCCGTGGGCCAGAGCATGGCCGATGTCGACGCCGCGCGCTCCAACCTGCAGACGATTCTTGACAATCTGACCTCGGGCGTGATCGTGCTCGACGAGGCCGGTCATGTGGTGTCGAGCAACCCCGGCGCGACGCGCATCCTGCGCGTTCCCATGGCCGCCTACCAGGGCCGGCTGCTGGGCGATGTGCCGGGATTGGCCGAGTTCGCGCAGATCGTGCGCGAGCAGTTCGCGCAGTTCCTGGGCGAGGGCGGTGCTTCGCTGGGGCGCGACCGCTGGCAGATTGTGCACGAGCTGCACGGCACGGTCGGTGGCGGCGGCGGCGGCGTGGTGCACGACAGCACCAGCCTGGTGGTGCGCGGCGCTGAACTGCCCGACACCCAGCGCCTGCTGGTGTTCGACGATATTTCCGAGATCGTCTCGGCCCAGCGCGCCCAGGCCTGGGGCGAAGTCGCGCGCCGCGTGGCGCACGAGATCAAGAATCCGCTGACGCCCATCCAGCTGTCGGCCGAACGGCTGGCGATGAAGCTGATGGACAAGCTCGCGCCCACCGACCAGGCCTTGCTCGGCAAGTCGGTCAAGACCATCGTTGACCAGGTCGGGGCGATGAAACATCTTGTCGATGAATTCCGCGATTACGCGCGCCTGCCCGCGGCCGAACTGTTGCCATTGGACCTCAACGGCCTGTTGGCTGACGTGATGCATCTCTACGGCGAGGAAAATGCACGGGTAGGTGTCAAGGTGGACCTCGACCCGAACTGCCCGCCGATCGCAGGGGATGCGCAGCAACTTCGGCAGATAGTGCATAACCTGTTGCAAAATGCGCAGGATGCGACGGAGCAGGCTGCGGCCGAGACCGGCAGCGCGCCAGAGGCGGTCGAGCTCAGCACGCAGTGGAATGCGCTCACCGAGCGCGTGCAGCTGAGCATCAGTGACCGGGGACCGGGATTCCCGGCAAACATTCTGCAGCGGGCCTTCGAGCCCTATGTCACGACCAAGGTCCGCGGCACCGGTTTGGGCCTGGCGGTGGTCAAGAAAATTGCAGATGAACATGGCGCCCGGATCAAGTTGAGCAACCGGGTAGAAAACTCGATAGTGCAGGGTGCGCAAGTGTCGCTATCATTTGCCCCTGTAAGTAAGGCCCTCGCGGAGGGCTCCGCTCAGCGCAGCACATAGGCGTTTCAATACACATGGCAAACATACTGGTGGTCGACGACGAATTGGGGATTCGGGATTTGTTGTCGGAAATCCTCAACGACGAGGGTCATAGTGTCGACCTGGCGGAGAACGCGACCCAGGCAAGGGCAGCGCGTCTGGCCAGCAGCTATGACCTGGTCCTGCTGGACATCTGGATGCCCGACACCGACGGGGTGTCGCTGCTCAAGGAGTGGGCTGCGGCCGGGCAACTGACCATGCCGGTGATCATGATGAGCGGCCACGCCACCATCGACACTGCCGTGGAGTCCACGCGCATAGGCGCTTTCTCGTTCCTGGAAAAACCGATCACGCTGCAGAAGCTGCTCAAGGCGGTCGAGCAGGGCCTGGCGCGCAGCAGCGCCCAGGCCGCATCGTCGCCAGGGAATGCGGCAGCCGACGCGGGCAGTGCCGCGGTGCAGGCCGAGACCACGCACCATCATGCAATGTCTTCGGCAGTGCGCGTGGCGGCCGAAGCCGGGCCCGAGCAGCACCAGGGTTTCGATCTCGACCGCCCATTGCGCGAAGCGCGTGACGGCTTCGAGAAAGCCTACTTCGAATTCCACCTGGCACGCGAAGGCGGCTCGATGACGCGCGTCGCCGAGAAGACCGGTCTGGAGCGTACGCACCTGTACCGCAAGCTGCGCCAACTGGGCGTCGACCTGGGCCGAAACAAGCGAAATTAAGATTTTTTGAAAAAAATCGCGAATTTCATTTTTGAGGCAAAAAGTGCCCCTATAATTTAAGCTTCAGCGGCCCGGTAGCTCAGTCGGTAGAGCAGAGGATTGAAAATCCTTGTGTCGGCGGTTCGATTCCGTCCCAGGCCACCAAACATGAAGCCCCTGATCAGAAATGATCAGGGGCTTTTCTGTTTGTGC
>NZ_JAVWWA010000169.1:0-6681 GCF_036666375.1 Comamonas sp. | reverse complement strand
CGCCCCTGTGCCCCTCAATTCACCGTCGCCCCCGAAGTGGCGACGATCTTCTTCCACTTCTGCGCCTCCTCGTCCATGAAGCCGCGGAACTCGGCCGGGCTGTTGGCTACGATTTCGGCGCCCAGGTCGATCAGCTTGGCCTGCATGTCGGGCTGGGCAATGACGGCCTTGATGTCCTGGCTGATGCGCTCGCCCAGCGGCGCGGCAATGCGCGCCGGCGCCAGCACGCCAAACCAGGTCGCGGCCTCGAACTTGTCGAGGCCGGCTTCGGCAAACGTCGGAATGTTGGGCACCTTCTGCACGCGCTTGTCGTTGGCCAGCGCGATCGCGCGCAGCTTGCCCGAGGCGATGTAGGGCAGCACCACGGTCAGCGTCGCATACATGGCGTCCACGCTGCCGCCCAGCAGGTCGGTGATCGCGGGCGCGTCGCCGCGGTAGGGCACATGCGTGGTCCTGGCCTGCACGGCGGTGTTGAACATCTCGCCCGCGAGATGCTGGGCCGTGCCGTTGCCCGGCGAAGCAAACGACAGCGCGCTCTGTTCCTTTTTCGCCAGCGCGATGAACTCCTGGAGATTGGTGGCCGCCAGGCCAGGGCGCACCACCAGCACCAGCGGCACCTTGGCGACCAGCGAGATCGGCGAGAAGTCCTTGACCGGATCGAAGTCGAGCTTGCTGTAGATGCTGGCCGCAATGGTGTGGGCCGAAGTAGTCATGTAGAGCGTCTGGCCGTCGGCGGCCATGCGCGCGAGCTGGCTTGCGGCCAGCGTGGTGCCGGCGCCGGGCTTGTTCTCTATGACCACGGGCTGGCCCCATTTGGCACCCAGCTTGTCGCCCAGCGTGCGCGCGATGATGTCGGTCGCGCCGCCGGCGGCGTAGGGCACGACCATCTTGACCGGGCCCTTGGGGTAGCCGGCCTGGGCCCAGGCCATTGCCGGGGCAAGCAGGGCGCCGGCCACACAGGCGGCGGTGAAGGTTCTGCGGGAAGTCATGGTGTTGTCTCCTTGGTGTTATGAATATCAGTGCTTGCCCGCGATCAGCTCGCTGATCACCGGGTGGTACTGGTCGCCGACGCCGGCCTCGATCGCCTGGTCGAACCACTGGCCTACCAACTGCGCGCCTTTCGCGGGTACGCCATGCTCCTGCGCGAGTTCCAGCGCGTAAAGCAGGTCCTTGCGCGCATAGCGCACCGAAAAGGTTCTTTCGGGAAAGGACTCGGGCAGCACGGCTTTCATGCCGTGGTTGCGCAGCGCGAAGCTGTCGGCCGAGCCCTTGGACAGCGTCTCGAACAGCACGCCGGCATCGACGCCGGCGCGCACCCCTATGGCCTTGGCTTCGCTGATCGCGACCACGGTCTCGAACAGCACCATGTTGTTGAGGATCTTGAGCACCTGGCCGCAGCCCACGGGGCCGCACAGCGCGATGTCGGAGGCAAAGGTGGCGATCAGCGGCTGCACGCGCGCGAAATCTTCCGGCGTGCCGCCGACCATCACGGCCAGCGTTCCGGCTTCGGCCGCGGCGCGGGTGCGCGCCACCGGAGCGTCCATGAAGTTCACGCCCAGGGCCGCGAAGTCGCGCGCGAGTTCGCGCGTGGTCGATACCGGCGAGGTGCTCAGGTCGATGATGGTCTGGCCGCTGCGCGCCAGAGCCAGCAGGCCTTGCGGCTGGCGGCACAGGCGCTCGACGATCTCACCCGAAGGCAGCGACAGGAAAACCGTGTCGCAAGCGCGCAGTATTTCTTCCAGCGTCGCGGACTGCACGCCCTCGGCGCGCAGGCGCGCCAGCGGCGTCGGGTCCAGGTCGGACGCCAGGATCTGGCGGCCCGACTTGCGCGCCAGATTGCGGCACATGGGCTCGCCCATCACGCCCAGGCCGATGAAACCCAGTTTGTTCTCAGTGGTCATGGTCATTGCTCGTTCTCACATTCCAAAAAAGATGCCCTTGGCCTGCTGGTACAGGCGCAGGCCCTGTATGCCTTTTTCGCGGCCCAGGCCGCTGTCCTTGAAACCGCCGAACGGCGTGGCAATCGACAGCTGCTTGTAGGTGTTGATCCAGACGGTGCCGGCTTCCAGGGCGCGCGCCACGCGCCAGGCGCGCGGGTAGCTGCCGGTCCAGATGCCCGAGGCCAGGCCGAACACCGAGGCGTTGGCCTGTTCGATCAGATCGGCCTCGTCGTCAAACGGCATCAGGCACAGCACCGGGCCGAAGATCTCCTGCTGGGCAATCGCGTCGTCATTGCGCATTCCGCTCAGAATCGTCGGCAGATAGAACGCGCCCGCGGCCAGCGCCGGGTCCTGCGGCACGCCGGCGCCGCATTCGGCGCGCGCGCCGTCGGCAACGGCCTGGGCCACCATGGACGCGACCTTGTCGCGGTGGGCAAAGCTGGCCATGGGCCCCATCTGGGCACCGGCCTGGTCGGGCAGGTTCACCGCGATGGCGCGCGCACGCGCCACGAGCTTGCGCAGTACCTGGTCATAGACGCCGCGCTGCACGAAGGCGCGCGAGCCCGCGACGCAGGACTGGCCGCTGCCTTCGAAGATGCCGCCCGCAATGCTGTCGACGGCCAGCTCGAGATCGGCGTCGTCAAACACGATGTGCGGCGACTTGCCGCCCAGTTCCAGCGCCACCGGCATCAGCTTGGCAGCGGCCACCTGGGCAATGCGCCGGCCGCTTTCGGTGCCGCCGGTGAACGACACCAGCCGCACCTGCGGATGCGCGACCAGCGCCGCGCCGACTTCATGGCCCCAGCCGGGCAAGACGTTGAGGATGCCCGGCGGCAGGCCGGCTTCCAGTGCAATCCTGCCCAGCAGCAGCCCGGTCGAAGGCGTGACTTCCGAAGGCTTGAGAATCACCGCATTGCCCGCGGCCAGCGCCGGCGCGATCTTCTGCGCCTCCATGGTCATGGGCGAATTCCAGGGCGTGATCGCCACCACCACGCCATAGGGCTCGTAGACAGCCAGCGACAGGTAGTTGCCGCGCGCCGGCGTCACTTCCGAGCCCAGCGTTTCGCACACCCCCGCGTAGTAGCGGAACGTCGCGGCCGCGCTCCTGACCTGGGCCTGGCACTCTTTCCAGACCTTGCCGTTTTCCAGCATCTGCAGGCGCGACATCTCCTCGCTGTGCGCCTCTATGCCTTCGGCAATGCGGTACAGGATGCGCGCGCGCTCGGCGGGCAGCATGTCGCGCCAGCCGGGCTGCCTGCAGGCCCGATGCGCCGAGGCGACGGCCTGGGCCGCGAACTTCGCTCCGGCTGCCGCGACTTCATGGTTGAGCGCGCCGGTCGCGGGATTGGTCGAGAACAGCCGCTCGACGCCGGGCTCGCCGACCATCCACTGACCGTCGATCAGCAGTTTCTTGATTTCCATCGTTGTTCCACTCCACAGAATTTTCAGCGGATTCTATGGCCTGCGTGTTCTATAAATCTCCGTATTAAGGGTATGCACCAAGCTTGGTGGTTCTGTTGTGCAGAATTCCTTGCATGAGGTTATGGAACTTCAAGGTGGTGCGTGCCGAATCCGTCACAATCGCGGCATGAACGACAAGGCAACGAATTACGAGGCGAACATGGCGGGCGTGGCCGCCGTCGACAAGGCGATGCGCGTGGTGGTCGCGCTCGAGGCCGCGCGCGCGCCGCTGCGGCTGTCGGAGATCGCCGCGGCCACGGGGCTGTACAAGAGCGCGGTGCTCAGGCTGCTGGCCAGCCTGGAGAAATGCGGCCTGGTCGTGCGGCGCTCCGACAGCGCCTATTGCCTGGGCAATCTGGCGTTCCGGCTGGGGCGGGCGTTCGATGCGAGTTTTCGCTTTCGCGCGCATCTGCTGCCGCTGATGCAAAAGCTCGTCGATGCGGGCGCGCCCAGCCCGTCATTCCATATCGTCCACGACGAGCTCCGCCGGTTTTGCGTGCTGCGTCTCGACTCCAATCATTCGACGCTGGACCGCGTGCGCGAAGGCGATCTGCTGCCGCTGGCCGCGGGCGCAGCGGGCAAGGTGTTGCGCAAGCAGCCATCGGACTTCCTCGCCGACCAATGGCCGTGGATACACCAGTCGCGCGGCGAGCGCGACCCCAGCTGCGGAGCATTGTCGGCGCCCATCATCGGGCCCGGCGATACCTTGCTGGGGGCGCTGTCGCTGTCGGGCCCGCTGGCGCAGTTCACCGATGCGTCGGTGGAATTCATGGCGCCGCTGCTGATCGAGGCCTGCCAGCGGGGCTCGCTGGCGCTGGGCGGGCGCGCGCGGCACGGCGCACACGACATCTAGGCCGCCCGCCACAGGCCCAAGCTTCATTGCATGGCGTCGTAACTCTGCGCGACGACGCAGCCAGTGGGCTGCACGCCGCCCATTGCCTGCGGCGTTTCTTCAATGACCAGAACGGCCATCTCGTGCGCGCTGCAGGATCCGTAGGTGTCGAATTCAAATGCTGTCAGTTCGTCGGACAAAGCCATGTCTTCCTGGACGGCCGGGTGCTCGCGCGCGGTCTTGAACGATCGGTTGGGCGAGAAATGGACGTGCAGTTGCATGTTCTCCAGTGACAGGCCTTTTTCCAGCTCCTGCATATCGAACTGCAGAAAACTGTCGTTCAGGCCGCTTTGATCAAATCCGTAGAACGATTTATCGAGCAAGCCAAGCTCCCCGGCATCGCGCTCTACGTGCCCGTCAAAAGTGATGTTAGCAAAATTGCCCCGGTTTTCATCCGCGCTGTCGGAACAACTCCAGCTCCATTGGCTCAAGCGATCGCTGTCTTCGCTCTCAGCTGCTTGCTGATGCTGAAATTCGGACTTATGGGGGGCCGCGTGAGCGCTAGGCGTATTTCCGCCCGTGGGGATGCTGGGCGCGGCAGCCGTGAAAGGCGCGCGCGCGTCCTCGGGCTGCTCGTTGGCGTTGCGGGTCGCGGTGTCGGAAGCTCTTAACATGGGGATTGTGGGTAACGATTCGGGTTGGAGACGCTGCGCAGCCATCCAGCACCGCAGCGTCGAACTTCTGACTAGATAAATGGTGGAATATACGATAGTCAATGGCTATTGTATCTTCTATATTGATTGTTTTGTATAAGTTTGCGAGTTTTGCGCTTGCAAGGGGCCGGTGTCCCAGGTCGGCTTCTCCTACGCTGCGGTCGGACCGGTGACTACCCCGGGCCCGACGCGCAGGCATTAGCCTTGGGCTTGAAGTCATCCTGCTTCGGCACATTGAGGAATCCGCATGAATACACCCAATACCGCATCGAGCGTCATTTCTTCCGACAAGGTCAATGGCACCAATGTCTACAACCCCGCTGGCGAAAAGCTGGGCACCATCGACTCGCTGATGATCGACAAGATTTCGGGCCGCGTGCGCTACGCAGTGATGGAGTTCGGCGGCTTCCTGGGCATGGGCACGGACCGCTATCCCCTGCCTTGGGACACACTCAAATACGAGCCTGAAATGGGCGGCTATGTGGTCGCCGTCGAGAAGGCCCAGCTCGAAGGTGCGCCGCGCTACACGCGCGAAACCTCGCCCGACTACACCGACGAATACGGCCGCCGCGTCAATGACTACTACGGCACGCCTTACTTCTAAGGCCTGGCGCCAAGAAAAAAGGGAGCCTTGGCTCCCTTTTTTTTGTTCCGCCAGGGCTTCAATGCGCCCCGCCGGCATCCGCCGCCGGCCCGCCGCGCGCCGGCCGCTTGGTCAGCCAGATCATGGCGATCAACATCAGAAACAGCATCGACGAACCCAGGAAGATATCGTCGGCGGCGCGCGTGAACGCCTGCTGGTTGATCAGCTGGTTGATCTGCGCCAGCGCCTGGGCCTGGCTCATTCCCGCGGCCTGCAGGTTCTGTAGCGTCAGTGCGAACGTGCCCTGGCCTTGAATGAGTCCTTCGGTCAGGTGGGCATGGTGCATGGTCGCGCGGTTGTCCCACAGCGTGGTGGCGATCGAGGTGCCCATGGCGCCGGCCGTGATGCGCACGAAGTTGCTCAGGCCCGCAGCCGCGGGAATGCGCTCGGGCGGCAGTCCGGCCAGCGTCAGCGTGGTCAGGGGAATGAAGAAGAACGCCATTGCGCCGCCCTGCAGCAGCGTGGGGATCAGGATGTGGATGAAATCCGTCTCGGTGGTGAAGTGCGAGCGCAGCCACAGCACCAGCGCGAACACGATGAACGCGCCCGTGGCCATCTTGCGCGGATCCCATTGCCCGACCTTCTTGCCGACCAGGGGCGTGAGCAGGATGGCGAAAATCCCCACGGGAGCGAGCGCCATGCCGGCCGAGGTGGCCGTGTAGCCCATCCACTGCTGCAGCCACAGCGGCAGCAGCACCACGTTGCCGAAGAACAGGCCGTAGGCAATCGACAGCGCCAGAGACCCGGCCGCAAAGTTGCGTCTTGCGAATAACCGCAGGTCGACCACCGGGTGGGCGTCGGTCAGCTCCCAGACGATGAACACCGCCAGGCCCACGACAGCCGCCACGGCCAGCGCGATGATTTCTCCCGAGGCAAACCAGTCGAGCTCCTTGCCCTTGTCGAGCATCAGTTGCAGCGCCCCGACCCACAGCACCAGCAGCGTGAGACCAATGGTGTCTATCGGCAGCTTGCGCGTGGGCGTCTCGCGCTGGCGGTAGATGCCCCAGGTCAGCGCCGCGGCAAACAGCCCCACGGGAACGTTGATGTAGAAGATCCAGGGCCAGGAGATGTTGTCGGTGATCCAGCCCCCGA
>NZ_JAVWWA010000168.1:0-6831 GCF_036666375.1 Comamonas sp. | reverse complement strand
ACCTCCGGCCTCTACGTCCCGAACGTAGCGCTCTACCAGGCTAAGCTACACCCCGCAGCGGTCCTGTCAGGCACAAAACCGGCACGGGTTTCAAGTGCGTCTGTCGAGGAGCTGAGCTGCCAATTGTAGCAAATTTGCAGTGTGTTCATTGTCAGGCAGCTGGCTCAAGGCATCGATGGCGCGATGGGCTTCGGCATGCGCGGCAGCGCGCGCCACGTCGAGCGCGCCTGTTTCCTGCACGATGGCAATCACCGTGGCGAGCTGTTCGGTCGAGCCCTGCTCGATGGCCTCGCGCACGATGGCCGCCTGTTCGGGCGTGGCGCGCTGCATCGCGGCGATCAGCGGCAGCGTGCATTTGCCTTCGCGCAGGTCATCGCCGAGGTTCTTGCCCATTTCTGCGGTGTCGCCGGTGTAGTCCAGCACGTCGTCGATGATCTGGAAGGCCGTGCCCAGTGCCTGGCCATAGGTGGCGCAGGCTTCTTCCACGGCCGGGCTGCTGCCCGCGAGCACGGCGCCGAGCTGGGCGCTGGCTTCGAACAGCTTCGCGGTCTTGGAGCGGATCACATGCAGATAGCCGTCCTCGTCGAGCGAAGCGTCGTGCATGTTCATCAGCTGCTGGACTTCGCCTTCGGCAATGATGTTGGTCGCATCCGACAGGATCTGCAGCACGCGCGTGCTGCCCGCTGCGACCATCATCTGGAACGAACGCGTGTGCAGGAAGTCGCCCACCAGCACGCTGGCCGGGTTGCCGAACGCTTCATTGGCCGTGGCGCGGCCGCGGCGCATGGTCGATTCATCGACCACGTCGTCGTGCAGCAGCGTCGCGGTATGGATCAGTTCGACCACGGCCGCGAGGTTGAAGCGCTGGCTTCCCTCGTAGCCCAGGGCCTTGCAGATCATCAGCAGCAACGCGGGCCGCAGCCGCTTTCCGCCGGCGGCAATGATGTACTGGGAAATCTGCGAGATCAGCGGAACACTGGTGTGCAGGCGGTCGGCGATGACGCTGTCCACCTCGCGCATGTCGTTGGCGATCAGGGAAAGGGGATTGGTGGGGGTGATAGCTGTGGTCAAAATGGTGGCCGCCATGTGAGCCTTGGATTATAGGAACTGTCGGCCCGAAATGAAGGCAGTCGGCGTTGGCCGCGGCAAACGGTCTGCACAAGCAAACCCAATGCATGAGAAATTCAGCCATGGTACAATCGCCGGCTCTGCGGAAATTCGTCTGCAGAACTCTCAATTAAAGAGGTCATACATGTACGCGGTCATAAAAACCGGCGGCAAGCAGTATCGCGTTGCTTCCGGCGAAAAAATCAAAGTAGAACAGATTGCTGCGGACGTAGGCCAGGAAATTGTGATCGATCAGGTTCTGGCAGTCGGCAACGGCACAGACATCAAGATCGGCGCACCCCTGGTGTCCGGCGCAACTGTGAAGGCAACTGTGGTTGCTCACGGCAAACACGACAAAGTGCACATCTTCAAGATGCGCCGTCGTAAGCACTATCAGAAGCGTCAGGGTCACCGTCAACAGTTCACCGAACTGCAGATCGTGGCAATCGTAGCTTAATAGGAGCTGAGTCATGGCACAGAAAAAAGGCGGCGGCTCTACGCGAAACGGGCGCGATTCCAAGCCCAAGATGCTCGGCGTGAAGGCTTTCGGCGGTGAGTTGATCACGGCTGGTTCCATCATCGTTCGCCAGCGCGGCACCAAGTTCCACCCCGGCGACAACGTCGGCGTGGGCAAGGACCACACGCTGTTTGCCTTGGTCGAGGGCCACGTGTCCTTCTCCACCAAGGGCGCACTGTCCAAGCACATGGTCAATGTGACGCCTGCATAAGGTTTGTCACTTCGACTCGCAGCGAAGCCCCGACCTGTCGGGGCTTTGCTGTTTAAGGGGTATTTTTGCCCTGCCCCGTTCGACGGGGCTTTATGCTTTTGCGCGCGGCGGGCTACGCTGTACGCTGCACGAAAGCACACTGTTTTGTAAACTGGATGCCTCATGAAGTTCGTCGATGAAGCTTATATTGACATTGCTGCCGGTGATGGCGGCAATGGCTGCGTCTCGTTTCGACACGAGAAATACAAGGAATTCGGCGGCCCCAATGGGGGAGACGGCGGCCGCGGCGGCCACGTCTTCGCGGTAGCGGATTCCAACCTGAATACCCTGGTCGATTTCCGCTATGCGCGCCGCCATGAAGCCAAGCGCGGCGAGCACGGCATGGGCTCGGACATGTTCGGCGCCGCCGGCACCGACATCACCTTGCGCGTGCCCGTGGGAACGATCTTTTCCGACCAGGAAACCGGCGAAGTGCTGTACGAACTGCTGACGCCGGGCGAAGTCGTGACCATCGCCAAGGGCGGTGACGGCGGCTTCGGCAACATGCGCTTCAAGAGCGCGATCAACCGCGCACCGCGCCAGAAGACGCCGGGCTGGCCCGGCGAGCGCAAGAGCCTCAAGCTCGAACTCAAGGTGCTGGCCGACGTGGGCCTGCTGGGCATGCCCAATGCAGGCAAGTCGACGCTGATCACGGCCGTGTCCAATGCACGCCCCAAGATTGCCGACTATCCGTTCACCACGCTGCACCCCAATCTGGGTGTGGTGCGCGTCGGCCCCGAGCAAAGCTTCGTGATCGCCGATATTCCGGGCCTGATCGAAGGCGCGTCCGAAGGCGCGGGCCTGGGCCATCTGTTCCTGCGCCATCTGCAGCGCACGCGTCTGCTGCTGCATGTGGTCGACATGGCGCCGTTCGACGAGACCGTCGATCCCGTGGCCCAGGCCAAGGCCATCGTGGGCGAGCTCAAGAAGTACGACGCCGCGCTCTACGACAAGCCGCGCTGGCTGGTGCTCAACAAGCTCGACATGGTGCCGACCGAAGAGCGCGCCGCGCGCGTCAAGGACTTCGTCAAGCGCTTCAAGTGGAAGGGCCCGGTGTTCGAGATCTCCGCGCTGACGCGCGAAGGCTGCGAGCCGCTGATCAAGACCATCTTCCAGCATGTGCAGGCCCAGCAGCGCGCCGAGAACACGCCCGAGGAAATCGATCTGCGCTTCGTGGGCGATGCGCCGGCGGAAGTCGATCCGCGCGACCCGCGTTTCGCCGACGACGAAGCGAAGTGAGAGTTCCGGTCAGGCCGCAAGGCCGGCCGGGGTGGGGGCCCTAGGGCCATTGACTGACCAGCGCCTGTGGCCTGCGAGGCAGGCGCCCAAGAACAATCTGAATCATGGCTTCCAGTGTTTTGCGTGACGCACGGCGTATCGTCGTGAAAGTAGGCTCCAGCCTCGTGACCAACGAAGGCCGGGGTCTGGATGAAGAGGCGATCGCGCAGTGGAGCCAGCAGCTCGCCGCCCTGGTGCGTGGCGATGCCGACGGCGTGCGCCGCGAAGTCGTCATGGTCTCGAGCGGAGCGATTGCCGAAGGCATGAAGCGCCTGGGCTGGAAGACGCGTCCCAAGCAGGTGCATGAGCTGCAGGCGGCCGCGGCCGTGGGCCAGATGGGCCTGGCGCAGATGTACGAGACCAAGCTGCGCGAGCAGGACGTGGGCAGCGCCCAGGTGCTGCTGACCCATGCCGACCTCGCCGACCGCGAGCGCTACCTCAATGCGCGCACCACGCTGCTGACGCTGCTGAGCCTGGGTGTGGTGCCGGTCATCAACGAGAACGACACCGTCGTCAACGACGAAATCAAGTTCGGCGACAACGACACGCTGGGTGCGCTGGTCGCGAACCTGGTCGATGCCGACGCGCTCGTGATCCTGACCGATCAGAAAGGCCTGTATACGGCCGATCCGCGCAAGAACCCCGATGCGCGCTTCGTCGACGAAGCCCAGGCCGGCGATCCTGCGCTGGAAGCCATGGCCGGCGGCGTGGGCTCGAGCATAGGCAGCGGCGGCATGATCACCAAGATCCTGGCGGCCAAGCGTGCCGCGGGCTCGGGCGCATCCACGGTGATCGCCTGGGGGCGCGAGCCCGATGTGCTGGGTCGGCTGGTCGCGGGCGAGGCCATTGGCACCCTGCTGCTGGCGCAGACGCCGAAAAAGCAGGCGCGCAAGCAATGGATTGCCGACCATCTGCAGCTCAAGGGCGCGGTCAGCGTAGACCAGGGCGCGGCCGACAAGCTGCAGGAAGAAGGCAAGAGCCTGCTGCCCATAGGCATGACGGGTGTGGAAGGCAATTTCTCGCGCGGCGATGTGATTGCCGTGCGCAATCCGCAGGGCCGCGAAATTGCGCGCGGATTGGCCAACTATGCGAGCGCGGAAGCGCGGCTGCTGTGCCGCAAGAGCTCGGCCGAATTCGAGCGCCTGCTCGGTTACAGCGCCGAATCCGAAATGATCCACCGCGACAACATGATTGTCTCCGGCCACTGAAAGCCTGCGCCAGGTCTGCCTGGCGTCGGTTTCAGGGGTGTTTGGTGTTGCCGGCCGCGGCGCGCTGGCTGGCTGCGGTGAGATCGGTCTGCGGATCGGGATCGAAGCTCGCTCCGGGCGGAAGCTCGAGTCCCGGATGCAGCAGGCCCAGCGTGTTGCGTGACGGCAGTGTGGTCATGGGCACCATGGTGCCTTCCTGCTCGCGGTTGCGCATGCCGCTGCGCAGATAGCGATTGCGCTGCTCCTGCCGTGGCAGATAGCGCGCCAGCTCGGTCAGCGCCATCTCATAGACGCCACGCTTGAACTCGACCACGACTTCCAGCGGAACCCAGTAGTCGTTCCAGCGCCAGGCATCGAATTCCGGGTGGTCTGTGGCCCTGAGGTTCAGATCCCAGTCGTGGCCCAGCAACTGCAGCAAATACCAGATCTGCTTTTGGCCCCGGTAATGTCCACGCGCATCGCGTCGGATATACCGGTCTGGCACCTCGTAGCGCAACCAGTCCCGGGTTCGGGCGACCACGCGGACGTGATCGGGCTTCAGACCCACCTCTTCGTGCAATTCCCGGAACATGGCTTGCTCCGGAGATTCCCCCCGGTCTATGCCGCCTTGCGGGAACTGCCAGCTGTGGGTGCGGATGCGTTTGCCCCAGAACACCTGGTTCTTGTGGTTGAGCAGGATGATGCCGACGTTCGGGCGAAATCCGTCCCGGTCAAGCATAATCGAACCCCAATTTTTTGAATTGCGTCCATTATGCATGGTGCCATGCCCCCGGCAAGCGCGCCCGCCTGATTTCCGCTGTACTCTGCCCCCATGAAAGCCTCTCAATTCTTCATCTCCACCTTCAAAGAAGCTCCGGCCGACGCCGAAGTGGTCAGCCACAAGCTCATGATGCGTGCGGGCCTGATCAAACGCTTGGGTGCGGGTGTGTACAACTACATGCCCATGGGCCTGCGCGTGATCCGCAAGGTCGAAGCCATCGTGCGCGAAGAGATGAACCGCGCGGGCGCGGTTGAAATCTCCATGCCTGTGGTTCAGCCGGCCGAGCTGTGGCAGGAAACCGGCCGCTTCGAGAAGATGGGCCCCGAACTGCTGCGCATACAGGACCGCCACGGCCGTGACTTCGTGATCCAGCCGACCAGCGAGGAAGTGGTAACAGATATCGCGCGCCAGGAACTGCGCAGCCATAAGCAGTTACCAAAGAATCTCTACCAGATCCAGACCAAGTTCCGGGACGAGCGCCGTCCGCGCTTCGGCCTGATGCGTGGCCGCGAATTCATCATGAAGGACGCCTACAGCTTCGACAAGAGCCGCGACGCGGCCCAACTGAGCTACCAGAACATGCGCCAGGCCTACCAGCAGATCTTCGATCGCTTCGGCCTGCGCTACCGCGCCGTGCGCGCCGACAGCGGTGCGATCGGTGGCGACCTGAGCGAAGAATTCCAGGTCATTGCCGCGACCGGCGAAGACGCCATCGTCTACTGCCCAGACAGCGACTACGCTGCCAACCTCGAGAAGGCCGAAGCGCTGGCGCCCGCGGCCGAGCGTCCCGCCGCCACCGTGGCGCTGACGCAGACGGCCACGCCCGGCAAGAGCACCTGCCCCGATGTCGCCGAACTGCTGGGCGTGCCCTTGTCCACGACCGTGAAGTCGCTGGTGCTGGCCACCGACGAGCTCGACGACAAGGGCATCCTGGTCAAGAGCCAGGTCTGGCTGCTGCTGCTGCGCGGCGACCACGACATGAATGAAATCAAGGTCGCCAAGGTGCCAGGTCTGGACGCCGGCTTCCGTTTCGCGACCCAGGCCGAGATTGAAACGCACTTCGGCTGCAAGCCCGGCTACCTGGGCCCGCTGAACCTGCTGCAGCCCGTGAACCTGGTCGTCGACCGCGACGTGGCCGTGATGGCCGACTGGATCTGCGGCGCCAACGTCGAAGGCTTCCACATGATTGGCGTGAACTGGGGCCGCGATCTGCCCGAGCCAGCCGTCATTGCCGATCTGCGCAATGTGGTGGCCGGCGACCTGTCGCCCGACGGCAAGGGTGCGCTTTCCATCGAGCGCGGCATCGAAGTCGGCCATGTGTTCTACCTGGGCGACAAGTACTCCAAGGCGATGAACGCCACGTTCCTGGCCGAGAACGGCAAGCCCGCGTTCTTCGAGATGGGTTGCTACGGCATTGGCGTGACCCGCCTGCCGGCCGCGGCCATCGAGCAGAACCATGACGAGCGCGGCATCATCTGGCCGGACGCGATCGCGCCGTTCACCGTCGTGCTGTGCCCCATCGGCATGGCACGCAGCGAAGCCGTGCAGGCCACCGCGGGTGCGCTGTACGACGCGCTGATCGCGCTGGGCGTGGACGTGATCCTGGACGACCGCGACGAGCGCCTGGGCGCGATGCTGGCCGACTGGGAGCTGATAGGCGTGCCGCACCGCGTGGTGATTTCCGACCGCGGCCTGAAAGAAGGCACGGTCG
>NZ_JAVWWA010000167.1:0-7111 GCF_036666375.1 Comamonas sp. | reverse complement strand
TGCGCGCCGCGTGGGCTCGCGCGCCCGCTAGCGGCTGCGCATGTGCCGCGACCAATCGACGGCGCGTCGCGCCAGCGCCGCCGTCGCATCGATGGTGGGCAGCGGGCAGTTCGCGTCGTCGAGCACCACGGGAATCTCGGTGCAGCCCAGCACCACGGCCGCCGCACCGCGCCGCTGCAGCGCCTGGGCCGCCTGCAGCAGCAGCGCCCGGCCTGCATCGAGCCTGCCGGCCTTCACGGCGGCAATGCCCGGCGTGACCCAGTCGCGGATTTCGCCGGCGCCGGGCAGCAGCCACTCCACCGCTGTGCCATGCGCGCGGCGCGTGTAAAGGCCTGACGCCATGGTCGCTTCGGTTGCCAACAAGCCCAGGCGCGGGGCGGCGCCCGTGCCGGCCCAAGCCATCTGCAGCGTCGCGTCAACGATGTGCAGCATGGGAATGGCGATCTTGGCCTGGATAGCGTCGAACCACAGGTGGGCCGTGTTGCAGGGAATCACGATCACTGCCGCGCCTGCGGCCTCCAGCCGCTGCGCGCAGGCGACCAGGGCGGGCAGGGGCGACTCGCCCTTGCCCTGAAACGCCTGGGTGCGGTCAGGAATCTGCGGAATGGAGCTGACCAGCGCGGGCGCATGGTCCTGGTCCCGCGTCGCGGGCGTGGCCTGGACCAGCTTGTGCATGAAGTCCACGGTCGCCAGCGGGCCCATGCCGCCGAGCACGCCGATCAGCCCGGGCAATGCGCCGGGATGGGCGTTCAGGGGAGCCTTGGCGTGAAAGCGGCGGCGCAAGGCGGTTTTCAGAGATTTTGAGCGGCGAATCTGCATGCCGCAATCCTAGGCAACGCACAGGGGCCATGTCATAGCAATCGCGCCGCAGTTCATAAGCCCGGCTAATATTCCGCTCCGACGAAAAGGAGACCGGAATGCGGCTCAAGCACATCGAAGTGTTCAATGCATTGATGCTGACCGGCACCGTGAGCGGCGCGGCCAAGCTGC
Organism: Comamonas sp.; assembly: GCF_036666375.1. Lineage (GTDB taxonomy): Bacteria > Pseudomonadota > Gammaproteobacteria > Burkholderiales > Burkholderiaceae_C > Comamonas. The sequence goes on along the minus strand of NZ_JAVWWA010000167.1, from coordinate 6,121 downwards.
TGCATGTGACCCAGCCCGCCGCGACGCAGAGCCTGCAGCTCGCGGAGCTGCAGCTGGGCTACCAGCTCTTCACGCGCCAGCGGCGCCGCCTCGTGCCCACGCGCGAAGCGCATGCGCTGTATGTGGAAGTGCAAAAGCTCATGACGCAGCTCGAAAGCGTCAAGCGGCTCGCCCAGGCCTTGGGGGAGGGCGATTCGAGCCGGGGCTTGCGCATTCTCATCGTTCCTTCGCTCGCGATCCGGGCGCTGCCGGATGCGCTGGGCCTGTTTCGCCAGCGCCACCCCAAGATCGCGATATCGGTGCGCACCCTGCACTCGAACGAGATTGCACGCGCGATTGCACTGCAGGAAGGCGATGTGGGCATCGTCTATGGCAGTGTCATGCATGCGGGCTTGAACGAGGCGCATATCGCCACGGGCCGGCTGGTGTGCGTGTCGCGCGTGGGCAAGAAGGGCGACGACCGGCGCAGCACGGTCGCGCTCGAGGACCTGATGCGCGAGCCTTTCATCCGCATCGATGAGCGCGATCCGCTGGGCGCCATGCTCGCGGACCAGTTCTCGCGCATGGGCGCGCCGCCGGTGGGCGGCATGTCGGTGCAGACGCATCACATTGCGATGGTACTCGCCGAGCAGGGCTTCGGGCCGGCAATCATCGACTCGTTCACGGCCCAGGCCAGCCAGGTGGCCGAATTGCACATGCGCACCGTGACGCCGGAAATTCCCATCGAAGTGCGCGCGCTGATGCCGCGCGGCGACATTTCCCAGCGCCCGGTCGACGACTTCATCGCGGCGCTGCGCGCGGCGATCGCCAGCGCCTGAACGCCAGGCGAGACCGGGGCCCCAATGCAAAACGCCCGATGGGCGGCATCGGGCGTCTTGTAAGCGGCTTTCTTACAGGGCCTGCATTTCCGTATTGGCATTGCGCGCAGGAGCCGGCGCGGCAGCAGGCGCGGCGGGCGCAGCCTGGTCAGCCACTGGCGCCGCGACGGGCACTTCGAGGTAAGGCAGGTTCAGTGCCTTGCCCGTCATGGCGCGGATCTCATTGGTCAGCGCCGCGCTGTCGTTGATCTTGCGGCCGTACGACGGCACGATCTCCTTGAGCTTTTCCTTCCAGCCGGCTTCCATTTCCTTGGGGAAAGCCTGGGCCAGCAGGTTCAGCATGATGGGCGGCGCGGTCGATGCGCCCGGCGAGGCGCCTAGCAACGCGGCAATGGTCTTGTTCTGGTCGGTCACGATCTCGGTGCCGAACTGCAGCAGAGGGCCCTTTTCCGGATCGTTCTTGATGATCTGCACGCGCTGGCCGGCGGTGACCAGCTCCCAGTCCTCGCGCTTGGCGTTGGGGTAGTACTTGACCAGCTCGGCGTGGCGATCGGCATCGCTCAGCTCGGCCTGCTGCAGCAGATACTTCACCAGGTCCAGGTTCTCGCTGCCGACCTTGAGCATCCCGGCCACGTTGTTGTGGTTGACCGAGGAGTACAGGTCGAACCACGAACCTTCCTTGAGGAACTTGGTGCTGAACAGCGCGAACGGGCCGAACAGCACCACGGGCTTGTCGTCGAGCTTGCGCGAGTCGATGTGCGGCACCGACATCGGCGGCGAACCGGTCTCGGCCATGCCGTAGACCTTGACCTTGTGGCGCTCGGCCACGGCCGGTGCCTTGAACGCCAGGAACTGGCCGCCGACCGGGAAGCCGGCATAGTTCTTGGCTTCGGGAATGCCCGACATCTGCAGCAGCTTGAGCGCGGCGCCGCCCGCGCCGATGAAGACAAAGCGCGACTTGACGGTGCGTTCCTGGCCGTTCTTGAGATCCTTGACGGTGACGTTCCAGATCTTGTCGTCACCCTGGCGCAGCGCCGTGACTTCATGCTGCACCTGCAGCTTGAAGTTCGGGTTGCTTTGCAGGCCACGCGTCAGCTGGTTGGTGATCACACCGAAGTTGACGTCCGTGCCCAGAGGCATATAGGTGGCCGCCACCTTCTGGCCGGGGTCACGCCCTTCCATGACCAGCGGCGCCCACTGCTTGATCTGCTGGGCGTCGGTGGTGAACTGCATGCCGTAGAACATCGGGTTCTTGACCAGCGCCGCGTGGCGCTTGCGCAGGTATTCGATGCGGTCTTCGCCCCAGACAAAGCTCATGTGCGGCGTCGCATTGATGAAGTCCGAGGGCTGGGACAGGCGGCCCAGCTTGACCTGGTGCGACCAGAACTGGCGCGAGACTTCGAACTGCTCGGCGATGCCGACCGCGCGCTTGGTCTCGATGGAGCCGTCGGGCAGCTCGGGCGTGTAGTTCAGCTCGGCGAAGGCCGAGTGACCGGTGCCAGCGTTGTTCCAGCCATTGGAGCTTTCCAGCGCGACGCCGTCGAGGCGCTCGAACAGCTGCACGTTCAGGTCGGGCTGCAGCTCCTGCAGGTAGGTGGCCAGCGTGATGCTCATGATGCCGCCGCCGACCAGCACCACGTCCACGGGCTTGTCGTTTTCGGCCGCAGGCACGGACCGCTGATGAAGCGGCCAGTAGAGGAACAGGACACCCGCAAGTGCCAGAAGGGCCAGCAGGCTAGGCCCCCATATTTTGAATTTCCGCATGAGAATACTCCGTCTCTTGGACGAATCGGTTGGAATGGAAAGAAAGCGGCGTGTGGCTTGGCACCCGTACCGTATCGCTGGCGATCAGTGATCGACAGGAACGCGGTGCCGGCCGCATTCACTGGCTTCGCAGGCGGGTCACCGCTTCAGCGGATCACCGTGTCGAGGGGGGTGCGCGCCTGACGCCCACAATTCATCGCTGCTGTCCGCGCTTGTTCCTGTAACCGGTGGCATTGCGGCACACCGGGCCAGGCCGGTGGGCAATGGCCCGCACATGACTTGCGTGCGGCCGGTTTTGCGCGCGTGACGGGTTGGGGGCCGAACCCGGCCACCGTAGCGGGCGACAGTTTGCCCGGTCATGACCCGGGCCGTCGTCCGGCGCAGCAAAGTCATCGCTGCGGCAAGGTTATGCGGGATGGCCGTTGCCTGCGGTGATCTCTGGCGCTGCGACCGGCCGGGCCTGTGCGGGCAGCAGCTCCTCGCTGTCGGGCAGCGTCTCGCCGAGCTTGCCTTCCCACTTGGCCACGGCGGCCGTGGCGATGCTGTTGCCGATGACGTTGGTCGCGGTGCGACCCATGTCGAGGAACACGTCTATGCCCATGATGAGCAGCAAGGCCGCTTCGGGCAGGCCGAACAGCGGCAGCGTCGCGGCGACCACCACCAGCGAAGCGCGCGACACGCCGGCCATGCCCTTGCTGCTGATCATCAGCACCAGCAGCATCGACAGCTGGGTGGCGAACGACATTTCGATGCCATACACCTGTGCAATGAACAGTATCGCGAACGCCTGGTAGATCATCGAGCCGTCGAGGTTGAAGGCATAGCCCATGGGCAGCACGAAGCCCGTGACTTCATCCTTGACGCCGAACTTCTCGAGCTGCTCCATGGTCTTGGGGTAGGCGGCCTCGCTGCTCGCCGTGAAGAACGCGATCAGCGTCGGCGCCTTCACCAGGCTCAGCAACTTGAACACCCGCTTGCGCAGCACGACGTAGCCGGCCGCAATCAGCACCAGCCACAGCGTCGCCAAGGCGAAATAGAAGCTCGCGATGAATTTGGCGTAGGTGCCCAGAACGCCCAGGCCCTGCACCGTGATCGCTGCGGCCACGGCAGCAAACACGCCCACCGGCGCGAACAGCATCACATAGTCGGTGACGCGGATCATCACGTGCACCAGTTCCTCGAAGAACGACTTGATGATGTCGCCGGTCTTGCTCTTCACGGTGCAAAGCGCAAAGCCGAAGAACAGCGAGAACACGACGATCTGCAGCACGGAGTTGGTGGCCAGCGCCTCGAAGATGCTCTTGGGGAAGATGCCGACGATGAAGTGCTTGAAATCCAGCGAACCTGTCTTGAGGTGGGTTGCCGCGCTTGCATCCGGCAGCGTCAGATGCGTGCCGTCGCCCGGCCGGAACACATTGGCCCAGAGCAGGCCCAGCAGCAGGGAAATCAGCGAGGCGGTGACGAACCATCCCAGCGCCTTGGCACCCACACGGCCCACGCTCTTGGCGTCCCCCATGCTGGCGATGCCCACCACCAGCGTGGCGAACACCAGCGGGGCAATGATCATCTTCACCAGGTGAAGAAAGATTTCCGTCAGTGCGGAGAAGTAGCTCGCAACTTCCTTGGAAGATTCCGCGGAAAGAGCCGTGTTGCAGATGTAGCCGACGATGATGCCGGCAACCAGCGCGATCAGTACCCAGGTGGTGAGTTTGTTGAATTTCATTCTGTCTCCGTTTTCTCAAGCGCGCGCGTGCAGGCTTTCAAAGCGATGGGGCAATAGGTAAAAGGGGAGGGAGCGAAAGCCTGTACCGGCGCGAACGATGGAAATGCGACATAAGCGCAAACATCGGGCTTTCGTTTCATTTCATCGGTAGGCCAAACAGGAGGTATTTTCACGTGATACAAAAAAGCCTGCTATGTTTTAGATAGCAGGCTTTTCAGCAGCGGAGACATCTTGCCGATTGTTCAAACGTTGTTTGAACACGCGATCCAAGGTTTTGAAGTCCAACCCGCTGTTGAAGATTGGCGCGGATTCTACGGCTTTTTGGAGAGTGTTTTCTCAAGTCGTACCCCAGCATCCATGCGTCTTTGGGGGATTTATCCGCAAAAGACGTTGCGTCATGGATGGGCGGCTTTCCATGCTCGATAGGCGCGCGCGGCGCGGCCCAGGCCTGCAGCGATGGTGTCGAAGGGCTGGCGAACTGCAGGCGATCGCTCATCTCACCCGAGTGACTTGCTGCGCGATAGGGTATGGCCTGAGCGGCAAAGCCGCTGAAGATGCCCGTGAACTGGCCAATACCACTGGCCGCCTTGCCTCGAATGCCGCAGTGGTGGGCGAGGCGCTGTGCCCTCCACCATTGACCTGTCAGGCGAACTCGATGCCCGTGGCCGCCAGGCCCACTAGATCGATGCGCGTGGCGTTCAGCTCCAGATGGCTGGCCAGCACCGCCAGTTCGCCGCCCGTCACGCCCTGTGCCATGAGGTTGACGAACGGCTGCAACTGCGCCGGAGTTGCGGCGCTGCCCACGACATTGGTCCAGATCAGTTGCGTGACTTCGAGCGATGTCTTCGCACCCAGCACCTGCAGGCCCAGCTGTGCCAGGCTTTGCGCGCTTACGCCCGCATCCAGCGCACGAATCACTTCGCCGACCAACGGCTGGTTGTCGAGCAAGCCCACACCGCCCAGCGCGCCGAGCAGCTTGGCGGCTTCGCCCGCGTGGCCGTCGAGGTCCAGCGCCAGCTGGGTGTCGTTGAGCGTCAAGCGCTCCACGTTGGACAGCTCGAGCATTGCGCCGTCGGTCATGCGCTGCAGAGTGAAACCTGTGGCACTTGCCTCGATGTACGTTTCCGCCAGCGTGGCTGGGAAAACGAGGGTGTCGATTCCTGCGCCGCCGTCCAGGTTCCAGGCCAGGCCCAGGGTGGGGGTGAACGTGTTGTCGCCCGCATCGGCCACGTATTTGGTGTGGCGATCGGCATCCACGCGGATGGCGCCAGCTGCCTCCATGCCGTCGAGCAGCTGCTGCGCAGTCTTGCCGGCTGCCTGCTGCGGGTAGACCTGGGCAAACAGGCCCGCGACTTGCACGGCGCTCAGCCCATGCAGCGTCTGGATCACTGCGCCTTCGCTTGGCGTCAGGTCGCGTCCCATCCACTTCTGAAACAGGAAGGCCGCGGCTTCTTCAGCGGCACTGTGCGCGACCGTGAGGATTGGTCCAGTCTCGAAGCGTACCTGCTGGACATCGACCAGCCAGTCGACGCTGCCGCTGGCGATATGCGTGAGCTTGATGCCCGCGCCGTCGAGCGTGATCAAGTAGTCGCTGCGCTTTCCTTCCTGCAGTGCCACGTTGAAGCCCGTGCCGCCGTTGAGGCGGTCGCTGCCCGTGCCGCCCGACATCAGGTCGTTGCCCGCGCCACCAAACACGATGTCGTCGCCGGCATCGCCGTAGACCTGGTCGTTTCCGCCCTTGCTGCCCACGGTGTCGTTGCCGCCGCCGCCATGGATGATGTCGTCCTCGGCGCCCAGCACGATGTACTGGGCGGCG
>NZ_JAVWWA010000166.1:0-7131 GCF_036666375.1 Comamonas sp. | reverse complement strand
CCTAGCGCAGCCTTGCGAGGCGGTACAGCAGAAACGAGCCGAAGACCTGCAGCGCCGCGGCAACGAGAATCATCTTCTGGCCCATGGCATCGTTCCACATGCGCATGAAGTAGCCCTGGTTGAGCAGCATGATCATGGTCCCGACCACGATCGGCAGCAGCGCGAGAATCCAGGCCGACATCCGCACTTCGGCGGACATGGAGTGCAATTCCCGCTCGGCCGATTGCCGGTCGCGGATGTAGCTCGAGACGCGCTCGAGCACCATGTCGGCGCGGCCGCCATAGCGCGTGGTCATGCGAAACACCGCGGCCAGCAGGCCGAACTCCGGCACGCCCCAGGTGCGTTCGAGCTGCGCCATGGCCTGGCCCAGGTCGGGCGAGACGTTCAGCGAGGCCGAGGCGTGCTGCAGCGCCGTTCCCAGCGGCGGCGGCACATTGCTGCTGGCGAACTGGAAGGCCGCATGCAGCGAGTTGCCGATGGACAGCAGCCGCACCATGTTGTCGAGAAAGCTGGGCAGCTGCGTGAGCATCTTTGCGCGGCGCCGGTTCAGGCGCAGCCAGATGCCGAATATGCCCAGCAGCAGGCACAGGCCCAGCACCATCAAGCCGACGATCATCCCGCCTTGCAGCGCCGCGATGACCGCCAGCCCGAGCGCGGCCAGCGCCAGCGTGGCGAGCGCGCGCGGCGCAATGCCCCAGGCCTTGTAGCCCAGATACTCCTTGAGGCGGCGCAGGCTCTCGTGCCGGGAGGGCGCCTGTGCCGGCGCGGGCATTGGCATCGGCGACACCAAAGCGCTGGGCAGATTCAGCGCTTCGCCGGCCTGCAGTTCACGTCGTATGTCGAGACCGCGGCGCAGCGTGCTCTGGATGGACTGCTGCGTCTGCTTGCGGCGCGCGCTCGCGAACAGCCACAGCGCCAGCGCCAGCAGCACGCAGGCCAGCGCGCACAGAACAAGAACGGCGGGGGCCAGGGCCGTCATCGTTCGCTCCCATGTTGCTGCTGCTGCGAGCGCCACCAGCTCAGCAGCTTGGGAGAATGCGGCGAGATGCCCATGGACACCCAGTGATCGAGTTCCTGGCCGTCGGCGCCCATCTGTGGCTCGTAGCGATAAAGCTCCTGCATCGAGATGACGTTGTCCGACATGCCGGTCACTTCGGTCAGCGACAGCAGGCGGCGCCGGCCGTTGGACAGGCGGCCGATCTGCACGATGAAGTCGATCGCGTTCGCGATCTGCCGGCGCAGGCTGCTTTCGCTGCCCTGGAAGCCGGCAAAGCCGGCAAGCATTTCCGCGCGGTAAAGGCACTCGCGCGGCGAGCTCGCGTGTATCGTGCCCATGGAGCCATCGTGGCCGGTGTTCATGGCCTGCAGCAGGTCCAGCACTTCGCCGCTGCGCACTTCGCCGACGATGATGCGGTCCGGCCGCATGCGCAGGCTGTTGACCAGCAGATCGCGGATGCTCACATGGCCTGTGCCGTCAAAGCTGCCGGGCCGGCTTTCGAGCCGCACCACATGGCTGTGGTTCAGCGACAGCTCCGCCGTGTCCTCGATGCTGACGATGCGCTCACGGCCGGGAATGAAGGTGGCCAGCGCGTTGAGCAGCGAAGTCTTGCCCGAGCTGGTGCCGCCGCTGATCAGGATATTGCAGCGCGACTGCACGGCCATTTCCAGAATGCGGCTGATGTCGGCATTGAAGGTGCCGAGCTTGACCAGGTCCTTGGGCGTGAGCGGGTCCTTGCGGAACTTGCGTATCGACACCGACGGCCCGTCGATGGACAGCGGCGCGATGATGACGTTGATGCGGCCGCCGTCGGGCAGCCGCGCGTCGACCATGGGACTGGATTCGTCGAGCCGCCGGCCCAGCGGCGCAAGAATCCGGCGCACGATGCGCAGCACATGTTCGTCGTCCTTGAACTGCGATGTCTCGCGCTTGAGCACGCCGCCGCGCGAGACATAGATGTCCTTGTAGCCGTTGATCAGCACGTCCTCCACGTTCGGGTCGTCGAGCAGTGGCTGCAGCGGCCCCAGGCCCGTGAGCTCGCGCGTCAACGCGCTGGCGACCAGATGGGCCTCCTGCTCGTTCACGGGCACGGCGTGCAGCCGGATGAAGCTGTCTAGCTCCAGCGACACGAACTGCGAAATCGCCGCCGGCGACCAGCGGCCGAACTCCGCGCCCAGCTCCTCGATACGGCTCAGCAGATGGTCGTAGGCATTGTTCTTGAGATCGGCGAGCAGCGCGCTGTTCTCGAACTCGGCGGGGCTGACAGGCGCATGTGGGGAGTAAGCCGTGTTCATCATGGTGCGTTCAGTGGTGGCTGATGCGGTGCAGCAGCCGGTTGAGCGGGTTCGCAGATGCCGTTTTCGCCGGTGCCATTTCCGGGTGGTGATCCGCCAGCAGGCGATCGACCAGCTTTTCGACCACCTGCACATAGGGTTCGCGCGTTTGCTGGGGCGTGAACAGCTTTCCCTGGTTGACCACCTGGGCCAGCTCACGGCGGCGCTCGGGAAGGTGGGCCAGCAGCGGCAGCTGCAGCTGGCGCGCGATCTGCTCGGCACTCAGTTCCAGGCCCGTGTCATGCCGGCTGATGATCAGTTGGCGGCGGTTGCGCGGGATCTGCAGCACATCGAGCTGCTGCAGCAATTCGGCGGTCCAGACCACGCTGGCCACGCTCTGGTCGCAGACCACCCAGACTTCGCTGGCCGCGGGCAGTACGTCCTTGAGCATCTGCGCGGAATCGGTCGCGCCCATGTCGAGCACGATGTGGCGGAAATAGTGGCCCAGCCGGTTGAGCAGCGCCTGGACTTCGATCGATGGCAAGGCATGGGCCTGGCGCGACAGCGTCAGCAGGCGCAAGCCGCTGGCGTGGCGTGCGAGCGCACTTTGCGCCATCCGCCGGTCCAGGCGGCGCTGCTGGCTGACCGCGTCGGTGAAGCCGAACTCGCCGGGCGTGTTGAGGTAGATGGCGCAGTCGCCGCCGGGAGTGCCGAGTTCTATCAGCAGGCTGGACAGCGATTCCTTGGGCGTTGCATCCGCGGTCGCCTTGTCCGGGGTTACCGGTGCCGGGCCGCCCAGGCGCAGCTGCAGATGCCAGCTCAGGTGGGCTGCGAGCAGGCTGCAGCCCAGGCCCGCGCGCGCCGAGATGATGGCAGTCTGCGGCGCCAGCGATGCATGCAGGCCTGTTGAAGGCGGATGGCTCAGCAGCTTGCGCACCACGAGCTGCGCGGTCTCTATGGATCCGTCGATATCGAGGAAGTCCTGCACGCCGGTGCGCAGCGCCGCGAGCATGCACTGGGCGTGGCGCGCCCGGCCCACGGCCAGTCGGGGAATCTGCGGGTATTGCAGCTGCAGTTGCGCGGACAGCGCGACGGCGGCTTCGATGCAGCAGGGATCGAACTGGATCAGCACTGCATACGGCTGGTGGTCCAGCACGAGGTCGGTCACGCCTTCCTGAAAGCGCGACAGATGCAGGGCCGGGCCTTTCATCACATGCTGCATCCAGGTCTGGATCAGCGCGCCTTCCGAAAACTCGGCATGCACCAGCAGCAGCGGCACTTTCGGGCTGTCCGCCGCGGCCGTTGCGTCCACCTGCGGCTCGGCCGGGCGCCTGGCGGGCGGCGGCTGCAGTGGTTCGGGCCGCAGCGCTGCGGGCTCCAGCGGCGCATCGGTCTCGGGCGCGTGCGCGGCCAGCAGATCGGCAAGCGACGGTACCGGGGACTTGTCGCCTGGAGGCAAGGGGCCGAAGGGTTCTTTGCTCATGGCATCAATAGGAGAAGCCCGGCAAGGCCGAGTTGACATAGGGTGCGCCGACCAGATAAGGCGTCCAGACCTGCGCCGCATTGCGGTTCTCCGCGCCGGCCCCGGGCAGCAGCGCCTCGAGATTGGTGTTGGCGGGAAGGGGGTGGACCAGGCGCGGCGTCACGATGATCACCAGCTCGGTCTCTTCCTGCGAATAGTTGAGGTTCTTGAAGAAAGTGCCCAGGATGGGCAGGTCGCCGAGCAGCGGTACCTTGTTGATGTTGGAGATCGTGGCGCGGCTGACCAGGCCGCCGATGACGAAGCTTTCGCCGTCGGCCAGTTCGACCATGGTGTCGGCGCGGCGCGTGCGCACGGCCGGCACCGAGACGCCGCTGATGGTCAGAGCCTGGCTGTAGTCGAGGTCGCTGGCCTCGGGCGCCACTTTCAGCGCAATGCGTTCGTCGGACAGAATCGTCGGGGTGAGCTGCAGCTTGACGCCGAATTCCTTGTATTCGATCGCGATATTGCCATCGCGCGCTGGCACGGGAATGGGAATCTCGCCGCCCGCGAGAAAGCTCGCGCTCTGGCCGCTGTGCGCGACCAGCGTCGGCTTGGCGAGCACGCGCGCCAGGCCGTTGCCTTCGAGAAAGCCCAGCTGCGCGGTGATGCCCTGGCCGCTGAAAGCCTTGCCGAAGCCCAGCACCAGGTTCATCGCGGCGGCCAGCGCGTTCGTGCCGCTGCCGTCGGTGCCTGACGAAGTGCCGCTGTCACTGCCTTTGACCGTCGCGGCTCCAGGAGTGAAGACGCCAAACTGGAAACCGTGGTTGTTGCGGCCGCTGGTCAGGTTCATGCCGGCGCGGCGCAGCGCCGACTTCTTGAACTCCACCACCTGCACATCGACCTGCACGGTATTGCTGGCCACCTTGATCTCGGAGCGGTCGACCAGCAGCGCGTCCTTGGCGCCGGTGGAGCGCAGTTCGGCCAGCGCCTGCGCATGCTGGGGCAGCGCACCCAGGCGGCGCTCGAGCACCAGGCGCTGCATGCCCACGCGCACCTGCCGGGTGTAGGGCGCACCGTTGGCGGGCCAGACAACGAGCGTGGTGGTTCCCGGCGCCTTGGGCGTGAGCAGCAGTTGCGCGGCGCGTGGACCCGCGGCGCGCGCTGCGCCCAGATCGCGCAGCACTTTGACATCCAGCACCGCGGGGTCGCCAACCGCGATGCGCGCCACGGCTGCGTTCTCCTGCAGCAGATGCTGCTGGCCCACGGTCAGATCCAGCGCGGGGCCGGCATCGCCCATGCGTGATTCGTTGGGTGCAGGCGTCGACTGGGCCATGCCGTTCGAGGGGCTTGCGCACAGGGCCAGGCTGCCCAGCAGGCCCAGGACTGTCGATTGCGAAATGGTGGCGGTTTTCATGGTCTTTAACCCTGTGTGCTCGATTAAGGCCGGTGGCGTTCTTCCGCAGGCGCAGGCGGGGTCTCAATAGCTCACGGTCTGTACGGCGCTTCCCTGGTAAAGCTCCACGGACTGCTGGCGTGGCGGCGGGCTGGGGGCGGGACGCCCGGCGGTCGATTGCATGGCGGGCGGTGGGCGGCGGGTGTTTTTCGCATCCGCTCCGCTCGCCAGGTCCTTGAAGCTCAGACCCGCGTACGAGCGGTCCGCGGGCTGCAGCTGTTGGCCTTTGGGCAGGCGACCGGCCACAGGCTGCAGCACCGTGGGCAGGGCTGCGAACAGCGAGGCGTCGGGCACGCTGGCGTCGTCGGGATGGCGCAGGGCAAGGGTCAGCTGGCCGTATTTCTCGGCCAGCGTCAGGCGCTGCACATCGTCGAGCGCCACGGCAAGAACCGCGGTGTTGGCGTTGTCGCCGCGCGTGCCCTGGTTGTCGCGCGCGCCGCGGCGCACGCCGGCGGCGCCCTCTTGCTCCTGCGCCTTGCGCTGATCCGCCGTGGGCGGAGGGTTTTCCACGCTGGCTGCGCCGTAGGCAAGCACCCGGCTGCGCGCGAGCAGCAAGCGCGTCTGGGTGTCGACGGCGGCCTGATCGCTCTTGCCGTCGAGCGTGAAGAACACATCGACAAAATCGCCGGGGCGGATATGGTGGCCTGCGGCCATGGGTTCCTTGACCGCGACCGATACCGCGCGCTGGCCGTTTTCCAGCTGCAGCGCCAGACCCTGGATCAGATGCTGCTCGAACAAGGGCGTCTCGGCCGGCAGGGCCATCACGGTAGTGCGGCCCAGCACGGCGTCGGTGCTGCCGAAACTGCTGGCGACGGCCGCGGGCAGCTGCACAATCTTCACATCTTCGGCTACCAGACGCTGTCCGGCTGGAATGGCCTTGGCGGCCACCACCACCGCATGCTGCTCCACTTTTTCCTTGGGCGGCGCAGCCGTCGCGACTGCAGCGACTGCCCTGTCGGCGGGGCGGCTCAGCATCCAGGCCCCGATGGCCAGGCCAATGGCCAGAACGAGCAGCAGCCCGGCAAGAATCTTGGTGAGGTTCATGGCGTGCGGGCCCTCTTTTGTTATGGTGAAAATGCCGGGTGCACCAGGCATTGGCGCGGCGCGGTAACTTGGCTTTCGGGGCGTGGCGGCATCAAGCCTTGGCCGGTCTCGAAAGCGAAATTCCCGTGTACGTAGTGGCGCTGCATGGCTACGCCTTCAAGTTCGGCAGCGCGGGCTCGAAGGCCAGCACCAGCCAGATGGCGGTCAGCGCCATATAGCCCGCATAGGGAACGCTGCGTTCGATCGCACGCGGCTGGCCGCTGGACGCGGCGCGGGGCTCCGGAGCAAACAGCGCCGTCGCGGCCCGCAAAGGCAGATGTGCCTGCAGCCAGCTGCCCGTCGGCGTTGCCGCCAGCCTGCGCCGCGCGAGCACCAGCAGTCCATGAATGCCCGCCAGCAGGCTGCCGCCTATCCAGATGATCAGCAGGGAAGGCGACAAGCCGAACCACAGTCCTGCCACGGCGGCAAACTTGACGTCGCCCGCGCCCATCCAGCGCATTGCGTAGAAAGGCAGCAGCGCGGCAAATGCCACCAGCATGCCCAGCAGCGCCTTCCAGGCCGTGACCTGGAAAGGCTGTATATCGGTTGCAAGTGCCACCAGGCCCATGCCCAGACCCAGCAAGACCATCCAGTTGCGCACCTTGCGCATGCGCAGGTCCATGACGGCTATGGCTATCAGCCACAGCAGCCAGAGGGGAATCATTAGGGAGGGGACGAGCATGGACCATTGGTCCTCTTCAGGGGACTGCTGGCAGCTTGTTTCCAATCGCGGTAAAGAGCGTACTCAGATCACCTTCAAGTGCTGTCAACGCGGTGATGAGTCCCACTGCAATCAACCCCGCGATGAGCCCGTACTCAATGGCGGTAGCACCTTCTTCGTCATTCCAGAAGCGTTGGATGA
>NZ_JAVWWA010000165.1:0-7236 GCF_036666375.1 Comamonas sp. | reverse complement strand
GGTTGCTGGCTTACGGCTTGCGTGCCGCAATCGCCTTCTCGGCCTTGGCCACGAGGTCGTTGCCGATCTGGCCCTTCCACTTGTCATAGACCGGGCGCGTGGTCTTGACAAACGCATCGCGTTCGGCCGGGCTCAGCTGGGTCACGGTCACGCCCATGCCGGAGATCTCCTTGAGCACGGGCTTGTCGGCTTCGACCAGGCCCTTGCGTGCAATGGCGATCTCCTGCTTGCCGGCGTCGAGCGCGGCCTGGCGCACGATGGCCTGGTCGGCCGGTGTCCACGACGCCCAGATGTCCTTGTTGACGACGAACACCAGCGGGTCGGCCATGTAGCCCCAGGTGGTCACATATTTCTGGCCCACGGTGTGCATCTTCAGCACGGTGAACATGAACAGGGGATTTTCCTGGCCGTCGACCGCGCCGCTGGCCAGCGCGGGCTGGGCGTCGGCCCAGCTCATCTGCGTGGGGTTGGCGCCCAGCGCGCTGAACATGTCGGAGAAGATAGGCGAGCCGACGACGCGGATCTTCAGGCCCTTGAGGTCTTCGGGCTTGCGGATCGCACGCTTGGAGTTGCTGACTTCACGGTAGCCGTTCTCGCCCCAGGCCAGCGGCACGACACCGGCCTTCTCGAGGTTCTTGAAGATTTCCTGGCCGACTTCGCCCTGCGTCAGCGCGTCCACGGCCGCGTAGTCGGGCATCAGGAACGGCAGCGAGAACAGGTTCAGCGACTTGACCTGGGGCGACCAGTTGATGGTCGAGCCCACGGCCATGTCGATCACGCCCTGGCGCAGCGCGCTGAATTCGCGCGTCTGGTCGCCCTGGATCAGCGAAACGCCGGGGTAGAGCTTGATGTTGATGCGCCCCTGGGTGCGCTCCTTGACCAGCTTGCCCCAGATTTCACCGGCCTGGCCCCAGGGCGATGGCGGGCCCAGCACCAGCGACATGCGGTACTCGCTCTTGTAGTTCTGGGCCAGCGCCGCCGGAGCGGTGAAGGCCAGGGCCGCGGCCGCGGCGACCGCGGTGGTCAGAAAGCTGCGCAGTTTCATTCTTTGTCTCCTAGGGGTTGTTATTGGGAACTCAGTAACCCAGCTTGTGGGGCAGCCAAAGGGCCAGTTGCGGGAAGGCAATCACCAGCAACATCACGACGAACATCGCCAGCAGCATGGGGCCGACCCAGCGCACGGTCGACTCCATGCGCACGCCCGCGATGCGGCACGAGACCATCAGGTTCACGGCCAGCGGCGGCGTGAACTGACCCAGCGCCACCTTGAGCGTCAGGATCACGCCGAACCAGACCGGGTCCCACTGGTAGTGCTGCATGATGGGCAGCAGCAGCGGCACGAAGATCAGGAACACCGAGATGCCGTCGAGGAACATGCCCACGGTGATCAACAGCAGGATCAGCAGCGCGAGCACGCCGTATTCGCCCAGGCCCGAGTTGACGATGGCGTTGGCGACAGGATCGATCACGCCCAGCGTCGACAGCGAGAACGCGAAGATGCCGGCCAGCGACACCACGAGCAGGATCACGGCCGACAGCTCGCCAGCTTCGCGCAGGATGGGAAACAGGTCGCGCACCGATATGGTGCGGTGTATCACCATGCCGACGAACAGTCCGTAGAACACCGCGACCACGGCGGCTTCGGTGGGCGTGAACCAGCCGGCGCGCATGCCGCCCAGGATCAGCACCGGTGCGGCCAGGCCCCAGGCGGCTTCGCGCAGGCTTTTCCAGAACTCGGGGCGCGGCAGCGTGGCTTCGAGCGCGCCCATCTTGTGGCGGCGCGACAGCCAGACGGCAGGAACGATCAGCGCGATGCCGGCGAGCACGCCCGGAATCATGCCGGCCGCGAACAGCGCGGGCACCGAAGCACCGGGCACCAGCACCGAGTAGATGATGAACGCGACCGAAGGCGGAATCAGGATGTCGGTGGCGGCGGCGGCGCCGACCACGCTGGCCGAGAACGAGCCAGGGTAGCCGGCGCGGCTCATCGCGGCGATCATCACTCCGCCCACGGCCGCGGCATTGGCCGGGCCCGAGCCCGAGATGCCGCCCAGGAACATGGCCACGGCAATCGCCACCAGGGGCAGCATGCCTGGGCCGCGGCCCACGATGGCGATCGCGAAGTTCACCAGCCGCAGCGCCACGCCCGAGCGGTCGAAGATAGAGCCCACGAGCACGAACATCGGAATCGCCAGCAGCGGGTACTTGCCCAGGCCGGCATAGAAGTTCTGCGGCACGGCCAGCAGGCCGAACCACTGGGCGTCGGAGTTGGCCAGCGCGATGCAGGCAGCGCCCGCGAGGCCCAGAGCGGCGCCTATGGGCACGCCCGCGCTCATCAGCAGCACGAAGGCCACGAACAGCAGTGTGGCGATCATGGCTGGGGACCTGTGGTGTTGGTTGCGTCTTCTGCGGCGGCCTGCAGGCCCTGGCGGCGATAGAGGCCGAGCGCGCGCAGCACGATCAGCGCCGAGAACACCGGCAGCCACATCGAGTACCACCACTGCGGCACGCCTATGCCGGGCGAGGTTTCGTCAAAGCGGAAGTCGTCCCAGACCACGCGCAGGCTCAGCACCGCGATCAGGGTGAACAGCAGCGCGACCAGGACTGCGCCCAGGCGCGCGAGGCGCCGGCGGCGCTGGACCGTGCCGCCATGGGAAAAATATTCAATGCGGATGTGCTGGTCGCGCGCCACGGCCGCCGAGCCCGCGACCATGGCCAGCAGGATCATCAGGAAGACCGAGATTTCTTCGGTCCAGGCAAAGGAGGAGTTGGTGAGGTAGCGCACCAGCACGTTGGCGAAAGTGATCAGCGCCAATGCGGCCATGATGATCACGGTGAGCCAGTCTTCGATGCGCAGGGAACGGGGAGGGGCCGACGCGTCGTGGTCGGGAGGCGATTGGTCAGAGGGCATGAGCGCGGGCAGTCAGGAAAACGCGTGACAACGGAGAAAAGACTTTCGCCTTGCCCGAGGGTGTCGTGTACCAGCGGGCCTGACGCGCGCCCGCCGGGTGAGGTGGGCAAACCATTATCTGGTCCGGTTTCGTCGCTGACCATGCGGGTTGCCCCGAGGCATGCGGCCTTGGCGCGCGGATAATGGCGAGATGGAAACCAAATGGCTAGAAGATTTTGTGAGCTTGGCTGAGACCCGCAGTTTCAGCCGCTCGGCGCAATTGCGGCATGTGACACAGCCCGCGTTTTCCCGCCGCATCCAGGCGCTGGAAGCCTGGGCCGGGACCGACCTGGTCGATCGCAGCTCCTACCCGACGCGGCTCACGCCCGCGGGCAAGACCATGTACGAGCAGGCGCTGGAGATGCTGCAGTCGCTGCAGAGCACGCGCAGCATGTTGCGCGCGCACGTCAGTGCGGGCAAGGGCATGATAGGTTTTGCGGTGCCGCACACGCTGGCCTTCACTTTTTTCCCTGCCTGGGTGTCGAACCTGCACGGACTGTTCGGGCCGTTCCGCAGCCGGTTGTTCGCGCTCAATGTGCACGATGCGGTGATGCGGCTGGTCGAAGGCGGCTGCGATCTGCTGATCGCCTACCACCACCCGTCCCAGCCTTTCCAGCTTGACCCCGATCGCTATGAAATGGTGAGTCTGGGGGAGGAAATCCTTGCGCCCTATGTCAAGCCCGATGCCCAGGGCCGGCCGCTGCATGTATTGCCCGGAACCCAGTCCCAGCCTCTGCCGTACCTGGGCTATGCCTCGGGCGCCTATCTGGGCCAGGTGACCGAGCTGATCCTCAAGCAGGCCGGCGAAGCCATCCATCTGGAGCGGGTCTACGAAACCGACATGGCCGAAGGTCTCAAGGCCATGGCGCTCGAAGGCCATGGTGTCGCATTTTTGCCTTACAGCGCGGTGCGCAACGAACTGCAGTCCGGGCGCCTGGTCAGCGCCGAACCGCTGGGCGTGGAGTCCTTCCGTATGCCCATGGATGTGCGCGCTTACCGTCAGAAACCCACGGCCAAGGACGCTCCCAAGGGTGTGGCGCAGAATCTCTGGGCGTTCCTGCTCGAGCACGGCAATACGCTGGAACTAGGGTAAGCCGGGGCGTCGTCGGGCCGCCCGGCCAGTAGCATGGAGCGTGGGCCCGATTTTTGCTAGGTGTTTACCCTGGAAGAACGGCGTTTACGCCTTGTTTGACATGGATCCTTGTGGGTTATAGCTATTGGTTTCTTGTGACAGTAGCAAAATGCCTCTAAAGTGAATTATTGAAACAAGCCCACGCGCGTTCCGGCGTTGCTTTTTTTATCCGCAGTCATCAGAGGAGAAGGTATGAAGAAACATTTGTTGGCAGTTGCCGTCATGGGTTTGCTCGCGGGCACGGTCATGGCTCAGACCAATGACACCCTGGCGAAAATCAAATCCTCGGGTTCGATCACGCTGGGCGTGCGCGAGTCTTCTGGCGCACTGGCCTATACCCTTGGTGACGGCAAGTATGTCGGCTTCCATACCGAAATGGCCGAACGCGTCGCGCGCGACCTGCAAAAGCAACTCGGCCTGACCAAGCTGGAAATCAAGTTCCAGCCCGTCACTTCGCAGAACCGCATCCCGCTGGTGACCAACGGCACCGTTGACCTCGAGTGCGGCTCGACCACCAACGACACCAACCGCCAGAAGGATGTCGACTTCGCCATGACCACCTACATGGAAGAAGTGCGCATTGCGGTGAAGGCCAACTCGGGCATCAACGCCATCAAGGACCTGAACGGCAAGGCCGTGGCCACGACCACGGGCACCACTTCGGTGCAGATCCTGCGCAAGAACGAACGCGCCCAGGGCATAGACTTCAAGGAAGTCATGGGCAAGGACCACGCCGACAGCTTCCTGCTGCTCGAAACGGGCCGCGCCGATGCGTTCGTGATGGACGGCTCCATCCTGGCCGGCAACATCTCCAAGTCCAAGAGCCCCAACGATTTCAAGATCGTCGGCGAAGTGCTGTCGGTCGAGCCCATTGCCTGCATGCTGCGCAAGAACGACACCGCTTTCCTGAAGGCCGTCGACACCAGCATCCAGCGCCAGGTCGCCGATGGCAGCCTGGAAAAGCTCTATGACAAGTGGTTCATGCAGCCCATCCCACCGGCAAACCAGAAGGTCGGCCTGCCGCTGTCCGACGCCACCAAGAACGCCTGGAAGAACCCCAACAACAAGCCCAAGGAAGCTTTCAACAAGTAAAGCCTTTTAGGCGATCGGGATGAAAACCCCCTTCTGGCTGGTCTCGGAGGGGGTTTTTTGTGTGGTGGAACAGGCGCGTTGCGCGTTCTTTTCGCCAGAGGTTTGAGGCAATAAAGGAAATCCTATGGCTTGGGATTGGCAGGTGTTCTGCGAGGACACGCTGGACCGCGTTGCGGTGCAGGGGTGCTTCGGCAAGGGCGGCGACATCACCTATATGGACTGGATGTTGTCTGCGTGGGGGTGGACGGTGTCCGTATCTCTGCTGGCGCTGTTGATAGCGCTGGTGGTCGGTGGAGTGATTGGCGTGCTGCGCACTTTGCCCAACAGCCCGTGGCTGGTGCGCTTCGGCAATGCCTGGGTTGAACTGTTTAGAAATATTCCGCTGCTGGTCCAGATCTTTCTCTGGTACCACGTGGTGCCCGCCTTCGTGCCGGCGATGAAGTCCGTGCCGGGCTTCGTGCTGGTGGTGCTGGCGCTGGGTATCTTCACCTCGTCGCGTATCGCCGAGCAGGTGCGCTCGGGTCTGCAGTCGCTGCCGCGTGGCCAGCGCTATGCGGGCATGGCCGTCGGTTTCACGACCTGGCAGACCTACCGCTATGTGCTGCTGCCGATGGCGCTGCGCATCATCATTCCGCCGCTGACCAGTGAGACGATGAACATCTTCAAGAACTCGTCGGTGGCCTTTGCCGTGTCGGTGACGGAGTTGACCATGTTTGCCATGCAGGCCCAGGAAGAGACCGGCCGCGGCGTCGAAGTCTATCTGGCCGTGACCGGCCTGTATGTCATCTCGGCGTTCGCCATCAACCGCATCATGGCCTGGATTGAAAAGCGCGCCCAGGTGCCCGGCATGGTTGCCGCTTCGAGTGCAGGAGGTCACTGATCATGGATCTGCACATCGACTTTGGTTTCTACAACTGGGACCTGGTGAGCAACTTCGTGCTCAAGGGTCTGTATTTCAGCCTGATGCTGACGGCCATCGCCACCGTGGGCGGCGTGCTGTTCGGCACGGTGCTGGCGCTGATGCGGCTGTCGGGCAAGAAGTGGCTGGTGCTGCCGGCGACGATCTACGTCAACGGCATGCGCTCCATTCCGCTGGTGATGGTGATCCTGTGGTTCTTCCTGCTGATGCCGGCCATCATCGGCCGCCCCATCGGCGCGGAGCTGTCGGCGATCATCACCTTCATCGCCTTCGAGGCCGCCTACTTCAGCGAGATCATGCGCGCCGGCATCCAGTCGATCGCGCGCGGTCAGGTGAATGCGGGCCAGGCGCTGGGCATGACCTACGGCCAGAACATGCGCCTGGTGGTGCTGCCGCAGGCCTTCCGCAACATGCTGCCGGTGCTGCTGACGCAGACCATCATCCTGTTCCAGGATACCTCGCTGGTCTACGCCATCGGCGCCTACGACATGCTCAAGGGCTTTGAAGTCGCGGGCAAGAACTACGGCCGACCGATCGAGGCCTATCTGGCCGCGGCCGTTGCCTATTTCGTGCTGTGCTACGCGCTGTCCTGGATGGTCAAGCGTCTGCACAAGAGAATCGCAATTATTAGATAACCCGCCGAGGCGCTGCGGGGCGACCCTTGGGGCCGTCCCGCACCTGGATCGCGCCAGTGGCGCAGCCGGGATGGATAACTGAATACGGATACGGAGAGCACCCAATGATTGAAATGAAGAACGTCTCCAAGTGGTATGGCAGCTTTCAGGTGCTGACCGACTGCTCGACCAGCATCAACAAAGGCGAGGTGGTGGTGGTGTGCGGCCCTTCGGGCTCGGGCAAGTCCACGCTGATCAAGACCATCAACGCGCTCGAGCCTTTCCAGAAGGGCGAGATCTTTGTCGATGGCACGGCCGTGCACGATCCCAAGACCAACCTGCCCAAGCTGCGCAGCCGCGTGGGCATGGTGTTCCAGCACTTCGAGCTGTTCCCCCATCTGTCGGTCACGGAAAACCTGACCATCGCCCAGGTCAAGGTGCTGGGCCGCAGCGCCGACGAAGCGCGCCAGCGCGGCCTGAAGATGCTCGACCGCGTGGGCCTGACGGCGCACAAGGACAAGTTCCCGGG
>NZ_JAVWWA010000164.1:0-7278 GCF_036666375.1 Comamonas sp. | reverse complement strand
ACCTTGACGTTGTAGTCGACGACGCGCTTGACGGGAACAATGATTTTCATGGGAGAGAGTCTCCAAAAGGTTTTGAAAAAAGGGGCGGACTAGGCCGAGGGCTGCAGCATTCCCGCCAGACGGGCGCTGATCAGCGCCTGTGCCTGGTCCATGATGCTGTCTATCAATTGCTGTACCGTGGGGATGTCGTCGATCAGGCCCGCAACCATGCCGCAGGACCAGGCGCCGGCCTGCATGTCGCCCTGCTGCATGACGCGCGGGTAGATGCCCGCGACTTCGGGCGCGATGTCGGCAAAGGTGATGGCCGCGCCCAGCTCGCGCTCCTTGGCCAACAGGCGTTCGACGCCCGCATTGGTCAGCACCCGCTCGGTATTGCGCAGCGGGCGCATCACCAGCCGGGTGTCGAGTTCGCTCGCGGCGACAATCGCCTGCTTGACGTTGTCGTGCACCGGCGCTTCCTGCGTGGCAATGAAGCGCGTTCCCATGTTGATGCCTTCGGCGCCCAGGGCCAGCGCGGCCACCAGCGAACGGCCGTCGGCCATGCCGCCCGAGGCGACAAACGGAATCTTCAGTTCCTGCGCCGCGCGCGGCAGCAGGATGAAATTGGGCACGTCGTCTTCGCCCGGATGACCGCCGCACTCGAAGCCGTCGACGCTGATCGCATCGCAGCCAATGGCCTCGGCCTTGAGCGCATGGCGCACCGAGGTGCACTTGTGGATCACCTTGATGCCCGCGCCCTTGAGCGCCGCCATCCATTTCTGCGGGTTGTTGCCCGCGGTCTCGACAATCTTCACCCCGCCGTCAATGATGGCCTGGACATAGCCCGGGTAGTCGGGCGGATTGACCGACGGCAGAAAGGTCAGGTTCACGCCAAACGGCTTGTCCGTCAGCGCGCGGCAGCGCGCGATCTCTGCGGCCAGCAGTTCGGGCGTGCGCTGCGTCAGGCCGGTGATGATTCCCAGGCCGCCGGCATTCGATACCGCAGCGGCCAGCTCGGCCAGGCCCACATGGTGCATGCCGCCCTGGATGATGGGATGCTGGATGCCGAACAGCTCGGTGATGCGCGTCTTCATTGCGGGCTCACTCGGAAGCAATGTGCTTGTCGCGGATCAGCTGGCCCCAGCGGGTGTAATCCTGCTGGATGCGGCCGGCCATCTCGGCGGGCGACTGGTAGAACGCAATCGCGCCCGCGTTGAGCAGCCGGCTCTGGGTCTCGGGCTCGGCCAGGATCTGCTTGACTTCGCCGGCAATGCGCTCGACCACGGCCGCGGGCGTGCCCTTGGGCGCGAGCAGGCCGCCCCAGGACACGGCGTCATAGCCCTTGATGCCCTGCTCGGCAATGGTCTTGACATCGGGCAGCATGGCCACGCGCTGGGGCGAGCCCACGGCAATGGCGCGCAGCTTGCCCGCCTGGATATGCGGCAGCGCCGCAACCAGATCGGCATACATGATGGGCACCTGGCCGCCAATGGTATCGGTGATCGCCGGCGTGCCGCCCTTGTAGGGCACATGCTGCATCTCGAAGCCGGCCATCTGCTTGAGCAGCTCCATGCTCAGGTGGCCGAAGCTGCCCGCGCCCGAGCTGGTGTAGTTGAGCGCGGTCTTCTGCGCCTTGGCGTGGGCAATCAGGCTCTTGATGTCGGTGACTTCGGGCAGCAGCTTGGGGTTGACCACGATCACGATGGGCAGGTCATAGACCGTGGCCACGGGCGCGAAGTCCTTGACGGTGTCGTAGCCCGCGGTCTTGTACAGATGCGGCGCCAGCAGCGTGGGCGTGGCCAGCATCACCAGCGTATAGCCGTCGGCCGGGCTCTTGGCGACCTGGGCCGCGGCAATCGAGCCCGAAGCGCCGGGGCGGTTTTCCACCAGCACGGTCTGCTTGAGGCGTTCGGACAGCTTCTGCCCGAGGATGCGCGAAGCGGTGTCGGTGGGGCCGCCTGCGGGAAACGGCACGATCAGCTTGACCATCTTGCTGGGCCAGGCCGCCTGCTGCGCGAACGCGCTGCCGGCAAACAAGGGGGCGGCCGCGAGGGCCAGAACGCCGCGGCGGGTAGTGGCAAAAGTATTCATGGTGTCTCTGTCTCTTTGTAGCTGTGTCCCGCGGCACCCGGCCGCGGGATGGATGGTCTCAGGCGCCGGGCAGCGTCAGCACGCCCTTGGCCTGCAGCGCCTGCAGCTCTTGCTCGGACAGCTGCAGCAGTTGCTGCAGCACGTCCTTCGTGCCCTCGCCCAACGTGGGCGGGGCATTGCGTATCGGCAGGCGCTTGCCGTCGAGCCGATACGGCGGCGCAAACACATGGGTGGTGCCGGCCACGGGATGGGGCATTTCCTGCAACAGGCCGCCGCGGCGCGTGCGCTCGCTGGTCAATGCCTCGTGCAGGCCCGAGACCCGGCCGCAAGGAATGCCGAAGCGCGACATGCGCTCGATCAGCACATCGCGCGTCTCGGCGCGTATCAGCTCGGTGAGCAGCGGCAGCAGTGCCGGGCGGTTCTTGGAACGCTCGACATTGGTCGCGAACTTCGCGTCTTCAAGGATGTCGGGGCGCTGCACCACATCGCGACAAAAGCGCTCGAATTGCTGGTTGTTGCCCACGGCAATGATCAACGGACCGTCGGCGGCCTCGAACATGCCGTAGGGCACGATCGACGGGTGCGAATTGCCATAGCGCTGCGGGTCGCGGCCCAGCTGCATGGCGTCGAGGCCGTAGTAGCCGGTCACCGTGAGACCGCAGTCATACAGTGCCATCTCGATCAGCCGCCCCTTGCCCGTGCGCTCGCGCCGGAACAGTGCGGCCAGCACCGCCTGGGCCGCGTACATGCCGGTCATCAGATCGACCACGGCCACGCCGAACTTGAGCGGCGGCTGCTGGGCTTCGCCGTTGAGCGCCATCAGCCCGGCCTCGCCCTGTATCACCAGATCGTAGCCGGGCCGCTTGGCCTCGGGGCCCGAGGTGTCGTAGCCGGCAATCGCGCAGTAGATCAGGCCGGGCTTGAGCGCCTTGAGTTGCTCGTAGCCCAGGCCCAGCTTCTCGGCGCCGCCGGTCTTGAAGTTGTGCAGCACCACGTCGCACTGGGGCAGCAGATCATGGATGATCTTGATGCCTTCAGGGCTTTGCAGATCGACCGTGACCGAGCGCTTGTTGCGGTTCATCGCGCTGTAGTAGGTGGTCTCGGTCTTGCCGATGCGAATGCCCCAGTCGCGCGTGTCGTCGCCGCGCTCGGGGTGTTCGACCTTGATGACTTCAGCGCCGAAGTCGGCCAGCACCATGCCGCACATAGGGCCTGCAAACACGCGCGACAGATCGAGCACGCGCACGCCTTCGAGCGGGAAATCGGTGCTGTCGTCGGCGGGTGAGGTGTTGTTGTTGTCGCTCAATGTTGTCTCCTTGCCGCTGCTGCTAGCCGCGTGGCTGGCGCAGTTGCGTGTAATCGGCCGGGCGTTTTTCGAGAAAGGCCGCCATGCCTTCGCGCGACTCCTCGCTGGCCTGGGCGTGCACCATGAACTGCGCTTCCTGCTCGAGCTGCTGCTCCAGCGTGTTGTCGTAGGCGGCGTGGCACAGCGCCTTGATGTTGCCCATGGCTTCATCGGGCCCCGAGGCCAGTTGCTGGGCCAGCGCAATCGCCTGGGCCAGCGCTTCGCCGGGCTCGGCCAGGCGGTTGACCGCACCCAGCGCATGCAGGCGCTCGCCCGACACGCGCTCGCCCGTGAGGCACAGCTCGGTCAGCAGCTGGCGCGAGACGAACTGCGCGAGAAACGCCGTGGCGCCGCCATCGGGCGTGAGACCGATCTTCACATAGGCCACGGAGAACGCCGCATTGCGCGCCGCCACCAGCATGTCGCAGGCCAGGGCCAGCGACACGCCCGCACCGGCGGCCGCGCCTTCGACGGCGGCAATCACCGGCTTGGGGCAGGCGCGCACGGCGCGAATCAGGTCATGCAGGCCTTCGAGCTTTTCGCGCCGCTCGGCCACCGACAGTTCGCGCCGCTTGACCAGCTGGCGCAGATCGCCACCGGCGCAGAAATGCCCGCCTTCGCCGGTCAGCACGATGGCGCCCACGCCGGGGTCGTTCTTCGCATCGTGCAGCGCTTGCGTCAGCGCCAGGTAGAACGCCGGCGACAGCGCATTGCGCGCCGCCGGATTGTTGTTGCTCAGCACCAGCACCGCGCCTTCGCGGCGGGTGATCAGGGCGGTGTTTTGTTCGTTGCTCATTGCGCAGTCTCCCGGCCCAGCGCCATGAAGCGCGCCAGATGGTGGTCTTCGTCGCCCAGTTCGTGATCTATCATCACCAGGCGCTTGGCATAGTGCGACAACGGCAATTCCCAGGTCATGCCTATGCCGCCGTGCATTTGTATGCTTTCCTCGGCAACCAGCGCGCCGATGCGGCCAATCGTCACCTTGGCGGCCGACAGCGCGCGTTCGCGCGTCAGGCGGTCGCCGTCCAGCGCCGCCGCGGCATTGATCACCGCCGAGCGCGACTGCTCGATCTCGAGCAGCAGATCGGCCATGCGGTGCTGCAGCGCCTGGAAGCTGCCGATGGCCACGCCGAACTGCTTGCGCGTCTGCAGGTATTCGAGCGTGTCGCGCTTGGCGACTTCCATCGCGCCCACGGCTTCGGCGCACAGCGCCAGCACGCCCGCGCCGACGGCGATCTCCAGCGTCGCCAGGCCCTGGCCCTCCTGGCCCAGCAGCGCGTCGGCGCCGACTTGCACCTTGTCGAGCGTGATCTCGGCGACGCGGCCGCCGTCCATGCGGCCCATGCCGCGACGCGTCAGGCCGGCGGCCTCGGCGGGAACGAGAAACAGCGAAATGCCGTCTTCGCCGTCGACTGCGCCGGAAGTACGTGCCGACACCAGCAGCAGATTCGCATGGTCGCCCTGCAGCACCACGGCCTTGGCGCCCGACAGCGTCCAGCCGCCTGCGCTGCGCTCGGCGCGCGTGGCGACGCGGTTCAACTCGTAATGGCTGGCCGGCTCGTCGTGCGCCAGCGCGGCAACCGTGCTGCCGTCCACCAGATTGGCAATCAGCGCCTTTTGCGCCGGCGTGCCCACGGCGGCCAATGCCCGGCCCACCATCAGCGCGCCCAGGAAAGGCTCGACCACCAGGCCGCGGCCCAGGGCCTCGAACACCACGGCGATGTCGAAGCCTGCGCCGCCAAAGCCGCCATCGGCCTCGGTGAACAGCGCGCCAATCGCGCCGAGTTCGGCGAACTGGCTCCACAGCGCGGGCGCCATGCCCACGTCGCCATAGGCAATCGCATTGCGGGTCTCGAAACCGTATTGCTCGGAGACAAAGCGGTTGAGCGTGTCCGCCAGCATGCGGCGGTCTTCGGTATGTTCAAAATTCATCGCGCCAGCCTCACAGGCCCAGGATCATCTTGGAGATGATGTTCTTCTGGATTTCATTGGAGCCGCCGAAGATCGACAGCTTGCGGTAGTTGAAGTAGTTGGCCGCGGCCGTGGCCGCTTCCTTGGGGCCCACGCTCTCGCCCGCATAGTCCGAGTACTGCGCCTCCTCGGTGAACGGCAGCGCGTACGGCCCCATGGCGCGGCGTATCAGCGACAGGATTTCCTGGCGGATCTCGGTGCCGCGGATCTTGAGCATCGAGCTTTCCGCGCCCGGAACGCCGCCGCCGGCCACGGCCGCGATCACGCGCAGGTTGGTGGTCTTCATGTTCTCCAGGTCGATCTCGACCTTGGCCAGGCGCTGGGCGAACTGCGGGTCCTGGTCCAGCGGCTTGCCGTTGCGCTGCACGCGGCTGGTAATCGCCTTGAGCTTTTCCAGCCCGGCCACCGAGAAGCCCACGCCCGCAATGCCGGTGCGCTCATAGGTCAGCAGGTACTTGGCATAGGTCCAGCCCTTGTTTTCCTCGCCCACCAGGTTCTCGGCGGGAACGCGCACGTTGGTGAAGAACACTTCGTTGACTTCGCGGTCGCCGTCCAGCGTGCGGATGGGGCGGATCTCGACGCCCGGGGTGTTCATGTCGACCAGCAGGAAGCTGATGCCCGACTGCGGCCGCGCCTGCTTGTCGGTGCGCACCAGGCAGAAGATCATGTTGGCGTGCTGGCCCTGGGTGGTCCAGGTCTTCTGGCCGTTGACGATGTAGTGCGCGCCCTGGGCGTCGACACCGGCCTCGGCCGTGGTCTTGACCGACGCCAGATCGGAGCCCGCGCCGGGCTCCGAATAGCCCTGGCACCACCAGTCCTCGCCGCTGAGGATGCGCGGCAGCCAGTAGTTCTTTTGCGCTTCGTTGCCGTACTTGATCAGCACCGGGCCCAGCATGTTGACGCCAAAGGGCACGATGCGCGGGCCGCCGGCGAGCGCGCACTCGTGGTCGAAGATGAACTTCTGCACCGGCGTCCAGCCCGGGCCGCCATGTTCCTCGGGCCAGTGGTTGGCAAACCAGCCGCGCTCGTTGAGGATCGCATGCCATTCGGACTGGTCGTCGCGGCTCAGGCGCTGGCCGGCCTTGACCTTGGCCGCCAGCGCGGCGGGCAGCTTGTCGCGCAGGAATTCCTGCACTTCGGTGCGAAACGCCAGCTCTTCGGGGGTGAAATTCAGATCCATTGGTTTTCTCAGTAAATTTCGAACAGGCCTGCTGCGCCCATGCCGCCGGCAATGCACATCGTCACCACGCCGTACTTGGCCTTGCGGCGACGGCCTTCGAGCAGCAGGTGGCCGACCAGGCGTGCGCCCGTCATGCCAAACGGATGGCCGATGGAGATCGCGCCGCCGTTGACGTTCAACAGCTCGGAAGGAATGCCCAGCGTGCGCTGGCAGTACAGCGCCTGCGAGGCAAAGGCTTCGTTCATTTCCCACAGACCGATGTCCTCGACCTTGAGGCCGTGGCGCGCCAGCAGCTTGGGCACGGCAAACACCGGGCCAATGCCCATTTCATCGGGCTCGCAGCCCGCGACCGCAAAGCCGCGGAACGCGCCCAGCGGCTGCAGGCCCAGGCGCTCGGCCTCTTTGGCCTCCATCAGCACGCTGGCCGACGAGCCATCGGACAGCTGCGAGGCATTGCCCGCGGTGACGAACTGACCCGGGCCCTTGACGGGCTCGAGCTTGGCCAGGCCTTCGAGCGTGGTGCTGGGGCGGTTGCAGTTGTCCTTGGTCGCGATCACATCGCGCAGCGTGACTTCGCCGGTTTCCTTGTTCTTCTCGGCCATGCGCGTGGCGCAGGCAATGATCTCGTCGGCAAACAGGCCTTTTTCCTGGGCCGCGGCCGTGCGCTGCTGGCTTTGCAGCGAAAACAGATCCTGGTCTTCGCGGCTGATGC
>NZ_JAVWWA010000163.1:2875-7337 GCF_036666375.1 Comamonas sp. | reverse complement strand
CGCACCCAGGTCAAGAGCCAGGGTGTGCGCCTGGCGGATGTGTTCGAGTCGCTGCAGGTCTATCTGGGCTCGCTCTATGTGAACGACTTCAACCGCTTTGGCCGCACCTACAAGGTGACCGCCCAGGGCGATGCCGAGCACCGCATGCAGGCCGAGGCCATTGGCCGCCTGCAGGTGCGCAACGCCGCCGGAGACATGCTGCCGCTGTCCTCGTTTGTCACCGTCACGCCCAGTTCGGGCCCGGACCGCGTGATCCACTACAACGGCTACCCGGCGGCGGATATCGCGGGCGGCGCAATGACGGGCGTCAGCTCGGGGCAGGCGGTGGCGGTGATGGAGCGCCTGGCAAAGGAGGTACTGCCCGAAGGCATGGCCTTTGAATGGACCGATCTGACCTTCCAGCAAAAGCTGGCAGGAGACTCGGCGCTGTTCATTTTCCCGCTGTGCGTGCTGCTGGCCTATCTCATCCTGGCGGCGCAATACAACAGCTGGCTGCTGCCGCTGTCGGTGCTGCTGATCGTTCCCATGTGTCTGCTCAGCGCGATCCTGGGCGTCTGGCTGGTGGGCGGAGACAACAACGTCTTCGTGCAGATCGGGCTCATCGTGCTGGTCGGCCTGGCCGCCAAGAACGCGATTCTGATCGTTGAGTTCGCGCGCAGCCGCGAAGCCGAGGGCGCAAGCGCGGTGGAGGCGGTGGTGGAGGCTTGCCGGCTGCGGCTGCGGCCCATCGTCATGACCTCGCTGGCCTTCATTGCCGGAGTCGTGCCACTGGTGCTGGCCACCGGCGCGGGCGCGGAGATGCGCCATGCCATGGGGATTGCGGTCTTTGCCGGCATGCTGGGCGTGACGCTGTTCGGCCTGTTCCTGACGCCGGTTTTTTATGTGGTGATGCGCGGCCTGTCGGCGCGCTTCGAGCGGCCCCGGGCAAGCACCCGGGCGCGCCTGGAGGAGATCTAAGTGATGAGAAATTCCTATATAGCCGTTTTGCTGCCTGCGCTGCTGCTGGCCGGGTGCGCAGTCGGCCCGGAGTACGTTCCGCCCGCGCTGCCGGCACTGCACGCATCGCAGTTTCCCGCCAGCTTCGAAGATTCCTCCATCGGGCTGAGCGCGGGGGCCGTCGAGTTGGCCTGGTGGCGCGGCTTTGACGATCCCGCGCTGGCCGGCCTGGTCGAGCGCGCGCTGGCGGCAAACCATGACATCGGCCTTGCGGCGGCGCGGCTGGCGCAGGCCGGCGCCCTGCTGAGGGAAAACCGCCAGGGATTCCTGCCCAGCGGAGGGGTCGCGCTGGACTACGACAACCGCCGCCGCAGTGAAAGCCAGACGCCGGCCGGCCAGCCGCGCCGGGTCGACAGCTACCGCGGCGCCGTCGACGCCGCATGGGAAATCGATCTCTTTGGCCGGGTGCAGCGCTCGGTGGAGGCGGCCGAAGCGCAAGCGGGTTCGCGCGCGGCGCTGCTGCGCGGCGTGCAAGCCGGCGTCGCTGCGGCGGTGGCTGCCACCTGGTTCGAGCTGCACGGTATCGAGGCCGAACACGCCGTCGTCGCCGACATCCGCCAAAGCCAGATCGACGGCCTGCGCCTGGTCGACGCGCTGGTGGACGCCGGCTCGGCCAGCGAATTCGACCGGCTGCGGGCCGAGGCGGCCTTGCGCAGCGTCGAGGTGGCCCTGCCCGAACTCGAACGCCGGCGCGCGGCCGCGGCCAACGCCCTGGCCGTGCTGCTGGGCGAAACCCCGCACGGATTGCGCCTGCCCGCGGGCACGCCCGGCACCGACGCCTTGCGCGTTCGAACGATTGCCGTGGGCGATCCCGCCGCCCTGCTCTCGCGCCGCTCCGACATCGTGGCGGCCGAACGCAGCCTGGCCGCGGCCACGGCCGGCATTGGGGTGGAGACCGCCGGACTCTACCCCGAAGTCCAGGTGCAGGGCTCGATCGGGCTGGTGGCCGGCAGTCTCAGCACGCTCAGTGGCGGGGCCGCGCTGTCGGCCTTCATCAGCCCGGTCATGCGCTGGTCTTTTCTCGATACCGGGCGGGTGCGCGCGCGCATCGCGGCCAGCGAGGCCCGCGCCAAGGAGGCATTGATCCACTACGACCAGACCGTGGCACGCGCCCTGCAGGAAACCGACGATGCCTTCAAGGCCTATGGCGCCGCGGGCAGCACGCTGGGCCTGCGCCTGCGGGAGTCGGCCGCCCACCGCGAAGCGGCGCGCCTGGCGCGCGTGCGATTTGCGCAGGGCGAAGGCCTTTATCTGGAAGTGCTGGAAGCCGAGCGCGCCGACTTCGCCAGCCGGCGCGCGCTGGCCATTGCCCGCACCCAGCAACGCCTGGCCGTGGTCAGCATCTACAAGGCACTGGGCGGCGGCTGGGAGCTTTGCGCCTGGACCCGGCAAGACTGCGGCGGCGCCGACGGCACGTCAAGCGCCAGCCTGGCAACGCAGATTTCACCCGGGCCTTGACCTTCACACGATGTCAGTCCCCAAACTTTGCTTTCGGCGGCCAGCGTCACGCCAAGCGTCGTTCCGGCGCAGGCAGCGCCTGGCGCCTCACTCCTACCCGATGGAGCAACACTTCATGAACAACACATCCCACCCCCAGGTCATGGTCTACACGACACCCTCCTGCCCCGACTGCCGCCTGCTCAAGGACTGGCTGGAACGCGAGGCAATTGCTTTCGAGGAACGCGACCTCACCGACCCCGAGATCATGGCGCAGGCCAAGGCACGCACCGGTGTGCGGGTGGCGCCCATCACCCTGGTGCAGGACCAGGTCTTCTACGGCACGTTTGCCGCGCAAAAGCCGGGCCTGGTGCATGCCCTGGGCCTGGGCCCGGCTGCGGCCGATAAGAGCGCGCAATGACACGGCAGGTGGAAATACGCCAGGCCGGGCGCAGCATCGCGGTGGCGCAGGGCGTCACCATCCTGGACGCCGCGCTGGCCGAGGGCATCGCCTATCCGCACGGCTGCCGCTCCGGGCGCTGCGGCGCCTGCAAGTCGCGCCTGGTCCAAGGCCAGGTCGAGCTGCTGGAACACAGCCGCTTTGCCCTCTCGCCCGAGGAAAAGGCCCAGGGGCTGATCCTCGCCTGCCGCGCAGTCCCGACCACCGATGCCTGCGTTGCCTGGCTCGGTGGCGACGAAGACCCGCCCGCCCACCCGCGCCGCCAGTTGATCGGCCGCGTGAGCGCGATCAGCGACGCCACCCACGACATCCGCATTGTCCAGCTGGCCACCGAGGGAGCCGATGCGCTGCGCTTTGCCGCCGGCCAGTACGCGCGGCTGACCTTTCCCGGCGCTGCCGTGCGCGACTACTCCATGGCCAGCCGCTCGGGTGCGCCGGTGCTTGAATTCCATATCCGCGAGGTGCCGGGCGGGGCCACGAGCGCGCGTGTCCACCAATTTCTGCAGCCCGGCGACCCGGTGGCGATCGAAGCGCCGTTTGGCTCGGCCTACCTGCGCGAGCAGCATGCGGGGCCGATTCTGTGCATTGCCGGGGGTTCCGGCCTGGCGCCGATCAAGGCGATTGTCGAAGCCGCCATTGCCGCGGGCATGCAGCAGCCCATTCATGTCTATTTCGGCGCACGCGGCGAGCGCGATCTCTATCTGGTCGCGCATTTCCAGGCGCTGGCGCGGCAGCACCCCCACATGAGCTTCACGCCTGTGCTTTCCGAGGCGCCGGCGCCGACCCGCTGGCGCCGCGGCCTGGTGACCGATGCCGTGGCGCACGACCTGCAGGATCTGGATGGCTGGAAGGCCTACGTTGCCGGCCCGCCCGCCATGGTCGAGGCGGCGCTGCGCATCGGTGCCGTCCGCGGTCTGCGCTCGCAGGACATGCATGCCGATGTGTTCTTTACGCCGCAATGAACCGGGGCGCGCAGCCCGGCCCCGGCGCTTGCGGCTGTTGCCCACCACAAGGAGAAAATCATGAATATCGGTCAGGCAGCCGAGCGCTGCGGCGTCTCGGCAAAGATGATTCGCTATTACGAACAGATTGGCCTGATCCCCAAGGCCAACCGCTCCGATGCGGGTTACCGCAATTACAGTGTGGCCGACACGCACAGCCTGCGCTTCATACGCCGCTCGCGCGATCTGGGGTTTTCCGTCGAACAGATTTCGGAGCTGCTGGTGCTGTGGCAGGACCGCGACCGCGCCAGCGCCAATGTCAAGGCCATGGCGCTGAGGCATGTTGCCGGTCTGAACGCAAAAATCGCCGAGCTGCAATCGATGGCGCAGACGCTGGCCCATCTGGCCGACCACTGCCACGGCAACGACCGCCCGGACTGCCCCATCCTCGAGGATCTGGCCGAGCCCAGGCCCACGGCAGCCGCGGACCCGCTCGCGCGGCCCGCCCACCGCGCGCCGCTGTTCGGGGTCGACACACCCGCCTCGGCGCGCAGCCGCACGCCTGTGGAAACGCCCCCATGACGGCAATCGCCGCCGGCATTTCCCTTCGTGCGCAGGTCTTGCCCAG
>NZ_JAVWWA010000163.1:0-2775 GCF_036666375.1 Comamonas sp. | reverse complement strand
GCCCAGCTTGCACACAAAGGGCTTGACCTTGCCACGTTGGCAACTCCCACATTAGTCCGGTACAGCAACCAACCAGGAAATTCCTATGCATCGCTTCCACATTCCCGCCATGAGCTGCGGCGGATGCGCCAAGTCGGTCACCAAGGCGCTATTGAGCGTAGACCCCCAGGCCCTCATTGAAACCGATCCGCCCACGCGCACAGCCCGGGTGCACAGCGCCCTGGACAGGAGCGCCTTCCTCGGCGTGCTGCACGAAGCCGGGTATCCGGACAAGCCGCAGCCCGGCGCGGCGGCCAACTGATAGAAGAGGACCAGCCATGAACATCAAGCAAATGCTATTGATAGGCGCCACGGTGTCAGGCAGCGCCGCACTGGCGCAGACCCCGCTCAAGAGCGTCTTTGCCCTTCCCGGCGTGCATGAAAAGGTCAGCGCCGAGCTCGTGGTGCGCGAGA
This sequence comes from Comamonas sp., assembly GCF_036666375.1. Taxonomy (GTDB): domain Bacteria; phylum Pseudomonadota; class Gammaproteobacteria; order Burkholderiales; family Burkholderiaceae_C; genus Comamonas. Next base: position 2,322 of record NZ_JAVWWA010000163.1, on the reverse strand, counting down.
GCGGGCCACTGACCCGCGAGCTGCTGATCGCTTTCACCGACAAGGCGACCGGCCGTCCCATCACCGAGTTCGAGGAAGAACTGACGCAGCAGCTGCACGTGCTGGCAACCGACAGCGACTTCACCAGCTTCGTGCACGAGCATGGAGGCAAGCCTGGGCCCGACGGGCGCTTCAGCGTAGTGATGCGCTTTCCCAAGCCGGGCACCTATCATGTCTATGCCGACGCCATGCCAAAGGGCCTGGGCCAGCAGGTCGTGCGCTTCGAGGTTCCGGTGGGCAGCAGCGCCTTTGCCGCAGCTCCGGCCCATATGAGCGCAAACGCCGTCAGCGCCGCGGACGGTCCCTATTCCGTCAAGCTCGATGCCTCGGCCCTGCGCGCAGGGCGTGAAAGCATGATGACGTTGACGGTGCTCAAGAACGGCAAGCCGGCAACGGACCTGGGCCTCTATCTGGGCGTTCCAGCGCATGCGGTGTTCGTGAACACCGCGGACCTCGGCTATGTCCATGCCCACGCCATGGCGGCAGACAGCGGCAAGTCCGGCCACGGCGCGCACGCCTCACATGGCGCTCCCACGGCGGCCGCCTCAGCCAAGATGATGCTGCATGCCACGCCGCCGCGCGCCGGCCGGTATGCGCTGTGGATACAGTTCAAGGGCGGCAACCAGGTGCGGACCGTACCGTTCGTGGTCGACGTTCCGGCCGCGCCTTGATTGGAGCGCCAGGCTGCTGACCGCGGCAGCGCCTCGGCCCGGGCCAGATCCCGGGCCGCTTCAGCCAGGGAGGCGCGGGGCCAGCCACAGCCATGCGGCGATGCCCAGAGCAATCCACAGCACGACAATCATCACGGCCCCGGCCTTGCTGCTGGGCCGGCTGCCGTTTTCAATGATCCAGGCATCGGCTTGCGCGCGGCATTGCGCCAGCACCGCTGTCGGCAGGAGGGCCACCGTCAGCCAGATGAGCGCCGGCAGCAGCAGCACGTCGTCCACATAGCCCAGCACAGGAATGAAATCCGGTATCAGATCGATGGGGCTGAGCGCATAGGCAACGACAAAAAGGCCCAGCGCCTTGGCGTACCAGGGCGCATCGGGATGCCTGGCCGCAAACCACAGCGTCAGGCCGTCGCGCTTGATCCGCTGGGCCCAGGCCTTGAGACTGTCACCGATGTTCATTGAAAAGTTACGGCAAGACCCCGGATCTGCCCCTTGTTGCCCATGTGCCGAATGTAGCCCAAGCCGCTCGCTTGCCGCGGCCGGCGAATTCGCCGGCGACACCTGCGTTCAGGCGCGCGCGCTCAAAACAGGTCTTGCTGGGAAGTGGTCAAGGCCGCAAAGCTCTCGCCAAGGGGACAAAGGCGTGCCGGGCGCGGTGCACGCTCACGGGCCTGATCCAGAGCATCTCGACAGCGCGGCCGGCGCCTCAGCTTGTCCAGCGTGTGATCCAGTCGACCACCCGCTGCATCACATCGACGCGATGGCCGGGCAGGCCCTGGCTGGTGAATCTATGGCCTTCTCCGGGATAGAGCACCAGCTCGCTGGCCGGATTGCCGCCGCGGCGCAGCGCGACAAACGCGGCTTCGGCCTGGCTGCGCGGGCAGCGTTCGTCCTCGTGGCCGTGCAGCAGCAGCGTGGGCGTCGTGGTGGACCGCAGGTATTCCACCGGCGAGTGCGCACGCATGCGTTCGTGCGCCGCCTCGCCCTCGCCTTGCATGGCGTAGTGATCGGTATAGTAGCCGCTGTCCGAGCTGCCCCAGTGGCTGTCGAGCTGCGACAGCGCAGCCATGGGCACGGCCGCCTGGAACACATGGGTGTGGCCCACGGCCCAGCACGCCATGAAGCCGCCGTAGGATTTACCGGCAATCGCCAGTTTCTGGCTGGCCAGCCCCGCGTGCTGCAGGGACTGCACCGCCGCCAGCTGCTGGGGCAGGTCCAGCTCGCCCCAATGGCCGCGCAGGCGCTCGCTGAACTGCCGACCATAACTTGAGGAGCCCACGGGATTGAGCGCCAGGATGGACCAGCCCTGGGACCACAGCATCGCCCAGTAGGCCGAAGGACCATAGGCAAACAGCGCGAAGCTGGCCGGACCGCCGTGCACATCGAGCAGCAAGGGCGTCGCGCCCTGGGCGCCTTCGGGGCGTATCAGCCAGCCGTCGACACGCTCGCTGCCGCCCTGGCCATCGGGAACCTCGAACGCGTGGCGCTGGTATGTCGCCTGCGGGCGCTCGCGCCACCAGGGGTTGAGATCGCTGAGGCGTCTTTCCCCGGAACCATCGTGGCTGCAGCAGTACAGCTCCATGGGGTGCACCGGAGTTTCGGCGGTGTAGAC
>NZ_JAVWWA010000162.1:1718-7370 GCF_036666375.1 Comamonas sp. | reverse complement strand
ATGTAGCGCGACATGCGGTGCAGCATCAGCAGCGCGGCATCGGCATCGGGGCAGCCGATGTGCACATGCTGGCCGAAGATGGTGAACTGCTGGGCGAGATAACCGTAGAGATCGGACAGTTCGCGAAACCGCGGCTTGTCGTAGATGCGCTGCTCGTGCCATTTCTGGAACGGGTGGGTGCCGCCGCCCGCGATCGCGATGTTGAGCTTGTCGGCATTGCGCACCAGCGCGTCGCGTATGGGGGTGAGCTGGCCCAGCACTTCAGACGCCGAGTGGCAGATGGCCGTCGAGATCTCGATCATGCTGCTGGTCATCTCGGGCACCACGCTGCCGGGCAGCGGAGTTTTCGCCATCAGGCGCAGCATGTCTTCGGCGTAGGGCGCGAGATCGTAGTCGTGGGTGTTGAGCAGTTGCAGCTCGAGCTCCACACCCAGCGTCAGCGGTTCGGAATGGTGAAAGGCTTCAAGGGGCATTGCGGTCTCCGGGAGCGTTGCTGCGGTCCAGCAGCCTCAGGGTCTTGGTGCTTTCACCCGCGCGGCGGAACGCCAGGCTGGCGACCACGGCGCCGATCAGCTCCATCATCAGAATCATCGGCAGGGCGACGCGCGAAATCATCTGGCCGCTGTCGGGCGCGGCGGCGACGAACTGCGAGGCCAGCAGCAAGGCCACGGAAGACATCGGCGCCATCGCGCAGCTGACCCACATCGCCTGGCGCCAGCTCGCGCCGCTGCCCACATTGCCCAGGCCCACGCCTATGGTCTTGGCCAGCAGGCGCACGATGATCACGGCCAGCACCACGCCGGCCAGCGGCAGGTTCCAGTCGGCCTGGGCGGCCACGGTGGAGACCAGCACGAACATCATCATGGTCAGCAGCGTGGAGGCCGTGCCCAGCTGGCGCGGCCAGGCCCAGGGGCGGGGATGCAGGTGCTTGAGCAGCATGCCGCCGAGCAGCGCGGCCAGCGGCGCCGAGCCGCCCAGGTGGGCGGTCACGGCCGTGCCCGCGGCGATCAGCGCGAGCACCAGAATCGAGGTGTTTTCGCTGGTCGGGCTCATGACGCGCAAGGCCAGGCGCATCAGCAGCGACAGCACGGCCGCGACCAGAATGGAGACACCCAGCACCACGGCCACGGCGGAGGTGCCGTCGAGCAGCGTCTGTCCGGGACGGTGGAACACTTCGGATTGGGCGCTGCCCAGCGTCAGCGCGTAGAGCGTCGACAGCGTGGCCAGCACCATGGAGCGGTCGGTCACCGCACCGGCGGCGCGCATGTCGGTGATGACGCGCGACAGCACCAGCGGAGAGGCCGCCATGGCCACCATCGCGATCGGGCTGGCGACATCGGCGGGTGTATCGAGCCAGCGCAGCAGCCACAGCACGGAGAAATAGGTGAGCGCGGCTTCGGCAATGCTTTGCACCAGCACCATGGGGTTGTGGCGGAACCAGCGCAGCGGAATGCGGCCGCCGCATTCGAACAGCACCAGCGAGACGCCGAGTTCGAGCATGAACAGGCTGATGCCCTGCAGCGGCCAGGGCGCGCCGCTGAAACCCGCGAAGCCGACCAGCGCGCCGACCATGGAATAGCCTATGACCTTGGGCAGACCGAGATAGCGCTGGCACAGCGAGCCGCCGATGGTGGCCAGCGCCAGCAGCAGCGACCATTGCAGCGTCACCAGGCCGGCAGACGGACGCAGCCATTGCGCCCAAAAGCCCGTCAAATTCTCCATTGTTTTTTCCTCCTTCTGGTGATGGCGTGTTTCCCGCCCCCGTCACGGGCGGGAAACTGCCCGAGGCACTTTATCCTGCCGGCCCCGGGGGGGCTTGCAGGACAAGTCCTTCTTCAAGGTTTGAAGAAACTCAGCGGCGCCTGGCGCAGCCGCGCGCGGATCGCGCGGTAGATGCGCGCGCGGTCCACGCCGCTCACGTTATGCGCGCGCACCGCGAGACGGAACGCCAGCAGGAAGCTGACGATAACATTCAGCGCGCCGTTGAACGGCAGCATGGCCATGGCCCACCAGAAAGCACTGCTGTGCAGCATTTCCGTGCCCAGCGTCATGCTGGCCACGCCGATCTGGCCGGCCGACAGCGTGATGTGGCGCACTTCAAGGCCCAGGCCGAAGAAGCCGACAAACGCCGGCACCAGACCCAGCATCAGGCCCAGCGAGATGTTCGCCGCGAAGCCCGAAATGTTCTTGCGCAGGAAGTGCGCCCAGCGGTCGGCGCGCGCCGCGCCCAGGAAGTCGGTGATGCGCGGGTTGTAGCGTATCGCCGAGTCCATGCGCCGCAGCACAAACCAGTTTTCCGCCCAGCCCGCGACCAGACTGCTGGAGAACAGCAGCACGCCGGTGAATGCCGCAAACAGCACCGACGGGCCCAGCAGGCTCAGCGAATCGAGCACCTGATCGGCATGCCCGACATCGAGCGGCGGATGGCCGAAGGCCTTGAGGAAAATCCACGAAAGACCCAGCGCCGCGGGCAGCACGACCAGCACGTTGCCCAGGATGGCCGCCACCTGCGAGCGCGCGAGATTCGCGACTTCGGTGACGAAGTCCTCGACCGACTTCTGGTCGGGCAGCTCCTTGAGCTTGGCGGCCATCGCCGGCGCGGTCATTGCCGGCTGCTTGGTGGCGACGGTGAACATCAGCATCTGGATCAGCACGAAGCTGAACGCGTAGTTCATGCCCGCGAGCAGGCCGCCCCAGAATGCGGAAAGCGCGAGCGAAGCCAGCGCAAACTTCATCAGCGTGGTGAAGGCCATCACCATGCCGCCGCCTGCGGCCTTGCCCACCATGGCGCGGTATTCGGCGGCGTTGCGCGTGATGTAGTGCTCGCCGGTTTCGGCGCTGCGCTCGACCACCTTGGCGGCGAGCAGCGAGGAGTTGGCCGAGAACAGCGCGCGCAGGCTGCGGCGCTCGCGCGCCACGCCGACCAGGTGGGCCAGCAGCGGCGCGGCTTCGGCCACCGGGCGCTCGGACGTCAGGCAGTCCAGCAGCCGGCGCACGCGCACGATGCGTTCGCGCAGCTGGCGCAGCCGGAACACCAGGCCGACGGAAATGCCTTCGGATTCGAAATGGGCGTAGATCGTCGCCGTCGCCGCGCGGCAGGCGTCGAGCCGTTCGCGCAGCCGCTGTTCCGCGGCCAGCAGGCGATCGGGCGTGCGCAGCGCAAGCATCACTTCGACGCGCAGGTTTTCCACGTCATGGATCAGCGCGTGGAACGGCTGGGCGTGGCGTGCGCTGTGGCTCATGCGCAGGCGCAGCTCGGGCGCGAAGCCGGTCGACAGGATCTGGCCGGCGCAATAGGTGATCGCGCTGAGCAGCGTCTGCTGCCAGTACGACGGGCCGTCCTGGTGCGCCGCGACCAGCAGGCGCAGGCGCGCGAGCAGTTCGGCGTCCAGCGCATTGAGCCAGCGCGCGTCGAACTCGTCGGGCAGCGCCAGCATGAACAGCTCGGAGGCATCGATGGTCTCGGGGCTCGCGGGCAGCAGCTTGTAGCGCAGGCGCTCGTTCAATTCGCTGGCCAGCGCGGTGCGCGGCGCAAAGCCGAAGTCGGCCAGCAGCGTGGTGATATCGACGGTCTCGATGAACCGCTGCCACCAGGCCTGCATGCGCGCGCAGGCCGCGGGGTCGGCTTCAAGCGCGTCGATGAACTGGCGCACGCGGTCCACGGCCAGCTCGACAGACGGCGCGGGCGCGCGCACCCAGGCCAGCAGATGGATCAGCCACAGGTGGCGTTGCGCGAGATCGGCCTCGGGGTCGAGTTCCAGCAGGAGCAGCGGCAGGTCGTAAGCGGTGCGCTTCATTCAGTGCAATATGCGGTCGTTCAACGGGCGCGCGTCGGCGCCGGAGTCGAAGGCTTCGAGCATGAACAAGCGGATGGGGGCGGTGAAGGTCTCGCCTTCATCGGTCACGCACAGGTAGCTGCCGTGCATCGTGCCGCTGGACGTGCGCAGTTCGCAGCCGCTGCTGTACTGGAAGGATTCGCCAGGCTGTAGCAGCGGCTGGTGGCCGATCACACCCAGGCCTTTGACCTCCTCGGTGTGGCCGTTGCTGTCACTGATGACCCAGTGGCGCGCAATCAACTGCGCGGGCGTTCGGCCCGCGTTGGTGATGGTGATGGTGTAGGCAAAGCGGAACACGCCGGCTTCCGGCGCAGATTGCTCTGGCAGGTATTCGGGCTGTACCTCGATCTGAAAGTCGTTGGTCGGCATGGCGCAATAGTAACTGCGACAATTGACGCATGAGCCGCACCTTCCACATCGCCCCCTCTATTCTGTCCGCCGACTTCTCCCGCCTCGGGGAAGAAGTCCGCAGCGTCATTGCTGCCGGCGCCGACTGGATCCACTTCGACGTCATGGACAACCATTACGTTCCCAACCTGACTTTCGGCCCCATGATCTGTGAGGCTTTGAAGCCCCACGCCAAGACCGCCGAAGGCCTTGCCGTGCCCATCGACGTGCATTTGATGGTGCAGCCTGTCGATGCACTGGCCCAGGCGTTCGCCCAGGCCGGCGCCGACTACATCAGCTTCCACCCCGATGCGTCGACCCACGTGCACCGCAGCGTGCAGGCCATCAAGTCGCACGGCTGCAAGGCCGGTCTGGTGTTCAATCCCGCCGCGTCGCTCGACGTGCTCGACTGGATGATCGACGACATCGACCTGATCCTGCTGATGAGCGTAAACCCCGGTTTCGGCGGCCAGAGCTTCATCGACAGCACCTTCCGCAAGATCGAGGACGCGCGCCGGCGCATCGAGGCTTCGGGCAAGGACATCCGCCTGGAAGTCGACGGCGGCATCAAGGGCGATAACATCCGCCGCGTCGCCGATGCCGGTGCCGACACCTTTGTCGCCGGCAGTGCGATCTTCGGCAAGCCCGACTACCGCGCCGTGATCGACGGCATGCGTCAGGCCTTGGCCTGATCCTTCCCGCCCGGCAGACTGCCGGGCAGGGCGGTGGGTGGCCTACGCCTGCCGCCATTCATTACGTCTGCACCATGCTTTTGCCCCATCCCGCCCTTCGCTCCTTCAACTTCGACGCCGCCATCGTGGATCTGGACGGCACCATGGTCGATACGCTGGGCGACTTCAGCGCCGCGCTCAATGCCATGCTCGCCGACCTGCAGCTGCCGGCGATCCCGCCCGCGGCTATCGAAACCATGGTCGGCAAGGGCTCCGAGCATCTGATTCGCAGCGTGCTGGCCCATGTCGAAGTCGCCGATATCGAAGCGGTCTACCCCCAGGCCTGGGAACGCTATCAGCACCATTACCTGGCGATCAACGGCCAGCATGCCGAGGTCTATGCGGGCGTGCGCGAAGGGCTCGAAGCCTTGCGCGCCCAGGGCCTGCGCCTGGCCTGCCTGACCAACAAGCCGCTGTCGTTTGCCCAGCCGCTGCTCGCGGCCAAAGGCTTGGCGGGCCTGTTCGAGCAGGTGTTCGGCGGCGACTCGTTCGAGCGCAAGAAACCCGACCCGCTGCCGCTGCTCAAGACCTGCGAAGCGCTGGGCAGCGCGCCCAGGCACACGCTGATGATCGGCGACTCGAGCAACGACGCCAAGGCCGCGCGCGCCGCGGGCTGCCCCGTGGTGCTGGTCAGCTATGGCTACAACCATGGCGAGCCGGTGCGCGACGTCGATGCCGAGGCCTGCATCGACAGCCTG
>NZ_JAVWWA010000162.1:0-1618 GCF_036666375.1 Comamonas sp. | reverse complement strand
GTGGCCCCCGCGGGTTTGCTACACTTTGCGCCATGTTCATTCACCGCAAGTTCATTGCAGGTCTCAAGGACCGGGGAGCCTGGCCCTGGCGCAAGCCTACGCACTTGAACGCTTGATGGCACCTGGGGCACGTCCCAGCGTGCACCCGTGGCCCTAGACGGGCCGTTAGATTGAACTGCGGTACGCGCTGTATTTCCCGAACGGAAACCGCCTGCCGCCCCGAGCTGGGAGCTCCTTCTGTGATCACAGAACTCGAATTCAAAAGCCTGTCCGCGCAAGGCTTCAACCGTATTCCATTGATGGTCGAGGCCTTTGCCGACCTCGAAACCCCGCTGTCGCTGTACCTCAAGCTGGCCCATGCCCAGGGCGATGGCAAGTACAGCTTTCTGCTTGAATCCGTGGTCGGCGGCGAGCGCTTCGGCCGCTACAGCTTCATCGGCCTGCCCGCGCGCAGCCTGCTGCGCGCCAGCGGCTTTGGCGCCGATGCGAAGACCGAGATCGTCACCGACGGCCAGGTGGTCGAAACGCATGCAGGCAATCCGCTGGACTTCATTGCCGCCTACCAGCAGCGCTTCAAGGTCGCGCTGACGCCCGGCATGCCGCGCTTTTGCGGCGGCCTGGCCGGCTATTTCGGCTACGACGCGGTGCGCTACGTCGAGAAAAAGCTCGAGCAGTCGTGCCCGCCCGACGACCTGGGCTGCCCCGACATCCTGCTGCTGCAGTGCGAGGAAGTCGCGGTCATCGACAACCTGTCGGGCAAGCTGTACCTGATTGTCTACGCCGACCCGTCGCAGTCCGAAGCCTATTCGCGCGGCAAGAAGCGCCTGCGCGAACTCAAGGAGCAGCTGCGCTACTCGGTCAGCGCACCCCAGCTCAAGCCCAGCGAAAGCCACCCGGCGCAGCGCAGCTTTGCCAAGGCAGATTACATTGCCGCTGTCGAGCAGGCCAAGGAAATGATTGCCGCGGGCGACTTCATGCAGGTGCAGGTCGGCCAGCGCATCCACAAGCGCTACACGCAAAGCCCGCTGAGCCTGTACCGCGCGCTGCGCTCGCTCAATCCCAGCCCCTACATGTACTACTACCACTTCGGAGATTTCCATGTGGTGGGGGCCAGCCCGGAAATCCTGGTGCGCCAGGAAAAGACGCCCGAGGGCCAGAAGATCACCATCCGCCCGCTGGCCGGAACGCGCCCGCGCGGCGCCACGCCCGAAGCCGACAAGGCCACCGAGATCGAGCTGATCAACGACCCCAAGGAACGCGCCGAGCATGTGATGCTGATCGACCTGGCGCGCAACGACATCGGCCGCATCGCGCGCACCGGCAGCGTCAAGGTCACCGAGGCCTTCGCGGTCGAGCGCTACAGCCATGTGATGCACATCGTCAGCAACGTCGAAGGCCTGCTCAATGAGGGCATGACCAGCATGGACGTGCTCAAGGCGACCTTCCCCGCGGGAACGCTGACCGGCGCGCCCAAGGTGCACGCGATGGAAGTCATTGACCAGCTCGAGCCCGTCAAGCGCGGCATCTACGGCGGCGCCTGCGGCTATCTGAGCTTTGCGGGCGACATGGACGTGGCGATCGCCATCCGCACCGGCGTGATCAAGGACGGCATGCTGTA
>NZ_JAVWWA010000161.1:0-7453 GCF_036666375.1 Comamonas sp. | reverse complement strand
CCCCCCTTGACGGCACCCAGGCCGTAGCGGATGACCTTGTCGGTCACGGGCTCGAAGCGGTAGCGGCCGCGGTTGACGTCCGGCGGCTCGAAGGTCAGGCCCATCTTCAGCGCGTCTTCGTAGAGCACCTTGAGCTTGTCGGTGTCGTCCATTTCCACGGTCATATTCGCGCAGAAGAACTCGGCCGTGTAGTGGACCTTGAGCCAGCCCGTGTGGTATGCCAGCAACGAGTACGCGGCCGCGTGCGACTTGTTGAAGCCGTAGCCCGCGAACTTCTCCATCAAGTCGAAGACTTCGTCGGCCTTTTCCTGGTTCAGCCCGTTCTTCGCCGCGCCTTCGCGGAACAGCTCGCGGTGCTTGGCCATCTCCTCGGCCTTCTTCTTGCCCATCGCGCGGCGCAAGAGATCGGCGCCGCCCAGCGAGTAGCCGCCCAGCACCTGGGCGGTCTGCATCACCTGCTCCTGGTAGACCATGATGCCGTAGGTCTCGGCCAGCACCTTCTCGACCATGGGGTGCGGGTACTCGACGACTTCGCGCCCGTGCTTGCGCGCCACGAAACTGGGAATCAGGTCCATGGGACCGGGACGGTACAGCGCGTTGAGCGCGATCAGGTCTTCGAGGCGGCTGGGCTTGGCGTCGCGCAGCATGCCCTGCATGCCGCGGCTTTCAAACTGGAACACCGCTTCCGTCTTGCCTTCGGAGAACAGCCGGTAGGTCGGATGGTCGTCGAGCGGAATGCGCTCGTAGGCAAAGTTTTCCTGACCCTTGTGGCGCGCCATGATGAATTCGCGCGCAATCTCGAGAATCGTCAGCGTGGCCAGGCCCAAAAAGTCGAACTTCACCAGGCCGATGTCCTCGACGTCGTCCTTGTCGAACTGGCTCACCGCCGAGTCGCTGCCCGGTTGCTGGTAGAGCGGGCAGAAGTCGGCCAGCCGGCCCGGAGCGATCACCACACCGCCGGCGTGCATGCCGATATTGCGCGTCATGCCTTCGAGGCGCTGGGCCATCTCGATCAGCGTCTTGACGTCCTCTTCCTTCTCGATGCGCTCGGCGAGCATGGGCTCGGCCTCGATCGCATAGGTGTACTTGTCGCCCTCCTTCTTCGGGTTGGGCGGGTACTTGAGCGTGACATGCAGTCCGGGCTTGTTCGGGATCAGCTTGGAGATGCCGTCGCAGAACGTGTAGCTCATGTCGAGCGCGCGGCCCACGTCGCGGATGGCAGCGCGCGCAGCCATGGTGCCGAAGGTCGCGATCTGGCTGACGGCGTCGCGGCCGTAGCGCTGCTTGACGTAGTCGATCACGCGGTCGCGGTTGGACTGGCAGAAGTCGATGTCGAAGTCGGGCATCGACACGCGCTCCGGGTTCAGGAAGCGCTCGAACAGCAGGTTGTACTCGAGCGGGTCCAGATCGGTGATGTTGAGCACATAGGCCACCAGCGAGCCCGCGCCCGAGCCCCGGCCCGGCCCCACGGGGCAGCCGTTGTTCTTGGCCCACTTGATGAAGTCGCCCACGATCAGGAAGTAGCCCGGAAACCCCATCTTCAAAATGGTGTTGAGCTCGAACTCGAGCCGCTCGACATAGCGCGGGCGCTCCTGGTCGCGCTTGGCGACATCGGGATAAAGCAGCGCCAGCCGCACTTCGAGGCCATCGAACGATTCCTGGCGGAAGAACGACTCCATCGTCATGCCCTCGGGCACCGGGAAGTTGGGCAGCTGCGGCGAGCCCAGCACCAGCGTCAGGCTGCAGCGGCGCGCGATCTCCACGCTGTTGGCGATGGCCGAAGGCAGGTCGGCGAACAGCGCCTGCATTTCGGCCTGGGTCTTGAAGTATTGCTCGCGCGTGAAGCGGCGCACGCGCTTGGGGTTGCCGAGAATTTCGCCTTCGGCGATGCACACGCGCGCTTCGTGTGCTTCGTAGTCGTCGGCCGTGGAGAACTGGATGGGGTGGGTCGCGACCACCGGCAGGTTCAGACGCGCGGCCAGCTGCGCGGCCGCGAGCACATGGGCTTCGTCGTCGACACGGCCCGCGCGTTGCAACTCGATGTAAAAGCGATGGGGAAACATTGCTGCAAGCCGCAGCGCCAGATTGGCGGCTCCGGCCATGTCGCCACGCATCAGCGCCTGGCCCACGGGACCGGCCTGGGCGCCCGCCAGCACGATCAGGCCTTCGCCCAATTCCTGCAGCCATTCCCAGGTGTAGACCGCCTGGGATTTGACGACGTTGCGCGTCCAGCCGCGCGCCAGCAGCTCGCAGAGGTTGTGGTAGCCGGCCTTGTTCTGTACCAGCAGAATCACGCGCGACGGCGCGCCGCCGTCCTCGCCCTCGAGCTGGATTTCGGTGCCGAGCAAGGGCTTGACGCCCTTGCCCCGGCCTTCCTTGTAGAACTTGATGGCGCCGAACATGTTGTTGTAGTCGGTGATCGCCATCGCAGCTTGCCCGTCTGCCGCGGCTGCCTTGATGATGGAATTGATACGGGTGGTTCCGTCGATGACGGAAAACTCGGAGTGCAGGCGCAAATGAACAAACATGGGCAGCATTGTAGAAAGGCCTGGGGACCGCGGGACAAAGCGGCCCCCCGCAGGCCCCGCGCGGCACGGGCCTTTGCGGACATTACAATGCCGTATCCTGCGCCTTTATCGGCCTTGGCACTCCCGTGGGAGCGCCCACCACCAGATGCCCCTTATTGCCAGAAAGCTTCCTGCCATGCTGCGTTTGTCCTCGCCTCTTCTTCCTGCCGTGCTCGCTGCGGGCTTGCTGGCGGCTTGTTCCAGCACCCAGGAAGATCCAACGGCCAAGTGGACTCCCGACCGGATCTACACCGAAGCGCGCGACGAAGTCTCGGCCGGCGCGTTCGACAAGGCCGTGCCGCTGTTCGAAAAACTCGAAGGCCGCGCTGCGGGCACGCCGCTGGCCCAGCAGGCCCAGCTCGAAAAGGCCTATGCCCAGTACAAGGCCGGCGAAAAAGCCCAGGCCCAGGCCACGTTGGACCGCTTTCTCAAGCTGCACCCGGCCAGCCCGGCCACTGATTACGCGCTCTACCTCAAGGGCCTGGTCAACTTCAACGACAACCTCGGAATGTTTTCCTGGATCTCGCGCCAGGACCTGTCCGAGCGCGACCAGCAGGCGGCCAAGGATTCGTACGAGTCCTTCCGCGCGGTCGTGACGCGTTTCCCCGAATCCAAGTACGCCAACGATTCACGCCAGCGCATGACCTATATCGTCAACTCGCTGGCCCAGTACGAAGTGCATGTCGCGCGCTACTACTATGAGCGCGGCGCCTATGTGGCCGCGATCGGCCGCGCCCAGACCGCGCTGGCAGAGTACGAAGGCGTGCCCGCGGTGCGCGAAGCGCTGCAGATCCTGATCAAGTCGTATGACGCGCTGGGCATGACGCAGCTGCGCGACGACAGCCAGCGCGTGCTCGACTCCACCTTCCCCGAAGGCGGCACGCCGGGCACGGCCGGCCTCACGAAGTCGAGTCCCTGGTGGAAGTTCTGGTAAGCGCCAGCGCGGCCAGCGCGGCGTCGTAATCGGCCGCGGTCTTCAGGCGGCGCATGGGCGGCAGCGCCGCGAGCAACCGCCGGCCGTAGGGCTTGGCGACCAGGCGGGTATCGGCCACGACCAGCACGCCCTGGTCGGTTTCCCTGCGTATCAGCCGCCCCGCGCCCTGCTTCAAGGCCATGGCCGCCTCGGGCAGCATGTAGTCGCGAAACGCGTTGCGGCCCACGGCTTCGAGCTGCTGCGAACGCGCCTCGACCAGCGGATCATCGGGCGGCGGGAACGGCAGCTTGTCGATCACCACCAGCTCGAGTGCATCGCCGGGCATGTCGACCCCCTCCCAGAACGTTGCCGACGCCACCAGGATGCAGCCCTTGCCGCCGCCCTCGGCGCCGACGCGAAAGCGCTCGAGCAACAGCTGTTTGGGCGCCTGGCCCTGGACCAGTACTTCGAGATCCGAAAACAGCCCGAACTGCGCCTGCAATGCCGCCCCTATGACCTGCAAGGCCTTGGTGGTCGTGGTCAGCACCAGCGTGCGCCCGCCCAGCACTTCAGCCGAACGCTGGACCAGCGCTGCGACCTCGGCGCTGTGCGTGGGCGTGCCGGGCGCGGGAAATTCCGCGGGCACATAGACCGCCGCCTGCTGCGCATAGTCGAACGGACTGTCGACGCGCAAAATACGCGCGTCGCGCAGCCCGCAGGGCTCGGTGAACCAACTGAGCGCGGCGTCATCGCCCAGCGTCGCCGAGGTGAAGATCCACGACGCGGGCCGCCCCTCGTGCGGGACTTCGGCCCCCGCAGCCCCCTCGCCTTCCTGCAGCAGCCGCGTGCGCACGATGCGCGCGATGCTCAGTGGCGATTCGATCATGCGCAGATGGCGGCTGCCGATATCGAGCCAGCGCACGGTGTCGTCGCTGCTGGTGCGGCCAAACAATGCCAGGCGGCGCAGCAGCGCTTCGCCGCGCGCATAGAGCTGGCGCAATTCTGCGGCCATTTCCTCGACGCCGCCGAGCGCGACCAGCGCCGCGTGCAAGGCCTGGCCCAGCGCCGAGAAAGCGCGCGACCAGGCCAGCGCGTCCAGCCCGTCGGGCACGGCGCCCAGCCAGCGCAGGCGCTCGCCCACGGCGGCGCGCCCGACCGCGAGCCTTAGATCGCGCACCGTGCGCTCCAGATCGGCGCTCAGCTGCATCCAGTCGCCCATGCCGCGCGCATGCTCGAGCGTCTGCGCGAGAAAATCGCGCCCATAGCCCTGGAGCTGGGCCGTGCCCACGAGCGTGCCCGCGAACTGGATGCCGGTCTCGTTGAGCTGGTGGGCTTCGTCGAACACCACCACGCCCACCGAGGGCAGCAGCTGGGCCACGCCCGACTCGCGCACTTCCAGATCGGCAAAGAACAGATGGTGGTTGACCACGACCACATCGGCAACCAGGGCCGCGCGCCGCGCGACGTTGAGATGGCAGGGCTCGAACTGCGGGCAGGCGCTGCCCAGGCAGTTGTCGCGCGTCGACGTGACCAGCGGCCAGACGGGCGAGTCTTCGCTCACGGCCGACAGTTCGGCCAGATCTCCGGTGCGCGTGACGCGCGCCCACTCCTCGACGCGCGCCAGCGTGCGCAGCAGCTGCGGATCCTGGGGTGCGCCCCGTCCCTGGCGCGCCTGGCCCAGATGGTGCTGGCACAGATAGCTGGGTCTGCCCTTGAGCTGGGCCATGCGCAGCGGCAGGCCCAGCATGCGCGTGAGACTCGGAAGGTCGCGCGAGAACAGCTGGTCCTGCAAGGCCTTGGTGGCCGTGGAGATCAGCACACGCTTGCCGCTGAGCAGCGCGGGCACGAGGTAGGAATAGGTCTTGCCCACGCCCGTGCCGGACTCGACCACGAGCACGCCCCCATCGGCAATGGTTTCGGCGACCGCGATCGCCATTTCGGTCTGGCCGCTGCGCGGGCGGAAATGCGGCTGCGCGCGCGCAATCACTCCGCCTTCGGAAAAAGCCGCCTGTACGGCGGAAAAATAATCGTTCACGCCGCTCCTGGAACCTGTTCAGACTTGGAGAGCATTCTAAAAGCTTCATGCGCCGGGTCCGATTGCATGGACTCTGCCTGCCACAGTGCGCAGACCATGTCTCTCTGGGAATAGACCGCGATCCGGCTGCCCGGGCCCGCGCCCGAGTGGCCCACGGGGTGCGACTGCGCGTCGCGCGCATGCAGCATGAGCCCCAGTCCGTAGGCCGGATCGGGATGCAATGCGCAGCGGTGCTCGGGCAGCGCGCGGCACTCGTACATCTGCGCGAGCGTTCCCGGCTGCAGCAGGTGGCCGCGGACCAGCGCGGCAAGCAGCCGCGCCGCATCGAGCGTGGTTCCGGTCACCAGGCCGTGATAGACCCAGCCGGGGTGGTAGCTAGACGCGTCGCCCATGTTCACGTCGGCAAGATCGGGCGGCAGGCGCGCCAGCCGCGCGCTGGTGAGGCCCGCGGGCTGGAACACGCAGGTCCTGAGCGCATCGGCCAGACCCAGGCCCATGGCCCGCGCGATCTGCCGGCCCACATACAGATAACCCACATTGGAATAGCGCCAGCCCTGCCCTGGCATGCCGCGCGACGAGCGCACATCGACCCGGTCGAGCAGCTGTTCGACCGACCACGGCGTGCGGCCCGCGGCGACATCGCCCTGGTACTGCGCGATCAGCCCGTAATCTGCCAGGCCGGCCTCGTGCCGCAGCAGCTGGCGCAGGGTGAAGCATTCACCCTCGATAGGCGTATCGAGGCACAGCATGCCATCCTCGACCAGGCGCAGCGCCGCAATCGCCAGCACGGTCTTGGTGAAGCTCCACCAGGGCACGGCGGCGCTGTCGCCGCTGAGCGTCGGCTGGCCGGAAGAATCGATCAGGGCGAGGGATTGGGCAGGCATGGCGTTGCACGGAAAGGGGCGACAGACTGCAGTCTGCCACCCTTGCGCGCCGCTGCCCAATCCGGGGAATTCGCCGCGCAGGGCTTATGGCAGCGAAAGAAACTCGCCCACGAGCTGATTGAAACGCTCGGCATGCTCCCACTGAGCCCAGTGGCCGCATTGGTTGAACACGTGGAACTCGGCGTTGCGGATTCCCCAGATGAGGCGCAGGCCCACGTCCATGGGAACGAAACGGTCGTCGCGGCCCCAGATCACCAGCGTGCTGGCGTTGATCTCGTGCAGCCGGTGGCCGTAGTCGGGAAACTGCCGGGGATTGGCTTCGCTGCTCCGGACGAAGTTTTCCAGGTGTTCGCGGCGCGCGAGCATGTTGGCCAGGCGCTGCTGGAACAGCTCGTCCGTCATGCTGCTCGCGTCGTAGACAAAGACGCTCATCATCTTCCTGAGATTGTCTATCGTCGGATTGCGGTACAGCGCGCCGATCAGCTTGATGCCTTCGGTCGGCATGGGCACGAACTGGCTGGGGCCGCCCGTGCCCCCGCCCATCAGCACCAGCTTGCCCACCTGATCGGGATAGCGCAGCGCGAACGCGACGGCGCTGTGCGCGCCCATGGAGTTGCCGATGATGTGGACCTTGTCCAACTGCAGCACATCGAGCAGGCCCTTGAGCGCCGACGCATTCAGGTCCGAGCGCGAGCCCGGGTTGACGATGCTGTCGCTGCGGCCCCAGCCCGGGCAGTCGAGCAGGATCACGCGAAAGCCCTTGGCGACCAGGGGCTCGATGTTGCGCTGGAAATTGGCCCAGCCGGTCGCGCCCGGGCCCGAGCCGTGCAGCATGACGACGACACGATTGCCCTGGCCCACGTCGTTGTAGTGCACCTGCAGGTCCAGGCCGGATTCGTTGATGCGCACCAGATGGCTGGTGGCTTGTTCTGTGATGGGGTTGGACATTGCTGCTCTTTGTGGTTTCAATCAGGCGGCCGCGCGCGCGCGCTGCTGCAAAATGTCCAGCGCCACGTCGACAATCATGTCTTCCTGGCCGCCGACCATGCGGCGC
>NZ_JAVWWA010000160.1:0-7516 GCF_036666375.1 Comamonas sp. | reverse complement strand
TTCAGCTGAAGAACTTCTTGAGCTTGTCGGTCCAGCTTTCGCCGCTGGGCGAATGCCGGCCGCCACCCTTTTGCAGCGATTCCTCGAGCTCGCGCAGCAGCTTGCGCTGGTACTCGGTGAGCTTGACCGGGGTCTCGACCACGATGTGGCAGTACAGATCGCCAGGGTAGCTCGCGCGAATGCCCTTGATGCCCTTGCCGCGCAGGCGGAACTGCTTGCCGGCCTGGGTGCCTTCGGGAATGTCGATCGCGGCCTTGCCGGCCAGCGTGGGCACTTCGATCTCGCCGCCCAGGGCGGCCGTGATGAAGCTCACCGGCACCTGGCAATGCAGGTCGTCACCTTCGCGCTCGAAAATGTCGTGCTTGCGGATGCGGATCTCGATGTAGAGGTCGCCCGGAGGGCCGCCATTGGTGCCTGGCTCGCCGTTGCCCGTGGAACGGATGCGCATGCCATCGTCAATGCCCGCGGGAATCTTGACTTCGAGCGTCTTCTGGTGCTTGACCTTGCCCTGGCCGTTGCAGGTGGTGCAGGGCTCGGGAATGATCTTGCCCGTGCCGCGGCAGTGGGGGCAGGTCTGCTGCACGCTGAAGAAGCCCTGGCGCATCTGCACCGAACCCTGGCCCGCACAGGTGGTGCAGGTCTTGGCGCTGGTGCCGGGCTTGGCGCCCGAGCCGTGGCAGGTGTCGCAGCTGTCCCACGAAGGGATACGGATCTGCGCGTCCTTGCCCTTGGCCGCTTCCTCGAGCGTGATCTCCATCGCGTAGCTGAGGTCGTTGCCGCGGTAGACCTGGCGTCCGCCGCCGCGCCCGCCGCGTCCCTGGCCCTGGCTGAACATATCGCCGAAGATGTCGCCGAAAGCTTCGGCGAAGCCGCCATAGCCTTCGCCGCCGCCCATGCCGCGGTTCGGGTCCACGCCGGCGTGGCCGTACTGGTCATAGGCCGCGCGCTTCTGGGCGTCCGAGAGCATCTCGTAGGCCTCCTTGGCCTCCTTGAAATTCTCTTCGGCCTTGACGGCCGTGTCGCCCTGGTTGCGGTCGGGGTGATGCTTCATCGCAAGCTTGCGATAAGCCTTCTTGATTTCCTCGTCCGAGGCGTTCTTGGCAACGCCGAGGACTTCGTAATAGTCGCGTTTGGACATGTTGTTTCGTGGAGCCGGTTGGAACAGGAACGCCGCGCCGCCCCGAAAACGGGACGACGCGGCGGCGGTCAGTCACTGAAGACCTGGCGCGTCAGTCCTTCTTGACTTCCTTGACTTCAGCGTCGACGACGTTGTCGTCATGGGGTGCCGAAGCACCCTGGGCCGCGCCTGCTGCGCCGGCCGCACCGGCCGCAGCCGCTGCCTCGGCACCGCCCGCGGCCTGCGCGTCGGCGTACATCTTCTCTCCGAGCTTCTGGCTCACGGTCATCAGGGCCGTGGTCTTGGCATCGATCGCGTCCTTGTCCTCGGCCTTGAGCGCTTCCTCGACTTCCTTGACGGCCGCCTCGATCGACGCCTTTTCGGCGGCATCGAGCTTGTCGCCGTGCTCGGCCAGGCTCTTGGTCACACTGTGCACCGCGGCTTCGCCCTGGTTCTTGGACTGCACGAGTTCCAGCTTCTTCTTGTCATCGGCCGCGTTGAGTTCCGCGTCCTTGACCATTTGCTGGATCTCTTCTTCCGACAGACCCGAGTTCGCCTTGATGGTGATCTTGTTTTCCTTGCCCGACGCCTTGTCCTTGGCGGACACGTTCAGGATACCGTTGGCGTCGATGTCGAAGGTCACTTCGATCTGCGGCACGCCGCGGCTGGCTGGCGGGATGCCTTCGAGGTTGAACTCGCCGAGCATCTTGTTGCCCGAAGCGATTTCGCGCTCGCCCTGGAACACCTTGATCGTCACCGCGGGCTGGTTGTCGTCAGCCGTGGAGAACGTCTGCGCGAACTTGGTCGGGATGGTCGTGTTCTTGGTGATCATCTTGGTCATCACGCCGCCCAGGGTCTCGATGCCCAGCGACAGCGGAGTCACGTCCAGCAGCAGCACGTCCTTGCGGTCGCCCGACAGCACCTGGCCCTGCACGGCAGCGCCGACGGCCACGGCTTCATCGGGGTTCACGTCCTTGCGGGGTTCCTTGCCGAAGAATTCCTTGACCTTTTCCTGCACCTTGGGCATGCGGGTCATGCCGCCGACCAGGATCACGTCATGGATGTCGGACACCGAGATGCCGGCGTCCTTGATGGCCATGCGGCAAGGCGCAATCGTGCGCTCGATCAGTTCGTCGACCAGGCTTTCGAGCTTGGCGCGCGTCAGCTTGATGTTCAGGTGCTTGGGACCCGAAGCGTCGGCGGTGACGTAAGGCAGGTTGATGTCGGTCTGGGCCGAGTTCGACAGTTCGATCTTGGCCTTTTCGGCAGCTTCCTTCAGGCGTTGCAGCGCGAGCACGTCCTTCGACAGATCAACGCCTTGTTCCTTCTTGAACTCGCTGATGATGTAGTCGATGATGCGCTGGTCGAAGTCTTCGCCGCCCAGGAAGGTGTCGCCGTTGGTCGACAGCACTTCGAACTGCTTTTCGCCGTCCACGTCGGCGATTTCGATGATCGAGACGTCGAACGTGCCGCCGCCCAGGTCATACACGGCGATCTTGCGATCGGCCTTGTCCTGCTTGTCGAGGCCGAAGGCCAGGGCTGCAGCGGTAGGTTCGTTGATGATGCGCTTGACGTCGAGACCGGCGATGCGGCCTGCATCCTTGGTGGCCTGGCGCTGGGCGTCGTTGAAGTAGGCCGGCACCGTGATCACGGCTTCGGTCACGGGCTCGCCCAGGAAGTCCTCGGCGGTCTTCTTCATCTTGCGCAGCACTTCGGCGCTGATCTGTGGAGGTGCCATCTTCTGGCCGCGCACTTCGATCCAGGCGTCGCCGTTGTCAGCCTTGGTGATCGTGTAGGGCATCAGATCGATGTCCTTTTGCACTTCCTTCTCGGCAAACTTGCGGCCGATCAGGCGCTTGGAAGCGTAGATCGTGTTGCGTGGGTTGGTCACGGCCTGGCGCTTGGCCGATGCGCCGACGAGAATCTCGCCGTCTTCCTGATAGGCAATGATCGACGGCGTGGTGCGCGCACCTTCGCTGTTCTCGATCACGCGGATGGTGTTGCCTTCCATCACAGCCACGCAGCTGTTGGTGGTGCCCAGATCGATACCGATGATTTTTCCCATGTTCTTCTCCGAAATATTAAATATATGAATGGCTGATAGCTTGTGGCGCGCGGGCCTGCTTCAAGCCGCCCGGCCGAAATTTTTCAGCTAGTTGGGGGCCGTGACGGTCACGAGTGCGGGGCGCAGGATGCGGTCGGCAATCGAATAACCCTTTTGCAGCACGGCGACCACGGTGTTGGCGGCCTGATCGGCGGGCACGACGCTGATCGCCTGGTGCAGGTGGGGATCGAACTTGTCGCCGGCCGCGGGATCGATGGGCTGGACCTTGTTGCGCTCCAGCGCCGAAATCAGCTGGCGGCGCGTGGCGTCGGCGCCTTCGCGCAACTGCTCGGACGTGGCCGACTGGATGGCCAGCGCGGCGTCGAGGCTGTCGCAGACGGGCAACAGGCTCTCGGCAAAGCTTTCAATGCCGAACTTGCGCGCCTTGGACACTTCGTCCTCGGCGCGGCGGCGTGCATTTTCCGCTTCGGCCTTGGCGCGCAGGAACTGGTCGGCCAGTTCGGCGCTCTTGGTCTTGATCTCCGCGAGCTCGGCCTGCAGGCGGGCGATTTCGTCCGCGCTGTGGGCAGCCATTGCGGCTTCCACTTCTTCAGGCGAGGCATCTGCCGGGGCAGGGTGGGCTGTAGGATTCTGTTCAGACATGGATTAAGGCTTCAAGAATAAGAGGAATTAAACAACTGCTGCGCAGATGGGGCGCCTTCCGGCGGATTTCAAGACCGGCTGCAGCAGCGCATCCGTGGAGTGGTAAACCGCCATCTGGCAAGGACATCTCAAGGCGGGAGTGTACAAGCGTAACCAAGCGACGCTATAATTGCCTGCTTTGCCTTGCCACACCGCTACAGACGCAGCGGGGGGCCCAACCCAAAAGGGAGTTTACATGCGTCATTACGAAATCATTTTGTTGATCCACCCGGATCAAAGCGAACAAGTTCCAGCCATGCTGGAGCGCTACAAGGGCATGATTACCGCCGGCGGCGGTAAGGTGCACCGCGAAGAAGATTGGGGCCGTCGTCAGCTGGCTTACATGATCAACAAGCTCGCTAAGGCCCACTACCTGTGCCTGAACATCGAAGCTGATCAAGCCGTGATGGCTGAACTGGAACACGCGTTCAAGTTCAACGACGCCGTGCTGCGTCACCTGACCGTGCAAAAGAAGAAGGCTGACACTGCACCTTCTTCGATGATGAAGACTGTCGAGCGCGAAGAAGCCCGCAAGGCTAACCAGGCCGAACAGGCCTAAAGCTCAGCGTCTCATCACGCCCACGGAGTGGAAAACCACGTTGTCCTGACTGCCTGTATCGCCGAGGTCGAACCCCTGCGCTACACGCCCGCCGGACTGCCAGCGCTGGATCTGCGAATCGAACACGAGTCGCAGCAGCAAGAGGCAGGTACCCAGCGGAAAGTCACGGCAGCTGTCAAAGCGGTGGCCTTCGGTGCACTGGCAGAGCGTCTGGCTCGTCAGGCCCCGGGCAGCAGCTGGAAGTTTCAAGGCTTCCTCGCTACCCCGCGCAACAGCAAGACAGTGGTGATGCACATCCAGGATATTCAACAAAATTAATTTTCAAGAGGTCCAGCAATGGCCACGTTCAAGAAATTCAACAAAGACAAGCGCCCCAAGCGCAACACCCAGTCGCTGCTGTTCAAGCGCAAGCGCTTCTGCCGCTTCACCGTGGCTGGCGTTGAAGAAATCGACTACAAGGATGTCGACACGCTGCGCGATTTCATCGGCGAAAACGGCAAGATCGTGCCCGCACGTCTGACCGGCACCCGCGCCATTTATCAGCGTCAGCTGAACACCGCCATCAAGCGCGCGCGCTTCCTGGCCCTGGTGCCTTACAGCGACCAGCACAAGATCTAAGGAGCACGAACCATGCAAATCATTCTGCTCGAAAAGGTTGTGAACCTGGGTAACCTCGGCGATATCGTCAAGGTCAAAGACGGCTACGCCCGTAACTTCCTGATCCCTTCCGGCTCCGCACGCCGCGCGACCGAAGCCAACAAGGCCGAGTTCGAAGCCAAG
The DNA here is from genome assembly GCF_036666375.1 of Comamonas sp. Classification (GTDB taxonomy): domain Bacteria; phylum Pseudomonadota; class Gammaproteobacteria; order Burkholderiales; family Burkholderiaceae_C; genus Comamonas. Next base: position 2,314 of record NZ_JAVWWA010000160.1, on the reverse strand, counting down.
CGCGTTGAACTGGAAAAGGCTGCTGCTGAAAAGCTGGCTGCTGCACAAGCTGAAGGCGAAAAGCTCGCCGGCAGCAATGTCAAGCTGTCGCAAAAGGCTGGCGTTGACGGCCGTCTGTTCGGCTCGGTGACCAACCACGACATCTCGGCTGAGCTGAACAAGCAAGGCTACAAGGTCGTGAAGTCGCAAGTGCGCCTGCCCAACGGTCCCATCAAGACCATTGGCGATACCACCGTCAGCGTGTCCCTGCACACCGACGTGGTCGTCGACGTGACCGTTTCGGTCTACGGCGAAGCCGCCTAATCAGCGCCTCGGCCCTGAACGAAAGCCGCCTTAGGGCGGCTTTTGTGTTTTTGTCCCTCCCCTTTGGTTGCGGCTGCAAGCCATAGCCGCGTCTGACGTGCGTGCAACGCGCGTCAAGGATGACGCCGGCGCCCGCTGCGGCTAGGATGGAGGGCTTGCCCCCAAGGAAATTCATGTCCTCTGTTATGCCTCCCCTCGAGCTCGATGATGCTTTTTCTCCGCCGGATCGCCAGGTCGCGCAACTGCGCGTGCCGCCGCATTCCATGGAGTCCGAATCGAGCGTGCTGGGCGGCCTGCTGCTGGACAACAATGCCTGGGACCGCGTGGGCGACCTGCTGTCGGACGGCGATTTCTATCGCCACGAGCACAAGCTGATCTATGAGGCCATAGGCAAGCTGATCAATGCGAGCAAGCCCGCCGACGTGATCACGGTCTACGAGAACCTGCAGACCATGGGCAAGGCCGAGGAAATCGGCGGCCTGATGTATCTGAACCAGCTGGCCCAGTACGTGCCCAGCGCCACCAATATCCGCCGCTATGCGGAAATCGTGCGCGACCGCGCCATCCTGCGCAAGCTGATCACGGCCAGCGACGATATCGCAACCAATGCCTTCAATCCGCAGGGCAAGACCGTGGAGCGGGTGCTGGACGAAGCCGAGCAGAAGATCTTTGCGATTGGCGAAGAGGGGGCGCGCAACAAGCAGGGTTTCCAGTCGCTGGATACGCTGGTCGTCGACCTGCTGGACCGCGTCCAGGAAATGGCCGACAACCCCATGGACGTGACCGGCGTGCCCACGGGCTTTGCCGACCTGGACCGCATGACTTCGGGCATGCAGGCCGGCGACCTGGTGGTGCTGGCCGCGCGTCCTTCGATGGGCAAGACCGCGCTGGCGGTCAACATCGCCGAGCATGTGGCGCTCAACGAAGGCCTGCCGGTCGCCATCTTCTCGATGGAAATGGGCGCGGCCCAGCTGGCGGTGCGTATCGTCGGCTCGATCGGCCGCGTGAACCAGGGCAATCTGCGCACCGGCAAGCTCAATGACGACGAGTGGCCGCGCCTGACCGAAGCCATCGAGCGGCTGCGCACGGTGTCGCTGCACATCGATGAAAGCCCGGGCCTGACGCCGGGCGAGCTGCGCGCCAACTCGCGCCGTCTGGCGCGCCAATGCGGCAAGCTGGGCCTGATCGTGGTCGATTACCTGCAGCTGATGAGCGGCTCGGGTTCGGCGGCGAGCTCCGACAACCGCGCGACCGAACTGGGCGAAATTTCGCGCGGTCTGAAGATGCTGGCCAAGGAGCTGCAATGCCCGGTGATCGCGCTGTCTCAGCTCAACCGCTCGGTCGAGCAGCGCACCGACAAGCGCCCGATGATGTCCGATCTGCGTGAATCGGGCGCCATCGAGCAGGATGCCGACATCATCATGTTCATCTACCGCGACGACTACTACAACAAGGACTCCAAGGAGCCCAATATCGCCGAAGTCATCATCGGCAAGCAGCGTAACGGACCCACGGGTACCGTGAAGCTGTTCTTCCAGAAGAACCAGACGCGCTTTGAAAATCTGGCAATGGGCGCAGATGATTTCTGACGTGCTTCCCGAGTTGGGGCGCGCCAGTTCATGGACTGCGCAATAAAAAAACGGCCCTGAGGCCGTTTTCTGTTTTTGGGGCGGGCGCGCTGCTCAACCCATGCGCCACAGCGCGATCGCCAGTCCGACCACGGTCACCCCCAGCACGCCGCAGGCCCAGGCCAGGCGCTGGGCGCCGGTGCGCAGCAGGTCGACGGTGCGTATCACCTGGGCGTTCTGCTCCGCGAGTTGCTGGATCAGCTCGGCCGACTGCTGCTGGCCCTGTTCGAGCTGGCGTATGCGGCCTTCGAGCGACTGGATCAGCTGCAGCGCCTGCTCGCCCGAGGAGTGGGGCGTCGAGAGCCTGCTGGACGCCGCAGGCGCGGCGGCTTCTTCGGCCGCGGCGTCCTTCTTGCGCAGCAGGCCCTTGGCGGCCTTGACCA
>NZ_JAVWWA010000159.1:0-7535 GCF_036666375.1 Comamonas sp. | reverse complement strand
ATCGTGTTCACCGACGGCCGCCAGATCGGCGCCACGCTGGACCGCAACGGCCTGCGTCCTTCGCGCTATGTGATCACCGACGACGACCTCGTGATCCTGGCTTCCGAAGTCGGCGTGCTGCCCGTGCCCGACAGCAAGATCATCCGCAAGTGGCGTCTGCAGCCCGGCAAGATGCTGCTGATCGACCTGGAGCAAGGCCGTCTGATCGAAGACGAGGAGCTCAAGGCCAACATCGTCAACACCAAGCCCTACAAGCAGTGGATCGAGAACCTGCGCATCAAGCTCGACGATGTCGGCGGCAAGGGTTCGGTCCAGCCGCCCGTCGCCACGCTGCCGCTGCTCGAGCGCCAGCAGGCCTTCGGCTTCACGCAGGAAGACATCAAGTTCCTGCTGGCCCCCATGGCCGCCAAGGGCGAGGAGGGCGTGGGCTCGATGGGCAACGACAGCCCGCTGGCCGTGCTGTCGGACCGCAACAAGCCGCTGTACAACTATTTCCGCCAGATGTTCGCCCAGGTGACGAACCCGCCCATCGACCCGATCCGCGAAGCGATCGTGATGTCGCTGGTGTCGTTCATCGGCCCCAAGCCCAACCTGCTGGACATCAACCAGGTCAACCCGCCGATGCGCCTCGAAGTGCACCAGCCGGTGCTCGACTTCGAAGCCATGGACAAGCTGCGCAACATCGAGCAGCACACCCAGGGCAAGTTCAAGAGCGTGACCATCGACATCACCTACCCGCTGTCGTGGGGCAAGCAGGGCGTCGAAGCCAAGCTGGCTTCGCTGTGCGCCCAGGCCGTCGATGCGATCCGCGGCGGCGCCAACATCCTGATCATCAGCGACCGTGCGCTGTCGGCCACCCAGGTCGCGATTCCCGCGCTGCTGGCGCTGTCGGCCATTCACCAGCACCTGGTGCGTGAAGGCCTGCGCACCACCGCCGGTCTGGTCGTTGAAACCGGTACGGCGCGCGAAATCCACCATTTCGCCGTGCTTGCCGGCTACGGCGCCGAAGCCGTCCATCCCTACCTGGCGATGGAAACCCTGCTGCACATGGGCAAGGACCTGCCCGACGACCTGTCGGGCGAGAAGGCCGTCTACAACTACGTCAAGGCCATCGGCAAGGGCCTGTCGAAGATCATGTCCAAGATGGGCGTGAGCACCTACATGAGCTACTGCGGCGCGCAGCTGTTCGAGGCCATTGGCCTGAGCACCGACACCGTCGACAAGTACTTCACTGGCACGGCCAGCCGCATCGAAGGCATCGGTGTCTTCGAGATCGCCGAGGAAACCATTCGCAACCACCTGGCCGCGTTCAGCGACGACCCGGTGCTCGAGACCATGCTCGAAGCCGGCGGCGAGTACGCCTGGCGCGCGCGCGGCGAGGAGCACATGTGGACGCCCGACGTGATTGCCAAGCTGCAGCACGCGACGCGCTCGAACAACTTCAGCACCTTCAAGGAATACGCCCAGCTGGTCAACGACCAGAGCCAGCGCCACATGACGCTGCGCGGCCTGTTCGAGTTCAAGGGCGACCCGGCCCAGGCCATCGCGCTGGACGAAGTCGAATCCGCGGCGGAGATCGTCAAGCGTTTCGCGACCGGCGCGATGTCGCTGGGCTCGATCTCGACCGAAGCCCATGCGACGCTGGCCGTGGCCATGAACCGCATCGGCGGCAAGAGCAACACCGGCGAAGGCGGCGAGGATCCCAAGCGCTATCGCAACGAACTCAAGGGCATCCCGATCAAGCAGGGCGAGACCCTGGGTTCGGTGATCGGCGCCGACCAGGTCGAAGTCGATGTTCCGCTGCAGGACGGCGATTCGCTGCGCTCCAAGATCAAGCAGGTCGCGTCGGGCCGCTTCGGTGTCACCGCCGAGTACCTGTCGTCGTCGGACCAGATCCAGATCAAGATGGCCCAGGGCGCCAAGCCCGGCGAAGGCGGCCAGCTGCCCGGCGGCAAGGTCACCGAATACATCGGCCGCATGCGCCACTCGGTGCCGGGCGTGGGTCTGATCTCGCCCCCACCGCACCATGACATCTACTCGATCGAAGATCTGGCACAGCTGATCCACGATCTGAAGAACGTGGCCCCGCATGCCGACATCTCGGTCAAGCTGGTGTCCGAAATCGGCGTCGGCACGATTGCCGCGGGCGTCACCAAGTGCAAGAGCGACCACATCGTGATTGCCGGCCATGACGGCGGCACCGGCGCTTCGCCGCTGTCGTCCATCAAGCATGCTGGCGGTCCCTGGGAAATCGGCCTGGCCGAAACCCAGCAGACGCTGGTGCTCAACCGCCTGCGCGGACGCGTGCGTGTCCAGGCCGACGGCCAGATGAAGACCGGCCGCGACGTGGTCATCGGCGCGCTGCTGGGCGCCGACGAGTTCGGCTTCGCCACCGCTCCGCTGGTGGTCGAAGGCTGCATCATGATGCGCAAGTGCCATCTGAACACCTGCCCCGTGGGCGTGGCCACGCAGGACCCCGTGCTGCGCAAGCAATTCAGCGGCAAGCCCGAGCATGTCGTGAACTACTTCTTCTTCGTTGCCGAAGAAGTTCGCCAGATCATGGCCCAGCTGGGCATTCGCAAGTTCAACGACCTGATCGGTCGCTCCGACCTGCTCGACACCCGCAAGGGCCTGGAGCACTGGAAGGCCCAGGGCCTGGACTTCAGCCGCCTGTTTGCCCAGCCCATCGTTCCCGCCGACGTGCCGCGTTTCCATGTCGACACGCAGGATCACCTGCTGGACAAGGCGCTCGACGTCAAGCTGATCGAGCGCTGCAAGCCCGCGATCGAGAACGGCGAACCCGTGCGCCTGATGGAAGTCGCGCGCAACGTGAATCGTTCGGTCGGCGCGATGCTGTCGGGCGCCGTGACGCGCTCGCATCCCGAAGGTCTGCCGGATGACACCATCCGCATCCACTTCGAAGGCACGGGCGGCCAGTCGTTCGGCGCCTTCCTGTGCAAGGGCATCACGCTCAACGTCACCGGCGACGCCAACGACTACACCGGCAAGGGCCTGTCGGGCGGCCGCATCATCGTGCGCCCCAGCCATGCCTTCCGCGGCGCTTCGGTGTCCAACACCATCGTCGGCAACACCGTGATGTTCGGTGCGACCAGCGGCGAAGCCTTCTTCAGCGGCGTGGCCGGCGAACGTTTCGCGGTGCGCCTGTCGGGCGCGACGGCCGTGGTCGAAGGCACGGGCGATCATGGTTGCGAATACATGACCGGCGGCACCGTGGTGGTGCTGGGCAAGACCGGCCGCAACTTCGCGGCTGGCATGAGCGGCGGCGTGGCCTATGTGTATGACGAGGACGGCAAGTTCGCCCAGCGCTGCAACACCGCGTCGGTGACGCTCGAGAAGGTGCTGCCGCACAGCGAATTCGCGACCACCGTGAACCCGGGCATCTGGCACCGCGGCGAAAGCGACGAACAGCAGCTGCGTGCGCTGGTCGAAGCCCACAGCCGCTGGACCGGCTCCAAGCGGGCGCGCGAGCTGCTCGACAACTGGGCCGCGGCGCGTGCCAAGTTCGTCAAGGTGTTCCCGTCCGAATACCAGCGTGCCCTGTCTGAAATCCATGAACGAAAAGCGAAGGAAGCCATTGCTGCGAAAGCAGAACTAGCTACAGAGTCCGAGCCAGTCGTGGCCATTTGATCGCCCGACAAGCCAAAGCCATTCGCCAATCATTCAAGGACAGTTTCATCATGGGAAAAGCCACCGGTTTTCTGGAGTACGAGCGCATCGAAGAGGGCTACAAACCCGTTGCCGATCGCCTCAAGAACTACAAAGAGTTCGTCATCGCGCTGACGCCCGAGCAGGCCAAGGTGCAGGGCGCGCGCTGCATGGACTGCGGCACGCCGTTTTGCAACAACGGCTGCCCGGTCAACAACATCATTCCGGATTTCAATGATCTGGTGTATCGCGGCGACTGGGAGAACGCGATCAAGGTGCTGCACAGCACCAACAACTTCCCCGAGTTCACGGGCCGCATCTGCCCCGCGCCCTGCGAAGCCGCCTGCGTGGTGAACATCAACGCCGCGCCTATCGGCATCAAGAGCATAGAGCACGCGATCATCGACCGCGCCTGGGCCGAAGGCTGGGTCAAGCCCATGCCCGCTGCCGTCAAGACCGGCAAGACCGTGGCCATCATCGGCGCCGGCCCGGCCGGCATGGCCGCGGCCCAGCAGCTGGCGCGCGCCGGTCACAGCGTGACGCTGTTCGAGAAGAACGACCGCATCGGCGGCCTGCTGCGCTACGGCATTCCCGACTTCAAGATGGAGAAGTCGCACATCGACCTGCGCGCCAAGCAGCTCGAAGCCGAAGGCGTGGTCATCCGCACCGGCGTGCTGGTTGCGGGCGCCGAAGGCCTGGGCAAGGACTCCAAGGTCACCAACTGGGCCAAGGAAACCGTCTCACCCGAAAAGCTGATGGCCGAATTCGACGCCGTGCTGCTGTCCGGCGGTGCCGAGCAGTCGCGTGACCTGCCCGTTCCCGGCCGCGAACTCAATGGCGTGCATTTCGCCATGGAGTTCCTGCCCCAGCAGAACAAGGTCAACGCCGGCGACAAGCTCAAGAACCAGATCCGCGCCGACGGCAAGACCGTGATCGTGATCGGCGGCGGCGACACCGGCAGCGATTGCGTCGGAACCTCGAACCGCCATGGCGCCGTGAGCGTCACGCAGTTCGAGCTGATGCCCATGCCGCCCGAGCAGGAAAACAAGCCGCTGGTCTGGCCCTACTGGCCCTACAAGCTGCGTACTTCTTCCAGCCATGACGAAGGCTGCGAGCGCGAGTTCGCCATCGGCACCAAGGAATTTCTCGGCGAGAAGGGCCAGCTCACGGGCGTCAAGACCGTGCGCCTGGAATGGAAGGACGGCAAGATGACCGAAGTTCCTGGCTCCGAGCAGATCCTCAAGGCCGACCTGGTGTTCCTGGCGATGGGCTTTGTGAGCCCGGTGGCGTCCATCCTGGAATCGTTTGGCGTCGAGAAGGACCAGCGCGGCAACGCCAAGGCCACGACCGACGCCGCCGTGGGCTACGCCACCAGCGTGCCCAAGCTGTTTGCCGCCGGCGACATGCGCCGCGGCCAGTCGCTGGTCGTCTGGGCGATACGCGAAGGCCGCCAGGCCGCGCGTGCGGTCGATGCCTTCCTGATGGGCAAGAGCACGCTGCCGCGCTGAGCTACTTAGGCCCCGCCAAAAGGCGCTTCCGTTAGGGGGTGCCTTTTTCGCTTTCACAGCATGCTTTTTCTGCGGGCAGGAGCCGGGTCTCGGCCCGGCAGCCGAGGTACTTTTCTTTGCTTCGCCAAAGAAAAGTACCCAAAAGAAAGGCGAGCCCTGCTGTCTGCGACCCTGCGCTGCGCTCCGGGCAACCTGTCGTGCTCGGTCCCGGGCTGCGCCGCGGAACTCGCTACGCGCCTGCGGCGCTGCGCTCGGACAACCGCGGCGAGTCAGATGACGAAGCCTCCGTGTCCTTCGGCACTCCGGCCAGCCCGGGCCCTGCGCGCGCCAGGCGCAGCCAGAAGGGCGGGGGCGGGATAGCTTCTTTGTGATGCTTACGTCATGTGCCGTTATTTAGCGAAGCAGTCGCAGGCGTGGGATGGCGTCCGCTCCGCACCAGACCACGGCGTTCTGTTCGTAGGTCCGGCCCCATTCGCTTGCCGCTTGTTCGCTCATTCCTTCGACAAGGCAGCCGGCTTCAGGCGGCCAGCCATTGGTAGGATGCCGGCCCACGGCAGGCAGCCAATGCCAGCCGGCCTGTTGCAACTCCTGCTCCAGCCGGGCCTGGCGCGCCTGATTCTCGGCATGGGGCAAAGGCTGGCTAAAGGGATTCCAGGCCGTGATCACGCAGCCCGCGGCGATATGACGGCGCGTGTAGTACGTGGCCAGCGCAGCACAGGGCTGGTCGATGCGCAGCACGAAGTCCGGCCCGGCGTGGACGATGTAATCGGTCTCGCGATAGGCCCGTATCGTTGCGGGATCCATGAAGATACGTTCAGATGGTGGCATGGTGGTTGAAAACACAAGTGAAACCAGGGGAGGTTTGACGCGCCCTTATGCGTTTTGAGCAGGTCTGGGCGACAATAGCTGCCTCCCTTGCATGTCGGCAGGCGCAGCGCGCGCCTCTCGCACACTGCTTTTGCCGTGTTTCCTCATTTTTACCGCCATGAAAAAACGTAATCTCGTCGCGATGCTGGCCCTGAGCGCCATTTTGGCTGCCTGTGGCAAGAATGAGCCCAAGCCTGCCACCGATGTGGCGCCTGCGCCTGCGGCTGCCGTGACCAAGGTGGTGGTCGGCCTGGACGACAACTTCCCGCCCATGGGCTTCCGTGACGAGAAGAACGAACTGGTCGGTTTCGACATCGACCTCGCCCGCGAAGCCGGCAAGCGCATGGGCCTGGACATGCAGTTCAAGCCCATCGACTGGAGCGCCAAGGAAGCCGAACTCGCGGGCAAGCGCGTGGACATGCTGTGGAACGGCCTGACCATCACCGAGCAGCGCAAGGAAAAGATCGCGTTCTCCACGCCCTACATGGAAAACCACCAGATCATCGTGGTGCTGGCCAACGGCGGCATCAAGACCAAGGCCGATCTGGCGGGCAAGGTCGTGGGCGCGCAGGACGGCAGCTCGGCCGTCGACGCGATCAAGAAGGACGAAGCCGTGGCCAAGAGCTTCAAGGAATTGAAGACTTTCGGCGACAACATCACCGCGCTGATGGACCTGTCCGCAGGCCGTCTCGATGCCGTGGTGGTCGATGAAGTCGTGGGCCGCTTCCACGTCGCCAAGAAGGCCGAAGAGTACCGCGTGCTCGACGAGAACTTCGGTGTCGAGGAATACGGCGTGGGCCTGCGCAAGGAAGACACGGAACTGCTGACCAAGCTCGAAGCCTCCATGGCTGAAATGAAGAAGGACGGCAAGGCCGCAGAAATTGCCACCAAGTGGTTCGGCAAGGACATCATCAAGTAAGCAGACAGTCCAGCGCCAGGCACCGGCTGCGCCCTCATAGGCCTGCCGGTGTTTTGCGTTTCTGGACCACAAGGCAATTGCATGGAATACGTTCTCTCCCTCCTGGGGCCCCTGTCCCAGGGGGCGCTGGTCACACTGAAGCTGTTCGTGGTGACGCTGGTCCTGGCGGTGCCGCTGGGGCTGGCGCTGGCGCTGGCGCGCGTCTCGCGCTTTCGCGCGCTGGCGCGGCTGGTCAACGGCTATATCTGGCTGATGCGCGGCACGCCGCTGATGCTGCAGATGCTGTTCATCTACTTCGCGCTGCCGTTCGTGCCCGTGATCGGTGTCCGCTTTGACGACTTTCCCGCTGCTGTTGTCGCCTTCTCGCTCAATTACGCTGCCTACTTCGCGGAAATCTTCCGTGCGGGCATACAGTCGATAGACCGTGGCCAGTACGAGGGTGCAAAAGTGCTGGGCCTGACCTATGGCCAGACCATGCGCCGCATCGTGCTGCCGCAGATATGGCCGCGCATCCTGCCGCCCATGAGCAACGAGACCATCACGCTGGTCAAGGACACTTCGCTGATCTACGTGCT
>NZ_JAVWWA010000158.1:0-7646 GCF_036666375.1 Comamonas sp. | reverse complement strand
AGCCCGTACTCAATGGCGGTAGCACCTTCTTCGTCATTCCAGAAGCGTTGGATGAGATTGGTCATCTTGATTCCATTCAAAAGACAGGCCCATGGATTGAAAGCGGGGAGGCGGGCGATGGGCTAGCGCTCGCTGCCGCTGTGGAAACCTATGGCATCACCATCGCAGCGCGTGGTTGATGGGAGCGTTGTCGGGCAGGGCATGCAGCCTGGCGTCGAGCCGGGTCTCGAGGCGCAGCTGCAGGCGCTGGCCCAGCAAGGCGGTGGCGTCGGTCAGTGCCGCGTCGGCATAGGCGGGCAACGGAGCCGGCGGTGTCGGGGTGCCGGGAACGCGGCTGAGCGTGGGCTGATCGAACAGCCGGTCCAGCCAATGCTCGGGCAGTTCGCGCGGCAGCAGCTGGCCGGTGGTGCGCACCAGCCGCAGTCCGTTGATGCGCTGGTCGTAAAGGGCGTCGGCCTCATCGAGCATCAGGCGCTGCATGTCCAGCTGGGCATCGAGCACCTGCGCCAGGCTGCCGCGGCCGACTTCCAGCAGCCGGCGATAGCCTTCGAAGGCCGTGCGCGCTTCGCGCACCGCATCGGTCAACTGGGCTTCGCGCTCGCGCCCGGCCTGCCAGCGGCCCCAGGCGGCCGAGGCCGCTTCCTGCACCTGGCGGCGCACGGCTTCCTGCTGCGCTTCCTGGGCCTGCAATTCGTTGATCGCCTTGAGAATGCGGTCGCGCAGCTCGAAGCCGTTGCCGAAGTTCCAGTTCAGCTCCAGACCGTAGCGCGTGCCTTCGTTGTAGATCACGCCCTTGGGGTCCTTTGTATGGGCGACGACCCCGGCCAGCGTGGGAAAGCGCTGGGCCTTGCTGCGCTCGACTTCGGCGGTCGCGCGCTCGATCAGATGGCGCGATTCGCGCAGCTCCGAGCTATGGGTTTCCGACGCCTGCAGCGCGGCCTGCTCGCTCGCGGGCATCCAGTATTCGGGCACTGCGAGCTCGGGCAGCGCGGTGCCCGTGGGCGAGTAATTGAAATAGCGCGTGAAGCGCGCCACGGCATCCATGCGCTGCGACTGCAGCTCGTGCTGCTGGGCGAGTGCGCTGGCGCGGCGCGATGCCGCGCGGCGCAGATCGTTGCGGCCGACCGCGCCCAGCTCGGCCCGGCGCTGCTCCACATGCGCGAGCTGGCCTATGGTCTCGGCCGATTCCGCTGCGACCTGGGCCTTGCGCTCGAAGCGGTGCAGCTCAAGCAGCGCCGTCAGCGCTTCGAGCAGGACGTTCTGCCGCGCGCTGTAGAGCACGCTGTCCTGCGCGGCTTCCATTCCTTCGGCCGAGCGTATGCCCGCGCCTATCGCCCCGCCGTCGAGCAGGTTCACGCGGACTTCGGCATTGACGGCCGTATACGTTTCGCGGCGCTGGCCCTGGCCTATCGACGCATTGCCGGACGAGGTGCCGACCTTGAAGCTGGGCCAGCGCGCGTTCTTCGCCGAATTCAGGTCATGTCCCGCGGACTCGAGCGCGGCCCGCGCCTTGAGCACATCGGGGTGGGCGTCGAGCATGCCGTACACGGCTTGCAGCAACTGCTTTTGCGACTGATTGACAGCCAGCGAGCCGGGCGTGAGCTGCTGCGCGAGCTGCAGCGGCGCAGCATTCGACGGCAGGCGCGCAGTCGGTGCGGGCAGGCTGTGCGCCGCCACCAGCACGGACGCGGCCAGGCTGTCCGGCGACGACTGCGCGGCCGCGGCCGCGGGCCAGGCCAGCAGGCAGGCAATCAGCCCCAGCGCCGAAGATCCATGAGCGATGCGGGTGGCAGTCATCATCATGGCTCCCGGAACGCTTCGCTCTGGATATGCAGCACGGGACGCAGCAGATACCAGATGAACGGCTCATGGCCCACCAGCAGGTCCAGTTCGGCCTGCATGCCGGTGGTGATGCGGTTGTCGGTGCGGCCCACCCAGGGTTGCAGAAGACTGGCCTGGATGCGGAAGTACGAGGGCGAATCGGGGCGGCTGGGGTCGCGGTCCGCATCGGCCGAGACCAGCCGGACTTCGCCTTCGACAAAGCCGTAGCGAAGATAGTCGTAGGCCGTGATCTTGGCCTTGGTGAGCTGGCCTACGCGCACATAACCGCGGTCCGACGGGTTCAGCCGCGCCTCGATCACGACCTCGTCCTTGTCCGGCACGATTTCGAGAATCGGCTCGCCGGGCTTGACCACCCAGCCCGCGCCCGCGCTGCGCAGACCCTTGACGATGCCGTCGGTGGGCGCGAGCACCACGGTGCGCGTGCGTTGGCTCTGGGCGCGCGACAGGTCTTCCGACAGGCTCATCAGCTCGCGTTCGGTCTGCGCCAGCTCGTCGGAAGCGCGCCGACGAAACGCTCCCTGGGTTTCCATCAGCTTGGCCTGGGCCTGCTCGACCTTGGCGCGGTTGCTCACCAGGCTCTGCCTCGCGGCCGCAAGGTCGGCGCGCACCTGCTCGAGCGCGCGCTGCTTGTCGATGACTTCGAGCTGGCCTATGAGCTGCTCGGCTGCAAGCTGGTTGGCGATCGCCGCTTCCTGTTCGTACAGGCGCAGGCTGTTCTCCAGCCCCTGGATGCGCGCCTGGACCTGGGCCACGTCGCCGCGCGACTGGGCGAGCAAGGCCTGAGACGATGCCAGGCCGCCGCGGAATTCGAGTTCGCGCGCGCTGAATGCACCGAGTTCGGAGCGCACGATGCGCGCGTCGACTTCGGCCGGAAAATGCTTGGCATCGAGCTTGAGGCCCTGGCTCTCCGCGGACAGCCGCGTCCTGACGGCCTGGGCCGTGGCGCTGCGCGCGGTGAGCTGCTCCAGGTTGAGACTGGTGCCGCCCAGGTCAATTTCCAGGATGGGGTCGCCCTTGGCGATGGTCTGGCCTTCCTTCACATGCACCAGGGTCACGATGCCGCCTTCAAGATGCTGCACGGACTGCACTCGGTCCGAGGGAATGACCTGGCCGCTGGCGACCACCACGTTCTCGACCGGATAGAACAGGCCGACCAGAACCAGCAGCGCGAGCGCGGCGATCAGCAGCCGTTGCCGGCTCACGAGCCGCTTGCCGCGCGCAGGAGGGCTCGCGTCTGCCGCGCCTGCCTGCTGCGCGGCGCGCAGCACTTCGGGGAGTTCCTGGGGCGCGTTCATCGTTACACCGCCACTTGGGAAGTTTGCGCCGCCGCGCCGCCTGTGACCGGCGCATCGGCTACGGGGCTGGCGCTGCCAGCGCGCGCGACGCCGAACAGTTCGGGCAGCATTTTCTCGGGCGTGCCATGGTCCACCTGGCCGTCGCCGCGCACATGATAGATATGCTGGGCGAGCGAGGCCACGCGCAGCGAATGGGTCACGACGATGATGGTGTGCTTGACCGCGATCTGCCTGAGCGTCTGCAGCAGCTCGGTCTCGCTTTCGAAGTCGAGGTCGTTGCTGGGCTCGTCCAGAATCAGCACCGAGGGATTGCGCAGGAACAGCTGAGCCAGGCCCAGCTTGCGCAGCTCGCCCGCGGACAGGCCGGCGCCGCCTTCACCCAGCTCGGTCTGGTAGCCGTTGGGCAGGCGGCTGATGAAGTTGTGCGCGCCCGAAAGCCGGCAGGCGACAAAGATCCGGTTGCTGTCGGCGTCCGGGTTGACCATGCGCAGCGTGTCTATGATGGGGCCGCTGAACCAGTAGGACTGCTGGGGCAGGCAGCCCACCCAGCGTCCCAGGTCGTTGCGCGAGAACTGCGCCATGTCGTACTCGTCAATGAACAGGCTGCCTTGCGTCGGTTGGTACAGTCCCGCGAGCAGCTTGGCGAGCGTGGATTTGCCGGCGCCGTTGCGGCCCACGATGACATGGATTCCCCCCGGTCCCATCTGCAGCGAGACCTGCTCAAGCGCGACATGGCCTGAAGGGTAGTGGAAGCTCACGTTGTCGAGCCGGAAGGCGCCGCGCGGGCGCGGCGGCTCTATGGTCTGGGCCTCGGGTTCGAGCGGCTCGCGCAGCACTTCCTGCAGCCGCGCCGTGGCTTCGTTGGCGCGCGCCAGCGAGCGCCAATTGCTCGCGAGCTGGGCGATGGGGCCCAGCGCCTTGCCCGACAGCAGGTTGACAGCCATCAGGCTGCCTATGCTCATCCACTGCGCGTTGATCGCGATCGCACCTACGGTGATGACCGCAACGGAGAAAAAAGTCAGCAGTACATGGCCCGTTTCACGCGCATTTTCGATGTCGCCGTTCTTGCGAAAGCTCTCGCCCAGCCAGCGGTCGTAGCCCGATTGCCAGGACTGCTTGGCGGCGGCGTCGTAGCCCAGCACCTTGAGCGTGGAGCGCGCGTTGCAGATCTCGGCCGTTCCGCGGTCGAGCAAACGCGCCTGCTCGATTTCCTCGACCCGGGAAGTGCGCACTTCATCGGCCCACCACCAGGCGAGCACGCCCAGGATCAGCATCGCCACCAGGATCACCGGCAGCACGGGCCAGGCGATGATGCCGATCACGACCAACGCGATCAGCGCCATCGGCAGATCGAGCACGGAAGCCGCGAGGCCGCCCGACACGCAGGAGCGCATGGTGCCGATATCGCGAAACAGCTGCATCCATTGGCTGGCCGAGCGTCGCTCGAGCGTGAGCAGCGGATGGCGCAACATGCAGTTCATCAACGATTGGGAGACTTCGCGGTCTATGGTTGCCCCCGCTTCACGCAGTGCCAGCGCGCGCCGGCGGCGCAGCCAGAGCTCCAGGCAAAGAAAGCACAGAACGCCGGCGACCATGGCGGTGAGCGTGGCGATGCCGCCGCGCGAGATAACCCGGTTGTAGACCTGCAGGATGAAAATCGAGGGCAATAGGCCCAGCAGACTGATAGGCAACGACAACCATGCCGCCCGACGCAGATGACGGGACGATCTGTCAAATGAATCCCTGATGGCCGAGCTAAACCCTGAGGTCTTGCCTGTCTGCTCATCCTTGTCGGTGGCAGCCAGTAGCTGGCGGGGTAGCAGGTATTGAAGCATGGGCGGCTGGCGGTTTCTATCGGTTAATGGCGCTGGCCGTTATCTGGCTGGGTGCAAACCGGTTTTCTATGATTTTCTTTTGCTGATAGCTTTCGTTTAATTTGCTGTCATGGCGCTTTTGCGGTCATCGCGTATTGATGTTAATCATGTTTTGTTTAGTGTAAAACAGTAATTAGTTGTTTTTTCAACCTGTTTTCTGAATGGGGTTTGCCGGTGCAAATCCATTGCGCACTAAATAGTTTTTCTTTATCAATGGTTTTTTTCATTTAAATATATGCAGCGCAACTATGGCGTTTGTCCTGCATGCATAGAGGATTTGTTGCCTGTATGGCTGCGGAATGCTGGGGCACATGCGCCTGAATTGAAGTGTTTACGCTTGTTTTTTGCGATTTTTGCGCGAATTTTTTTCTTTGTTGCGCGTATAAATTCGTTTTTGATTAAATGACGCAGTGATATTTGTCGCTCCCTCAGTGCAGTTGCCGACGCTGTGGATACGGGAAAACCATGAGGTATACCCACACGATGTCCCAGAGGAATTGAATGCCCACGACGCGCCAGATACTGCGGTCTATGCGGATGCGAGAGAACGAGTAAATGAGGGTTTTTTATCTGCAGGCCGTATCACTGGTTTTGGTTAATGGAAAACCCTTGGAATACCAACATACATATCCGGGTGGCGCAGCGGTAAATCACTCTATTGGTGCACTGTGGGCCGTCGGTCGCCATGATGGGTATCTCCGTTCGCTGAATTGCCGGAAGAAAGAAGTCTTCAAGATTCCCCATCGGAGTAGGGCAGTTTTTTGATTGCACTCAGGTTCTGCGCAAGACGTTCCATGTGCTGGATGAGATTGTTGAACGCCCCGTCCGTGTTCCGGCTGGAGATATAGCGCGTGAAAATCAACAGGCACATGGTTTGCTCTATGTAGGCAGCATCCTCGTGTGTGCGCAGGCTGTCGATGTTTTTCTCCACGCAGTGGAATGCGCGCTCGATGGCGTGGATCACATCGCCCTGGGCGAGTTCTGTTTGCGCGATATGGTGCTGCGTCAGCAGCAGCGCATGGGTCACGCAGCGGCGATCGCACCCGAAGCTGCGCGCGGCGTCGCCCTCGTGGGGCTGCTGCGCGCAGAACTGGGTCTTCGACTTGAGGGTGAATGTTCCGGGCGGGTGTGCAGGCAATGGCATGTGCTGCGCCGGCGCCACTTCAGGCAGTTGAGTGTGCACACCATCCTCGCCTATGTGCAGGCCTTGAAGGCGCAGCAGCAGATTCACCTCGGCAAGCAGCGGGAAGCTGGGGGCGGCAACGCTCTGATTCAGATGCGTTTGCGGACCGCCCTGACTCCCATTGGATGGTTCCAGCGACGGTATCAGTTCTGCATGCTCCAGATCGTCGTCCGCCACCGCCCATGCCGAGGCCGGACCCCACTGACCCAGCGCAGGCATGCGGCTGCCTATCACCACGATCTCATCGGGCCAATCGATACGAAGTTCGACCGCGCTGAGCTGGCGTGCCCAGGCCCACTGGCGCACGCGCGTCGTGCCTTCGCGCCAGGCGGCCTCCAGGGTGCTTCTGCGCACGAAGAAAACGCAGTTCCGCGCGCCTTGCGCGGCCACCGTGAAAAACAGCACGCAGCACGAATAGGGCTCCGGCAGCAGCGTGATGCGCTGCGCTAGGTGCTGCAGGCTGGCGCTCAACTGAAGGGAGAGCGTGGTCCGGGCGGGCCCGGGCCGCAGGGCGCTTTGTGCGGCAAGCGCGGTGGTGGGGGGGCGTTTGGGGATCAAGGCTTTCCTCACACGCAAGCGGTCAAGGTGGCTCGATCAGTTCATCGATACTCGAATTCGACGCGGCGATTGCGCTGGTGTGCGGCATCGCTGGAGCCTGGGTCGGCCAGCTGTTCCTTGCCGTAGCTCACGGCTTCGATCCGGCGCGGCTCCACGCCCAGCAACTGCAGGCTGGAACGCACGGCCTCGGCGCGCTTGTGTCCCAGCGCGAGGTTGTATTCGATGCCGCCACGCGCGTCGGTGTGGCCTTGAAGCACCAGCGACTGCTGCGGATTGCTGCGCAGCCAGCGCGCATGGCTTTCGACAATGGACCTGTCCGTCGGCCTGACCGTGTACGAATCGAAGTCGAAATAGACAATGTGGGCGACGTTGTCCGGGCCTTTTTTCCCCTGGATCGGCTGGGCCGTGACCGGTGCCACGCGCGATTTCTCCACGGGGGCCGCCGGCGGCGGCGGCTTGCCAAAAGCATAGGTGCCTTCAACGCGCTGTGACGATGTGCCGGTGGTGGTGCTGCAAGCGGCAAGGCCCAGGGCCAGCAGCAAGGAGGCGTAGCGCGGATAGTTGTTCAACATATGAGTCCTTGCGTGCCCATGTCGCCGTCGCTCCAGTGGAGCGGCGACATGGGCGTTGGGATGGAGCCGATCAGGCGAGCAGGTTGTTATGCAGCGACTGGGGCAGGATGGAGGCAAGGCCGCTGCCAGCTTCCGCCTGGCTGCTGATCGCCGTGGCAATCGACTGCTCCACGGAGTCGGCGCTGGCCAGGGACTGCGAAGCGCTGGTGCCGAGCAGGCCACCGAGCAAGCCGCCGCCACCCAGCAAACCGCCGATCAGACCTTGGCTGCCCGTGAGGCCGGACAGCAATCCGCTGTCGCCGGTCACGCCGGAGAGCAGGCC